>CAXSDZ010000031.1:0-18906 GCA_964235505.1 uncultured Chthoniobacteraceae bacterium
CCCGTTGGGGTGTGAAGCAGCCAATCCTCCACCGGAGCAGATTTTTCCGCGCCTCCTTTTGCCTTCCACTTCACGGCAATCGTGATGGCGTCGCCTTTCAGCTTTGGGGCATTTTTGAGGTATTCCTCGGTGATCTGCGCGGGCGGCGCTTCGCCGGGAGCAGGTGCATTCAGCCCCGCGCCTTTTGCGCCGAGCAGCACCATTGCGAGATGCACGTCTTGCGGCGGGATTTCGGAAACGAGGAGGCTTTCGTGCGTGCTGCCACCGGGGCCGACGAGCAGGTATTCGAGCGCGCCTTTGTCCATGTTCAGCGCACCGGGAAAGCGGACGTTGCGCGCCGTCTTATCGAGCCGCAGCCGGCCGAGCTCGAAGACGCCGGGACTCGCCTCGCGCATTGCTCCCGGCGCAGCGGCATCGGGGGTCTGCTGGCCCTCGCCGGTTGCGGCGAGAAGCGCGAAAGCTGTGGCGCAGAGCGGGAGCGCAGTGAGAGCGGCGCGGCGGGTGAAAGGTTTCATGGCAGCAGTGCGCGAAGGGATAAACATTGGAACAGGGCAGGATCGAACACAATCACCGCGACGGCTGCGCATGGGGAAAACGCGCGGCCGATGCGCGAGATAGGATGGCAAGGGGAGGGCGCGAGAAAGCGAACGGATTCCGCTGCGCCGCGACGATTGGTTTGCGCGTCCGTCGGGTGCCATCCACTTTCGTGCGATGTTCCGCCGCATCCTTTTCTTCTGCCTCGCCGCCGCGTGCCCAGCGAGCCTGCGTGCGGCGGATTGGCCGGAATTTCTTGGTCAGACGCGGAACGCTGTGTCTGCCGAGACCGGGCTGATCGACGCGCTGCCGCCAGCGGGGCTGCCGGTCCGGTGGAGCGCCGCGGTCGGCGCGGGATACAGCGCCCCGTCGGTGCGCGGCGAGTTGCTGGTCCTGCATCACCGGGTCGGAGGCGAGGAGCGGGTGGAGGCCTTCGATGCGAAGACCGGCGCGCGGCGGTGGAGCCACGGAAATCCGAGCGATTTCACCGATCCGTTTGGCTACAACAACGGACCGCGCGGCACCCCACTGCTGACGGCAGACCGCTGCTTCACGCTGGGCGCGGAAGGGCTGCTTCTTTGCCTAGACCTGCAAACCGGCGAACCGGTCTGGCAGCGCGACACCGGGCGCGATTTCCACGTGCCGGAGGCGTTCTTTGGCGTCGGCACTTCGCCCATTCTGGAAGGCGATCGGCTGATCGTGATGGCCGGCGGACAGCCAAATGCGGGAGTGGTCGCATTCGATGCGGCGACGGGCAAGACGCTGTGGGCGAATGTCGGCGAGAAGACCTGGAACGGGGTGCCGATGACCGGCTGGCCGGGCGAGCGCACCGTGCGCTGGAACCCTGCCGATCCCGCCTTCGACAAGCAGGCCAGCTACTGCACGCCGGTCGCAGCGACCATCTGCGGGGAGCGCCAGATCCTTTGCATCACCCGGCAGGGGCTCGTCTCGCTCGATCCTGCGACGGGCGCGGCGAACTTCTCCTTTTGGTTCCGCGCGCGACAGGATTCGTCGGTGAATGCGATGACGCCCGTCGTGCAGGGCGATACGATCTTTCTCTCGTCGGCCTACTTCAAAACCGGCTCCGTGCTGCTGCAGGTGGAAAAGCTTGAAGCGTCGAGCGTAGAGCGTGGGGCGGATGAGGCCACGCCACCGCTCAACGCTCCACGCTGGACGCTCCACGAACTCTGGCGCTCTCTCGCGCTGGAGATGCATTGGAGCCAGCCCGTGCTTCACGCCGGACACCTTTTCGCATTCAGCGGGCGTAACGAGCCGGACGCACGGTTTCGCTGCGTGGAGCTGGCGACCGGCGCGTTGAAGTGGGATCGGGCGGAGGGCTTCCCAAATGGCGGCCACGCGAAGCTCGCCGCGGGAGAAACCCCGCCGAATGTGTTCGGGCGCGGCTCCTCCATTCTGGCGGATGGGAAACTCATCGCGCTCGGCGAGTGCGGGCTGCTGGGGCTCTTCCGACCCCATCCAGAAAAGCTCGAAGAGCTCGGCCGCTGGCAGGTGCCGGGTCTCACGTATCCCTGCTGGGCGGGCCCGGTGCTGGCGGGTGGGCGGCTATATCTGCGGGGCGAGGATCGGCTGGTCTGCCTGGACCTCGCGGCAACGCCGGAAAAGCCTCCCGCGACTGCCGGGAAACCGTGAGCGCGCCGTCCGGCTCATTCGAGCTTTGCTAAGCTTTTGGCCCCGAACATCATTGTGCTCTCACGTTATGCGACGCCAACGGAACTGCCCTGTGCCCACGCCACCCGCCTCGCCGAAGGTCCGTTCGGACTTGGGATCGAAGTGCCTGAACATCGGCATCGCCGCTCTGGCACTCGTCGTAGCAGCGATCTTCGCGAGCCCCTATGTAAGCTCGGGAGTGGTGCGCGTGGAGACGTCCGACACTGATCCCTTGCTTCTGCCTACGCTGCCGGATGCAGCCTCGCCCGCGCCGACAGCCGCGTCCGCATCCCAGCCGCTGCTGGTCGCGAACGCCGCGGCACCCGCACTTCCCGCGACCCCGGCAGCGGAGGCGAAGCCTGCGGCTGCGGCCACCGAGCCAAAGCCGCCGACACCTGAACCGGAGGCAAAGCCGGCCATCCCCAAACCCGACAAACGCCGCAAGACGATCGACGAATTTTTCAATGGCCCGATCGTGCGGCTGCGCTTCGAGTTTCCTCCCGAAGAGTGGGAGTATCTGAAGAAAGACAACCGGCGCTATGCCGAGTGCGTGATGATCGAGGAGGGCAAGCCGGGGAAGACCTACAAAGCCGTGGGCGTGAAGCTCAAAGGTGCGGCCGGCAGCTTCCAAGGGCCGGATGGAAAGCCCGGTTTGACGGTGAGCTTCAACAAATACAAAGGGGTCGAGCGCTTCCACGGGATGAGCCGGTTCCACCTGAACAACGGCGCGCAGGACGGGACTTATCTGAATGAACTCATCGCCGGCGAGATGGCGCGCCGCGCGGGTGTGCCGGCATCGCGCTGCACCCATGCGCTCGTCAGTTTCAACGGGCGTGACCTCGGTGTGTTTGTGTTTAAGGAGGCATTCACCGACGAGTTTCTCGGACGTTTTTTCGAGCAGCCGGAAGGCAGCATTTACGATGGCGGCCTTTGCCAGGAAATCAGCGAAAACATGGAGAAAGACGAGGGTGATCCGAAGGACCGCTCCGACATCAAGGAGCTGCTGGCAGCGTGCAAGGAAGGCGACAACGCGAAGCGCTGGGAGCGGCTGGCGAAGGTGCTCGACATCGATCGCTACCTTTCCTTTCTCGCGATGGAATCGCTGATGTGCCACTGGGACGGTTACAATTTCAACCGCAACAACTACCGGGTGCATTTCAACGCCGGACTCGGCAAAGCCGTGTTCTTTCTGCACGGCATGGACCAGATGTTTGGCGACGCCAATTTCCCCGTTGCGCGCGATCCTGGTGCGATAGTCGGCGGCGCGGTGTTCAGCAATCCCGAGTGGAAGCGGCTCTACCGCGACCGGGTGGAAAAGATCTACAACGAGGTGCTGAAGCCGGGCGAATGGGCGGCGCGCGCAGCCGAGGTCGGCGAAAAAGTGCGGGCGGCGCTGGCGGAAAAAAATCCGCAGGCGGCGAAGGAATACCAGGGGCGCATCAACGAAGCGAGCAGCCGGATCACGACGCGCATCGCGGCGATCGGCAAGCAGCTCGGCGATCTGCCGAAGCCTTTCGCCTTTGATGGGAATGGCGTCGCGAAGATCGGCGGCGAAGGCTGGCGGCAGGAAGGCGCCGCCGCGCAAATCGACGGCGCGGTCGTGGAGGGAAAAACCGCGCTGCACATCCGGGCGGACGGCGACAGCACTGCATCGTGGCGGAAGAACATCGCGCTGGAGCCGGGCAAATATCGCATCGAAACGCGAGTCCGCACCGCCGGCGTGGTTGCGGCCGCTGGCCCATCCGGCGAAGGCGCGGGACTGCGCATTTCCGGCGGCACGCGGGCTGGGCAGAGCGGGGCAAAGGGCGACACGCCGTGGCAGACGGTCGGCTACGAGTTTGCCGCCCCGGGTGGCGATGTGGTGCTCGTCGCCGAGCTGCGTGCGACCAAGGGCGAAGTGTGGTTCGAGCGCGATGCGTTTCGGCTCGTGCGGGTGAAGCCGTGAGGCTCGTCTGACGATTGCGCCCTGGCGGAATTCGGAGCTTCCGCCAGGGTTCCGCCACAGGTTCACGGGGTTTCGCTTGTGACCAAATCCCGCGTTGCTCCGCGCGTTTAGGTTTGGGTTTGCGCGCCTTTTGCGCTGCCCGAATTGCATTCCGCCTAAGCCGCCGCCATGTTCGCGGCTCTTTCTCGGAATCTTCATGTCGCCCCGCTCTGTTCTTCTCGTTTGCTCCGGCTTCTCCGTCCTTTGCGGTTCCGCGTGGGCCGTGCCAGTCGGTGGAGGTGGCGACAAGGCGGATGCACCCACCGTCGCCGCGGCTTCGGAGGAAGGCGCGATGGCGATGAAGGGGTTCAAGTTTGACCCGGGACTGAGGCTCGAACTCTTCGCAGCCGAGCCGATGCTTGCGAATGGCGTCGCCTTTTCTCCTGATGAAAAGGGCCGCTGGTATGTGGCCGAGACTTACCGCCAGGAGCGTGGAGTGGAAGACAACCGTGGCCACGGCAACTGGCTGGACGACGACATCGCCGCCCGGACCGTGGAGGACCGGCTCGCGATGATTCACAAGTTCTACCCGGACCCGAAGAAGTTCGCGGAGAAGTTCACCAAATACGCCGATCGCGTGGTGCGCTTGGAGGATTCGGACGGCGATGGCAAGGCGGATAAAAGCACCGTTTTTGCGGATGGCTTCAACGATCCGCTCGATGGCACCGGTGCGGGAATCCTCGCGCGCGGGAACGAAGTCTGGTGGACCTGCATCCCGAATCTCTGGCGCTTTCGCGACGACAATGGCGATGGCGTCGCGGACGCGAAAGACAAGCTCCTGAGCGGCTTTGGCGTGAAGTTCGCCTTTCGCGGGCACGACATGCACGGGCTGCGTTTCGGCCCGGATGGCAAGCTCTACTGGTCGATCGGCGACCGCGGATTGCACGTGAAGACTCCGGGTGGCCGGACGGTTTCAGAGCCCGACACCGGCTCGATATTGCGCGCGAACCCCGACGGCAGCGGCTTGGAAATCTTCGCCAGCGGAGTGCGCAATCCGCAGGAGCTTGCCTTCGATGAGCACGGCAATCTTTTCACCGGCGACAACAACTCCGACGGCGGCGACCAGGCGCGCTTCACGATGCTGGTCGAGGGCGGCGACTGCGGCTGGCGCATGGGTTTTCAATACCTGAGCGACCGTGGCCCTTGGAACCGCGAGCGGCTCTGGGATGCAAAGGAAGCGCTCAAGGCCAAATACCTCATCCCGCCGATCGCGAACATCGGCAACGGCCCCTCCGGCCTCACCTACAATCCCGGCACCGGCCTTTCGGACAAATACCGGAACCGCTTCTTTCTTTCCGACTTCCGGGGCGGCGCGAGCGCGAGCGTGGTCCATGAAATCGCGCTGGAGCCGCGGGGCGCGTTTTTCAAGCTGAAAGAGCGTCGTGATTTCGTGAAAGGGCTGCTCACGACCGATGTCGAATTCGGGCCAGACGGCGCGCTCTACATGCTCGACTGGGTGGAAAGCTGGAGTGGAGTGGGGAAGGGCCGCATTTATCGCTTCAGCGACCCGGCGGCGAATGCCGCGCTCCAGGCGGAAACGAAAAAGCTAATCGGTGATGGCATGAGCAAACGTCCCGAGCCGGAGCTAGCGGCGCTGCTCGGCCACGCCGACATGCGCGTGCGGATGGCGGCGCAGTTCGAGCTCGCCGCGCGCGGCGGAGATGGCCCGGCCGCAATCTTCACTAAAGCGGCGCAGAGCGGGCCGGCGCCGCTCGCGCGGTTGCATGGTATCTGGGGTCTCACGCAGCTCGCCGCGAAGGGAAACCCGCAAGTCCTCGCGCCGCTCGCGCCACTGCTGGCGGATGGCGATGCCGAGGTGCGCGCGCAGGCGGCGAAAGCTTTCGGCGAGCTGCGCGTCGCGCCCGCGGGCGAAAAGCTCATGCCACTTTTGAAGGACGGCAGCACCCGCGTGCGGTTCTTTGCCGCGATGAGCCTCGGCAAAATCGGACACGGTCCCGCCTTTGAGCCGCTCTGCCAGATGCTCGCGGAAAACAACGACGCCGATCCCATCCTGCGCCACGGCGGCGTCATGGGGCTGGCCGGCGTCGCAAATGCGCAGCAGCTCACGGCGAAGGCAGCCGACGGCTCGACCGCGGTGCGCATCGGTGCGTTGCTCGCGCTGCGGCGGAAGAAGAGCCCCGAAATCGCACGCTTTCTTGCCGATGCCGACCGCGGCGTGATGCTGGAGGCTGCGCGCGCAATCCACGACGTGCCGATCGACGGCGCGATGAACGAGCTCGCGAAGCTCATCGCCCGAAAAGGAATCACCGACGCACCTCTGCTCAGCCGTGTGGTGAACGCAAACTTCCGGCTGGGCAAGGCGGAGCATGCGCAGGCGCTCACAGCATTTGCGTCCGATCCCGGCGCACCGGAGCCCGCGCGGCAGGAGGCGCTGGAGGTGCTTGCCGACTGGGCCCGACCCGGGCCGCGGGACCGCGTGCTCAACATGTGGCGTCCGCTGCCCGATCGCAGTGCGACGGACGCGGTGACGGCGATCACGCCCGCCCTTCCAGCGCTGCTGAAAGACAGCCCGGTCGCAGTGCAGCAAGCGGTCGCGCAGCTCGCGGGCAAGCTCGGAATCACAGCCGCGGGTGACGCGCTTTTTGCGCTCGTAAAAAACTCCGGCGCGCGCAGCGACGCGCGAGTGGCGGCGATGCAGGCGCTCGCGACGCTGAAGGATGCGCGGCTGCCGGACGTCGCGCGCTTCGCCGTGGCCGAGCAAAGCGCGAAAGTGCGCAGCGAAGGCCTGAAGACTTTGGCGAACGTCGATCCCGCCGCGGCGGTGAAGGCGATTGGCGACATCATCCAGAACGCCAGCGTGGCGGAAAAGCAGGCGGCGGTTTCCGCACTCACGCGGGTCAAAACGCCGGAAGCCAACGCGCTGCTCGGCGCGCTCCTGGATCGCATCATCTCCGGCAGCGGGATCGCTCCCGAAGTGCAACTCGACCTCCTCGACGCTGCCCGCCAAGCAAACGCTGGCGAGCTGAATGCGAAGATCAAACAATATGAAGCGACTTTGCCTGCCGCCGATCTTCTCGCACCCTTCCGCATCGCACTCGTCGGCGGGGACGCCGAGCGCGGCCGCAAGACCTTCCGCGAAAAAGCGGAGGTGCAGTGCCTGCGCTGCCACAAATGCGAGATCGGCGACAGCGCCGTCGGCCCCGACCTCACCCGGATCGGCGCGCAGAAAGACCGCGCATATCTGCTGGAATCTATCGTTCATCCGAACGCCAAAATCGCCGAGGGTTTCCAGACAGTGGTGCTGACGTTGAAGGACGCGAGCTTCGTGGTGGGCCGGCTGGTGAAGGAGGACGCCGCGACGCTGCAGGTCGAGACGCTGGACGAGCAGGGCAAGCCGAAGAGCGTCGGCGTGCCCGTGGCAAACATCCAGAACCGCACGAGCGCGCCCTCGCCGATGCCGGAAAACATCCGCGACTTTCTGAGTAAATCCGAGCTGCGGGACTTGGTGGAATATCTCGCCACGCGGAAGTAGCGGCGGGAGGTGCCGGTGAACGTGCGCAGCGCGATCCACTGCGCTCCAGGCCAACTCCTTTCGCTAGGCAACGCTGCCTGGCCGGAGCTTCGGTCGGGATGACACGGCGTGGGGAGAAAGCTCACCGAAACGAAACGCTTGATAGGCGGCTCTGATTGGAGCGTTCAGAAGCCACAGCGGAGCACGTGGCAGAACGCCGTCGGAATGGAGCACCGAACCTGGTCCATCGCTCGATGCCGGTGCGTTTCAGATTTACCCGTTCGGGTGAATGGACGGCATCGCGGTGCTGCGCGACCATGGTCCCACTCCTGGCAAGAGCTGCTCCCCGCCGCCGCGCAGAAGCTCCGAATCCTGCGTGGATCGCCTGAACTGCCGCGAGTGCTGGCGGCCCTCCCTCTTCCCAAGCCCGCGTTTCCATCTCCACCCCCATGCGTTCATTTCTCTCCCTTTGCTCTCGTGCGCTGCTCGTTGTCGGCAGCGTTTTTCTCGCTTGGTGCGCCAGCGACGGATAAAGGCTACGGCATCGCGTCCGCTGCGTCTGGACGCGGATACCGCCCGCCCGCTGCGCGACGATCTTGCCGCGATTCTCATCAATAATCTCGTCGCGCTGCGGCGGAATCACGTGTCGCGCGTGAGCCATACAGGCGCCAGCAATGGCGGCTTCGGCACGCTGCTTTCTGTGGCCGCGCCGGCGGACTCCGACCGCGATGGGATGCCAGACGCGTGGGAAACAGCGCTCGGCTTCAACCCCGGCGCGGACGACCACAACAACGTCTTCGCGAACAGCGGCGGGGTCATCACTGCCGCTGCTTTTTCCCAGCGGGGACGCCGGTGGGCTGCACGTATCTGGAGGAATACCTGCACTTCCTCGTGGTGCCGCACGGGACCGTGGCGAAGAGCACCGCTGGCGCGCCGACGTCCATCGACTATTGATCTGCGCAAATGGACGAGCGGCTTTGCTAACGCGCCGGTCTTTACGCTTTCCGAGATCTCCGGCGGTGTGGCGAATCAATCCGGCACGGGAGGTGCGCTGGTGCATTTCGTGCCGACGCCGAATCTCGTTGGTCGCGCCAGATTCGACATCAAAGTGATGGACGCGGAGGGAAGCGCGTGGACGCAGCAGTGCGCGCTGCTGGTGAGTGCGAGCGGCGCCCCGCGCAATCTCGTGTGGAAAGGGGACAACGCCGTGACTGCGTGTGACGCCACGGCGGCAACCTGATTGCAAGGCACCGTGGCCACTGCTTTCAGCGCAGGCGACTTGGCGTTGCTGGATGTCCGGGGCTCGGCGGCTCCCGCGCTTTCTTTGAACGGAACAGTGCTGCCGGGCGCGGTGACAGTTTCCGGGGCGAAGAATCACACGACCGCCAGGAGCGGTTCGCTCGCTGGCACGATGGCGCTGACGAAAAGCGGAAGCGGCACGCTGACACTGAGCATTGCGGCAGCGAACAACTACTCCGGCGGCAGGGCGATCGATGAAGGAACGCTGGCGCTGAGCGGTGCGAGCACGCTCGGATCGGGCGCGGTGACGCTCGGCGGAGCCGCGCTTTCGCTTTCCACCGCCGCGGCTTACGTGGTGCCAAATGCGATCGTCATCGCGGCTCCGAGCACGATCGCCACGGCTGCCAACACCACCTTCTCCGGCGCCTTTTCCGGCAGCGGAAGCCTTGGAATCAGCACCGCGCTTTTCACGCCGGAAGGCACGTGGGCGGGCTTCACCGGCAGCGTGACTTTGCTCAACCGCGGCACGCTCGCGCTCGGCAACGCCGTCGCGAACATCGTGGGACTCGGCCTCGGGCCCATCACGTTCAAAGGAGGCACGCTGGCGATGTGGAGCACGCCGAACTTTCCGCCTGCCGGACTTTCGGACGTCACCATTTGGGACCTCGCCGTTTCGGCTGGCCAGACCGGCACGTTGTATGCCGATCCACGCTGCACGCTGGACGGCAGCCTTTCCGGCGCGGGCACGCTGAACTTTTCCGTTCCATTCACTCGCACCGATCTGATCGCGGACTGATCCGCTTTTTCCGGCCGCATCAATGTGCTCACCGATGCGGACGGTGGCGATTTCCGCATCGCGGCGGACTACGCGTGGCCCGGTCGCCCAGCGGCGGCGCTGCATCTTTCTGACAAAGTCGCGTGCTACTTCGATGGCATCCTGGCGGGAGGCGCGGAAACCTTCATTGAAATCGGTGAGCTCTCCGGCAACCCACTTTCGACCCTGATGGGCGGCGCAACCGGCGGACGCAATTTCACCTACCCGATCGGCAGGAAAACGCCTGCGGGCGCGGAAGTAACCTTCTCCGGAACCATCGCGGAACGGAACGCCGGCACCGCTGCTTTGCGTGAAGCTTTGCTTCCACGCGCTTGTCATCCCGACCGAAGCTCCGGCCTAGTAGCGTTGCTATGCGAAACAGGTGACCCGAAGCGTAGCGGAGGGATCGGGAAAAATGCGGTGAGGGTTTATGCAAACGAAAGGTGTTACCGTCGCGCTGTCCGCGCATGGACTAGGAGACCCGATGAGCACATAAAGCGGCACACTTTCCATGGCAGTGTGGCGCCAATGCGCCAACCGCTACTGAATGGAGTTCAGCGGAAAGCGACAGTGTGCTGACCATCGCCACTGACTCTGCGCGCAGCGAAAAGGGGACTTTTGCACGCCTCGGGTTGCGGCACTGCTCCGCCGCACGCGATCTGCGACTGCACGCATCAATGGCGCGACGAGGATCTCGCACGCCGGCGGCAGTGCCGCGCGGGTTCAGTCTTTCCCTTGCTCACGCGCCACTTCAATGTCCGCGTCAACATGCGTCTCCCCCACTTTTCTCCATCTCCGCTGCAACGTCGGCGCGCGCACTTCTCGCAGGTCGTTACTCTCCTTCTCGCGGCTGGGATAGTCTCCCCGCTCCATAGTCGCGCCGCTGATGATTGGACGCGCTTCCGGGGACCGGATGGCTCTGGCCTCGGAAGCGCAGCGAATGTGTCGGCAGAATGGAGCGACAAGGACATTGCCTGGAAGATCGCGCTACCCGGCAAGGGGCACTCCTCACCCGTGATCGCGAATGGGCGCGCCTACGTCACGTGCACGCCCACGGACACTGCCAAACGCATCCTCGCGGCGGTCAATACTCGCGACGGCTCGATGGCGTGGCAGCGCGAATGGGAGACGCCGACGTTTCGGCAGCATGCAGACAATTCCTACACCAGCGCCTCGCCTGCGCTGGACGCGGATCGCGTGTTTGTGTGGTGGACTTCACCCGAGCAATCGTGGATTGCGGCTCTCGATCAAAAGGACGGCCACGACATCTGGAAGCATGAGCTCGGCGGCTTCACTTCGCAGCACGGTGCGGGATCGTCGCCCATTGTTTTCGAGGGCAGTGTCATCCTCGATTTCGGCCAGGAAGGCGCGGACGGGCAGGGGAGCTACACCATTTGCCTCGACGCGAAAACCGGCTTGGTCCGTTGGAAAACGCCGCGCTTGAGCACAAGTTCGACCGCTTCTACGCCGTGCATCTTTTGTCCAGCGAGTGGCGACGCGCAGTTGATCCTCATCAGCCGGAGCGCTGGCATGAGCAGCCTCGATCCGCGGTCGGGCAAGGTGAATTGGGAGCTGCCGGCCTTGATGCCGAAGCGCTGTGTGGCATCCCCGGTGACAACACAGGGTGGGCTGGTCATCGCACAATGCGGCGAGGGACAGGCAGAAAGCCTCGTCTCTGTTGTGCGACCTGGAATCGGAGGCAAGCCGCCGGAGAAAGCTTACGAAGTAGTGCGGACGGGCGGCTATGTGCCGACGCCGCTCGCAGTGGGCGACCTGCTTTTTCTGTGGAAGGAGAACGGCCTTGTGACCTGCCTTCGCGCCGCGAACAACGAGCAGCTTTGGAGCGAGCGGGTGGAAGGACCATTTTACGGCTCGCCTGTGTGTGTGAACGGGCGGCTACTCAATATCACGCGCCGAGGAGATTTGGTTATCTTGGCGGCGGCGGAGAAGTTTCAGACCTTCGCACGGCTTCCGCTCGGGGAAGGGTCTTTCGCCACCCCGGCTGTGGCGGAAGGCGCCGTCTTTCTAAGAACCTTCACGCAGTTGATCAAGATGGGTAGGTGATAAGCTAGAGATGCGTTGTTCATTAGCGAGGCGGAATGCTTGCCAATAACTCCACTAGCTGAAGGCTGCATCACATTCGGACGTTACCAGAAACCGTGCGATCACACTCGCTACTCCGCTATTTATTCAAGCGAAGGTCTCTACGAAGTTGCGCGAGCGGACAGGAAGGCGCTGCGTGCAAGGAAAATCAATCAGACAGCGCAAGGATGGCAACTTGGATCATTGCTATAAGCTGCAGCGGCGATGAGCACATTTGTCATCGGATAGCTCGGAGGTCGAAAGCATCGCTACTGCTCCGCTCACTGAGTAGCTCGTGACGATGTAAGGCCGAATTTGGAACTGAGTTCGGGGAGGTGGCACGATCTCGGAGATCACCGTTGTTGCGGTATCTACAGTTCAACAGCTGATAATGCTTGGACGCCCCAATAAGAAGTGGCGGCCTGTTCCAAACGGTCGAAATCATCCGCAGAAGTCGAAGCGATCACTTGAAAAAATGAACCGCGCGGAGATGGAGCTTGCGAGGGCTCCGAGTCAGCGCATCACCAGTGCTTTCATCTGCCCCTTCACAGAATCGCTAAACCGTTATCTTACAAATGGCATCATGTCATCGCCCAGGTCCAAACCTTGGTGATTTGGTTGATCTAATCGAATGGCGACAGAATTAACTAGGTTTGTGACTGCCATGTCCGCGCCTGAAATGCCTTATTACCGAGTGGCCTTCATTGAACCGACAGACGTAAGCCCGATGATGATGCAATCGAAGCGCACTTCAAGCGCCGAGGCTTCACGTTAGCAGTCACATAAAACAAAACAAGGCGCTGCCGAAGCAGCGCCTTGTTGAACATCAGACTGCGATGCGCCGACAACCGAGCTTTAGCCCAGATGTCGGCTGAGCTTAGTTGATATAAGCAGCCTCGTTGGAAAAGAGCAGGGCCTGGGCATAGGTTTGCCACGCATCCAGAGGCGCTCTCGCAATGATCTCACCCTCATTTTGGATCGCCTTGATTGCATCGCTGCGATTTGCGCGCTCCATTGCCCGTGTTTGAGCCTGCTCCTGAGCCTTCTTGGAAATGTCGCTCATCGCTGCCATTACCTCGGGCTGCTTCCTCGTCTCATCCGCGATAAACTTGTAAGCCAACTCGACTTCCTTGGCCGCCGGAGCGCGTCCGAGAACAATCTTATACACTGCGTTCAATCTGTTGATCGCAATACCTTCGCGCTGAAATTCAGGACGTGCCACGATGCGTCGAGCGACATCGACAGCCATTGGTGAATTCATCAGGAAGAGTGCCTGCTGCGGCACGATCGTCGTCGTGCGAGCGCTGTTGGTCATGCTCGGATTGCTGAAGTCGAAGTTCGACATTAACTCCGGCACATTGCCACGGTCCACGTAGCCATACACAGATCGCCGGTAGGAGTATGGTTCCTCGGTTAAATTCACCGGTTGCCCTCCCACAGTGCGGTCCAGACGGCCACTCATCGCCAGCAGTGAATCGCGCATTGACTCAAAGTCCAGCCGACGAATATTTGCGCGCCACAAGAGACGGTTTTCAGGATCCATCACCGCGAAGGTCTTCTTCGTCTCAGCGTTCACCTTGCTCGTCATCTGGTAGGCTTGCGACAACATCACCAGCTTGTGCAATTTCTTCATGGACCATCCTTGCTCCATGAACCACCAAGAGAGGTAATCAAGCAACTCTGGGTGACTCGGTGCTTCCGACATCGTGCCGAGATCGTCCGGCGTGCGGACAAAGCCTTGTCCGAAATGGTGCATCCAGACACGGTTCACAACAACACGCGCTGTTAGAGGATTGCTCTTGCTGGCAATTGCTTGTGCCAGTTCCAGCCGACCGCTGCCGAGACGGAACGGCTGCGGATGACCATTGGAAAGCACTTCTAGGAATCTGCGAGGAACGACATCACCCGGGACACCCGCTTGTCCACGAATGAACACGGGTGAGTCCTTGGCCTTGGGAGCGTCCTTCACCGCCATGGCCCTTTTCTCGACGCCATCATGCGTCATCAGAAGCTCATTGATCTTGGCGAAATCGAACCGCGCCCGTCCTTGGATCTGCAACGGCCACTGCTGAACGGCCGCTCGCAAAGCGTCGGAGTTCAGCTCGTAGGCTGGCTGGATACGGAAAGGTGTCACCGCTAGACGCGCAAGGCCACCCTCGATGCCTGCTACAGTTCCAGCTTTCGCGTCGTTCACGTCCCCGGACATCATGCCCATGGTCATGCTGGCCTGCATCATTTCTGGGACTGCATTTTTCCCATTCGTTTCAGTATCAGCCTTCCCAACTGCAACCGGCATCGTCTTTGCACCAGCGTAAGCCTTGATTACATCTTTGGCCTTGGTATCAACGCTCAAAAATATCTTCCCGTAGATCTCAGCAAGCTGCTCCCAAGATTGCGGGGAGGATTCTTTGATTGCGGCAACAATTAACGGATTGAAACGCTTCTCAGTGGCAAGCTTAGCCGTCGTTTCTTTCCAGCCATCGCCCGCTGCGGTCAGCCGGGCGAAAGGTCCGAAGACTTCGTGATCCTTGTTGCGCAAACGGTTGCGAATCTCGTTCACCAAATTGCGATCGAGCTTTTCCTCGGTCGCAAGTGCATCTGCTTTCTGCTGATTCTCCTCACTCGCGTCACGCTGACCTAAATGTGCGGCGGTAATGTAAGCGGCCGCTTTCTGGCGGAACATGAACGAGAAGTCCTCGATCACCTTATAATATTTGTCGCGGTTGTCCTGCTCGACTGCAGCCACCTTCGATTCGAAGTCAGCTTTTAGCTTCGGGTCAATAGGCTTGCCGGCCAAGAGTGGCTTTTCCGCAGGTTCCACCGTGCTGGCAAATATGCCATGCATCGCGTAGTAGTCCTTCGTCGGAATTGGATCAAACATATGATCGTGGCAACGCGCACACGCCACGGTCATGGCAAGGAACCCTTTGCTCACAGTGTCAATCTGATCATTAATCACATCGTTTCGATTCGGAAACCGTTCACCAATTGTGATCAGCCCGAGCGCCGCAAGATTCTCAGGTTTGTTGTTCGGGAGTTTATCCGCGGCGAGCTGCTGCAAGATGAACTGATCGTAAGGCAAGTCGTCGTTGAATGATTTCACTACCCAATCCCGGAACGTGTAAGCATATGGGAATCGGTAGTCTGCGCCGCGTTCATCCCGCTGCCCGGTGGTGTCGGAGTAACGGGCAGTATCCAGCCAGAACCGTCCCCAGCGCTCCCCGTATTGAGGTGACGCAAGCAACCGGTCCACTACCTTGGCAAATGCAAAATTGTCTGGCGCTTGATCAGTGGTGAATGCATCGATCTCCGCTGGAGTCGGCGGCAGCCCTAACAAATCATAGGTCGCGCGGCGCAAGAGAGCCTCCCGGCCCGCAGGAGGTGACGGCGCCATCTGCTTAGACTCAAGCTTTTCCATCACAAAGGCGTCCACTGGCGTGATGCACCACGCACGGTTTTTCACCGTCGGAATCACCGGCTTTTTTACCGGCTGGTATGCCCAGTGAGCACGAGCTTTATCGGTCAAACCGGTCAGCTTTTTGCTTGCGTCCGCCTTGCGCGGATCAGGTGCTCCCATCTTCACCCACGCAGTAAGATCAGCAATCTCCTGATCGCTCAGCTTTTCACCTTTCGGCGGCATCTGAAGATCTGCGTCTTTGTAGCTGATCGCAGTGAGTAGGAGGCTGTCCATCTTACCCGGAGCTACCGCTGGCCCCGTCTCGCCGCCTTTGAACAGTCCCTCGCGAGTATCGAGAGTAAGCCCACCCTTCGACTTGCCCTGCTCGACCGCGTGGCACTTGTAGCATTTGGATGAAAGCACCGGACGCACTTTGCTCTCGAAGAACTGTGCCTGCTCAGGAGTGGGCTCCGCAGCAAACGTAACGCTCGCACTGGCAACAAGCCCAGCGAAAATGAGGGAACAGGAGTGCATAGATTTATGGGGAGTTCGCGCGCGCTTTAAGTATATAATCGCAGGAGGCATTGAGACCTCGTGCGGCGAGTTACATTCAGCAGCCAAACACTTACGTTTGATGTTAGGCAATCACGTCGCGGACAACGTTGCCGTAATTGTCTGTGAGACGGAAATCGCGACCGTTGTAGCGATAGGTAAGTTTTGTGTGATCGAAACCAAGCAGCGCCAATACGGTGGCGTGCAGATCGTGGATATGGACTTTGTTCTCCACTGACCGGGAGCCAAACTCGTCTGTCGAGCCGTAGGTAGTGCCGCCCTTGACGCCGCCGCCTGCGAGCCAGGTAGAAAACGCACGACCGTTGTGATCTCGACCAGGCGTTGCGTTCCCGTTACGATCTTTCACGACGGTGCGGCCAAACTCACCGCCCCAAATGACCAAGGTAGAATCGAGAAGTCCCTTTTGCTTCAAATCTTTGAGCAACGCTGCCGCCGGGCCATCGACCTCGCCTGCACGACCACGCAGCGAGCGCTCCAAGTCGCCGTGATGATCCCATCCGCCCGCAGCCACCTGCACAAAGCGAACACCGCGCTCCACCAAGCGACGAGCAACGAGCAACTTGGAGCCGAGATCCGTCTCTCCGTAAGACTTCCGAGTTTCCTCGGTCTCTTTCTTGATGTCGAAAGCGTCAGTCGCCTCCGTTTGCATTTTGAAAGCAATTTCAAATGACTCAATCCGCGCTTCAAGCTGTGCGTCCTGTTGCAGCGCTTCCGCGTGCTTCATGTTTAGCTGCTTGACCAAGTCAATTTGCCGCCGCTGACGATCACTAGGGCTGAACTGACTCTTAATATTCAAGAGCACCTCATCCAAGTTCATGTTGCGATTGTAGTTCACGTTGCAGCCCTGATAAATGCCCGGAAGGAACGATGCCTGGCGCCACTCAGGATTGCCGCCGATGGTCACAAACCCAGGCATGTTCTGATTCTCGGAGCCGAGCCCATATACCACCCACGAGCCGAGACTTGGCTTCGGGATCTGGAGAGATCCGGTGTTCATGAACCGCTGCGCCACGTCATGGGCGGGGATGTCCGTCCACATTGAGCGGATCACCGCCATATCGTCAATGCATTCACCGAGCTTCGGGAACACTTCGCTAACCTCTACGCCCGACTTGCCCCGCTTTTCAAATGTGAAAGGCGATCCGTAGGCCAGCCCCTCATGACCGGGGATGGACTTGTTGTTGAACTTTGTGAGCTCCGGCTTCGGATCCCAAGTATCCACGTGCGACGGACCACCCTCGGCAAAGATGTGAATGACCGCTTTTGCCTTGGTCTTGAAATGCGGTGCCTTGGGCGAAAGAGGTGAAAGTGCCGCCGCTGCTGCCATCGCAGGCGCAGCATCCGCGGAGAACGGGTTGATGCCGAAAAGAGATGCGAGGCTGATGCCTCCGAAGCCCATGCCTGTCCGGGCGAGAAACTGCCGGCGAGTGAAAATGATATCGTCAGCGGACGCGGTGTGTTCGCGGAGGTATTGATCGGAGCAGAGGCAGGAGGGATCTAGGCGCATAGTGGTTACGGTGTTATGCCACGAAACAGTGCAGACGCAATGCCATACGTGGTTGCAATCATATCGTCACAAAGAGTCCGGTGGACGATCGCCGGAAGGAACGGAAACAACACGGCTGGCCGGGTTCAGCATAAAATGGAGCGGGTGTGTGTTTGCGTAAGCCATCCCGCCTTCGCCCCAATCCCTCCACTGCGCGCCGGGCGGCGCCTTCTTGCTAGCGCGTCAATTCTCGCCCGGAGCTTCGGTCGGGATGACACCCACCCTGAGCTGACGGACCCAGACCGACTTCCCCTTTGGAAAATGGCAAAAACGGATTCCAACCGTTTGAATTCTGCGGACTGGTTTTGCGCATCCCTCACATGAATGACATGGACGCGATACAAGGCTCACGGATCAGTGACGACGTGTCAGCGGTGGTCAGGTGCTCTGCTGAACGCGCGCCGTCCGAGCCATCAAGAGCTTGCGCGTGTGTCGCTTGCCACCTTTGCCACCTTTGGCAACGTGGCCGTTTGCCGCTTTTTCAGCATCCGAACCAACGCATTAATTTCCTGCAAAAGCTCTGCGACAGGAGGCGGCGAGATGGCATAGCGGAGGTTTGAATAGAGTTCACCCACACGATGGATGCGCCCAGCATGCGCTGGGAATTCCGAGGCGGCCCGCGCAGCGAAGCGGCCAGGCCCTTCCCACGGTTCGCGTCGCAAACCGATCGCTGCCAGTGCATTGCAAAACTGCGCATACGCCCGGGCAGCAGGATCGCGCACGCGACGTCTCCCGGAACGGCGCAGCCACGCAGCGAGCGCTGCCACCACCAGGCAAAGGCTGGCGATCACCAGCGTCAGCCGGCCACCATCTCCGATGCGCTCCAGCCCGAGCGCCGCGAAGAACGCGAGCTGATTCTCCTGGTCGTAGTTCATCACCCGCAGATCCCATTGGTAGGCGAGCGTGTCCCAGAGCATCCGTGTTTCGCGCCAGGCGCGCCGCCACCCGAAACGCTCCGAGGCTTGCCGTCCGCTCGCGCCGCCTTCGCCGCCGCGCGATTCCAGATAGCTCGCCATGCCGCTATTGATCCGGTCCGGCGCGGTGGCGCTGGTGGGGTCCACTCGCTGCCAACCCACGCCTTTCAGCCACACTTCGCACCACGCATGCGCATCTGCCTGGCTCACGCGCACATACTGCCCGAGCGGATTGTATTCACCCCCGTGGTAGCCGACCACCACGCGCGCCGGCACCTTGGCCAGCCGCATCAGCGAGGCAAATGCCCCTGCGAAGTGCTCGCAAAAGCCGATGCGCCGTCGGAAGAGAAACTCCTCCAATTGGTCGCTCCGGTAGGTGCCCGGCGAGAGGGAATAGACAAAGTTGTTTTCGCGGAAATATCGCAGGCCGATCTGGACCAGTGCCGCGTCGTCCTCGCCTGCCACTGCCCGCCACCCGGCGGCGAGCGCGCGCACGGCTGGCGCTGCATTTTCGGGCGCGCGGAGCGCCGCGGCGAGGTGCTCGCGAGGGAGGATGCGCTGCACGTTTTCGGGCAGCGAGCGCACTTCGTAGCGCATCGAGGTGACCACGGGCCGCGAACTCCTCCAGTAACCACCGGGGAGAGACTCGGCCCCGGACACGCGGATTTCCGCCGGCCGATCCA
>CAXSDZ010000031.1:18916-29123 GCA_964235505.1 uncultured Chthoniobacteraceae bacterium
CCAGATAGATCGTGTGCTGCACCGGCGCACCCGCGAGCTGCGCGTCCGGTTCCTCGGACGAGAGCCCCTCGCCGCCCCGCCGCCACGTCAGGCCTTCGCAGCGCCACAGCACCATCCCCCGCCAGTAAAGGGCGGACGGGAGCGGGATCGCGCCTTCCTTGAAAATAGCTCGAAACGCCGGCTCATCCTTTTGCGCCAGCGAGGCCATGCTTCCCGGCGTCATCTCCTCGGAAAGGCTCACGATCCCCGTAGTGTGTCGCCCGATGAGGACGCGAAAACCTAGGTGCGTCTGCGGAAAGCAAAGGAAGAGCAGCGCAGTGAGCGGAACGGCCTGAGCCAGCAGGGTGAACGCCAGCCGCACGGAGGGCGCTGCTGGCGTCTTCGCGCCGCGATGCAGCATGATCAGCGCAGTGCAGAGGGCTCCACAATCTGCGGCCACAAAAAGCGAACGCGAGAGATCCTGCGAGAAGAAGAGATTGCACAAGCCGAGGAAAAAACCGAGCAGCGCCAGCACCTGGATATCGCGCATGGAGTTCGCCTCCAGCAGCTTCAGCGAGATCAAAATCAGCAGCACTCCGAGGCCCGGCTCCAGGCCAAAGATCGAGCCGTGGGAAGTGCCAATGACTGCGATCCCGGTCGCCAGCACCAGCAGGCGCACGGGCAGTGCCGGCAGCAGTGCGCGGCGCACGTTCAGCGCGGCACGCGCAGCCACGCAGCCGAGGAAAATGAACACCGCACTGGCGGGGACTTGCCCGGCCAGTGTGAGGCCCGCTGCAACGAGTGCGCTGCACACTAGCAGCAGCGGCAGCGTCGGGAGAGCCGATCGGGCGCGGGTGAGTTTCATGAGGAGAACACCAGAAGCAAGGGCATCATGACTGCCGAAGTGTTCCGTCACGGCTTCCGAAGCCATCCACTTTCCCCTCCACGAACTCTGCCAGTAAGCGCATGCAAGCGTGGAAATGCGCTTCGCCTCGATCCGCAGCGATCCTGACTCCCAGCATTTCCAGGGCGTAAGCGGCGCCAGTGCGCTCCGCCAGCACCACCCAGCGCGCCATTTGCCTCAGCCGATCCTCAGACGAACGGCCGGCAGTGTCTCCCCAGCACAGGCGATGCTGGTCATTGTTGTCGCCTTCCCATTGCTTCGTCAGCAGCGGCTGCCCACGTGCGACCGCTTTCCAATCGATATGTCTCATCGACTCTCCGGCGCGCCACTGGCGGACTCCCGCGAAATCGTCGCCTTCACCGCGCGCGCCCGCCTTTACCTCCTGCGCGGGCTCCTGCGAGACGGGCAGCGGCAGCGTTCCAGCCGGAGCGGGATAGACGTAGTAAGTCTGGCGGACTACCACCGTCTTTTGCGCTGAGAAAAAGCCGAGTGGAAACAGGCTCGTCGCGCGCAACTTCAAACTATCGAAGCGCCCCCGCACTGTGCCGCCGACATAAAGGCTGGCGCGCTGCGGCCCGTCCGGTGTGATTTCTGGAAAGCGCGCGGGCTCGTCCGCGCCGGGCATCGACACCGTCACCGCGGCATGGCGATGCCCCGCCGCCGAGTGCGCCAGCAGCGGCACGGTCAAGGCTTCACCCGCAAAGACCGGCGCGATCGGTTCAGCTCGCAGCGTGAGTCCGCGGAGATTTGCCCAGGTGTGGGCGACCGAAACCGCGGCCACACTCGCCAAAGCAAAACAGAGAAGAAAAGCCGCGCCGTTGTTCTGACTCGCGCCGGCATACCACATGGCCGCGAGCACAGCGGCGAGACCCAGAGTATTGCGATTTGGGAGGACGAAGGTGCGCATGGTCGGTGAATGCGATGTCGGATGCCCGTTCTCCCGAAGCTAAATCAAAGTCCAGTGAACGATGTGCAATCCTCGATGATTTCGATGCCTTTCGAGGTGTGTCTCTCATCGCGTTGCAATGCTCGCCGCCAATTACCGTCACTCACCCAACCGGCACTGCTTTCAAAATCGCATGCGTCAGGGTGCGCCCACTTTCGCCCGTGCTTTCCAGATCCTGCCCGAGCCGGTGCCCCATCACCGCCACACCGACCGTCTGCAAATCCTCCGGGAGCGCCATCTCGCGGCCTTGCATCAATGCCCACGCCTGGCTGGCCCGGAGCAAGGCGAGACCCGCCCGTGGACTGAGGCCCGTGCGGTGACGCTGCCGGCTCGCATCCAGCAAATCCTGAAGGTAGTCGAGCAGTGCCGGCGCCGTATGGATCTGGCGCACGGCCAGTTGAAAGCGTTGCAGCGTCTCTGCATCCAGCACGGGCGCCACGTCCCGCAAAAGCTCGCGCCGATCGCCTCCGAGCAGCATCCGGCGCTCCGCCGCACGGTCGGGTACTCCGAGCTCGATTCGCATCAGAAACCGGTCGAGCTGCGACTCCGGGAGCGGGAAAGTGCCGATCTGCCGCTGCGGATTCTGCGTTGCCAGCACGAAGAACGGCTCCGGCAACGCGTGCGTCACGCCATCGATGGTGACGTGATGCTCCTCCATCGCTTCGAGCAGTGCGCTTTGCGTTTTCGGCGTCGCGCGATTGATCTCATCAGCCAGCACAACCTGCGAAAAGAGCGGCCCGGCATGGAAAACAAACCGGGTCTGCTCGCGGTCGAAAATAGAGTTCCCGAGGATATCGGCCGGCAGCAAATCACTGGTGAACTGGATGCGCCGGAAGTGCAGGCCGAGCACGCGCGCGAGCGCTTGCGAGAGCGTCGTCTTTCCGACGCCCGGCACGTCCTCGATCAGCAAGTGCCCACGTGCAAGCAGGCAGGCAACCGCCAGCCGCACCGCCTCTTCCTTGCCTACGATGATCTCGCCGATTTGGGAAACGAGCGCGTCGATCTTGTTCTTCATGTCTTCGCAGGTGGAAACGTGCCGGGAACCGCGGAGAGCCGTGGCCCGATCAAGTATCCGCGGACTCGCTAGGTTGCGAAAGCGCTCGCAGCCATGGCTCTTCACCTATCTTGGCAGCACCACAAGGTCGCTGCTGACATTAGCGGCAGCGAAGTTTTTGCCGGGTTGCTAGCCTGCTCTGGCGCGTGTCTAGGATTGCAGTCTCACGCTCTACCGTAGTCTTTGGGCAGTGTGACTAACCTGGGACTCTGGCTATTGATGTTGGAAGCAGCGGTGTAGCATCAAGCGCGAGCAGCCAGCCTGTGGCGCAACGGGTGGAGTTTAAGTGACCACCGGCACTTCGCCTTCGGCTTGCTCCTCTTCATCTTGAGAAACAACAGGCGCAATCGCGTTGAGCTTTTCGCCGGGTTTCAGGTTGATGAGCTTCACACCCATCGTATTACGTCCCGCTTCGCGCACCTCCTTCACGCGCGTGCGGATCATCTGGCCTTTGTTCGTGATGAGCATGATCTCGTCGCTCTCGCGCACCGTGAGTCCGCCGACTACGAGGCCAGTTTTATCGGCGGTTTTCATCGTGATGATTCCTTTCCCGCCGCGCCCCTGCAGCCGGTATCCGCCGTCACCATTGAAAGGACTGCGTTTGCCGATTCCATTGTCGCCAGCCACCAGCAGAGTGCAGTCCTCACTGACCAGCGCGCTTGCCACCACGTAGTCACCCGGCTCCGGCCGGATGCCCCACACGCCAATCGTGTCACGAGCTTGATCTTTCACTTCATCTTCCGTGAAGCGGATCGACATCCCTTCGCGAGTAATCAGAACAATTTCATCGTTACCCTCGGTTAGCTTACAGTCGATCAACTTATCGCCTTCTTCGATCTGAATGGCGATGAGTCCTCCCTTCTTCATGTTCTTGAACCGCGACAAGTTCGACTTCTTTACGATGCCGCTCTTCGTCGCGAAGAAGATGTTTTTGTCCGGATCCCACGTCTCACCTTCGTTCTTCTTTCCTTGGATGCGGATGGTTGCCGCAATCTTTTCGTCGGATTTCAACTCAAGAAGATTGACGATGGAGCGACCTTTGGAAGTCCGACTCATCTCCGGGATCTCATAGACCCGCTCGACATAGCAGCGTCCCTGTTGCGTGAAGAACATGAGGTAGTCATGAGTCGTCGCGGTGAAGAGATGCTCCACAAAATCATCGTCGTGCGCTTCCGTCGCACCTTCTCGCGTCGTCATGCCCATCACCCCTTTGCCGCCCCGTCGCTGCGAGCGATAAGCGGAAACAGCGGTGCGTTTGATGAATCCATTGTGCGTGATCGTGATGATGGTGCCTTCGTTCGCCACGAGGTCCTCCAAGCTCATCTCCCCTTCGTCCGGCACGATCGCCGTAAGTCGCGGCGTGCCGTATTTCTCCTGAATTTCGCGGAGCTCTTTTTTGATGATCTTGAAAACGCGCGCCTCGCGCGCAAGGATGTCCAGCAAGTCTTTGATCGTCGTCAGCAGCTCATCATATTCCTTCTTGATGCTTTCCCGTTCGAGCCCAGTGAGCTGGTAGAGTCGCAGGTCGAGGATCGAATTTGTCTGCCGCTCAGTGAAACGATAGTTGCCATCGGAAACGCGAGCTTCATCGCGAATAAGGATGCCAATCTGTTCAACCGCTGCACGCGTCCAGCTTAGCGCCATCAGCTTCGTGCGCGCGTCGTCGCGATCACGCGAGTCACGGATGATGCGGATGAAGTCATCCAGATTCGCCAGCGCGATCAGATAGCCTTCCAGTCGCTCGGCCAGCTCTTCAGCCTGCTTGAGAAGAAAGCGCGTGCGCCGCAGGATCACCTCGCGCCGATGCTCGATGTAAGCGGCGATTGCATCCTTCAGCGAGAGCAGCTTCGGCTTACCGCGATCAATCGCGAGCATCGCCGCAGCGAAGGAGCTTTCCAGCGCGGTGTGCTGGTATAGCTTGTTGATGACTACCTTCGGATTCGCGTCGCGCTTGAGCTCCAGCACCACCCGCGTGTCCTCCGCCGACTCGTCGCGCGCCGCGCTGATCTCGGTGATGACCTTATCATTTACCAATTCCGCGATGCGCTTGATCAACTCCGCGCGGTTCACGTTGTAAGGGATCTCGGTGATGATGATCGCCTCGCGCCCGCCCTTCAGTTCTTCCACGCCCGCCTTGCCACGCACCTTGATAGAGCCCTTGCCACCGGTGAAATACTGTTTGATCGGCGCCGCGCCGCAGATGACACAACCCGTCGGAAAATCCGGTCCTCTTACAAACTGCATCAACCCTTCGATGGAAATGTCCGGGTCATCGATCTGCGCACAAATCCCGTCGATCACCTCCGATAAGTTATGCGGCGGAATGTTTGTCGCCATGCCGACGGCGATACCAGTGCCGCCATTGACTAGAAGGTTCGGAAAGGCCGCCGGGAATACCGTCGGCTCAGTCCGAGTCTCGTCATAGTTCGGGACAAAATCGACGGTGTCCTTCTCCATATCGGTCATCAGCACCGCGCCTAGACCGCGCAACCTTGCCTCCGTGTAACGCATGGACGCGGGCGGATCACCTTCCACCGAGCCGAAGTTTCCCTGCCCTTCGATCAGCATTTCGCGCATCGCCCACGACTGCGCCATGTGAACTAATGTTGGGTAGATGGCCTGATCCCCATGCGGATGGTAGTTGCCCATTGTTTCGCCCACGATCTTCGCGCACTTGAGGTGTTTGCGATTGGGCTGCACCCCGAGCTCATTCATCGCGTAAAGAATGCGCCGCTGCGAAGGTTTGAGCCCGTCCCGCGCATCCGGCAATGCACGGGAGATAATGACGCTCATGGAGTAGTCGAGAAAGCTTTTCGACATCTCCTCAGCCACGTTCACTTTTTCGACTTTTTCGTTTTGATTATACATGGGCGGGAAGGAGAACTATTGAGGCAGCAAGTGCGGCAGATGGAAGTCGATCGGGATCAATTCAGCGAAGCGATGGATGTCACATTCCGCCATGAAAACCTTCGTTCGTCAGTGCGGAACGGCAGCGCAGGGACGGGAATCTCAAGGGTAAGTCGCACGCTTGCTTGTCGGAGATTCGCGCGGAATGCCGCAACTTCCACGCGCTCGCACATCTCAAGCTCAGGGTCAGCCAACCTAAGAGATGGAAACACCCGGAGCCGACGTCGACGTCGCGCGCGGCTGCGTAGCTTAACAATTGCAGAGGACACTATGAAAAGCGGCGCAGCCAACGTCACAGCTTGGGCCTGGAGATGATCGAATGTCCGCCGATTAGAAACCCTGCTCACAAGCCTGGATGCATTGATAGGCGTGTCGATGCGTTGCAAACTAAACATCCAGGTTCCGCACGTTCAGCGCGTTGTCTTCGATGAACTGCCGCCGCGGCTCGACCACATCGCCCATGAGAATCGTGAACATGCGGTCAGCGTCCACGGCATTATCTTCGTTTAGATCAACCTTGAGCATCTTGCGCTTTTCGGGGTTCATCGTGGTCTCGAAGAGTTCCTTCGCGTTCATCTCACCGAGCCCTTTGAAGCGCTGAATCGACATTCCCTTTTTACCTATCTCGAGAACCTTTGTGAAGATTTCCGGGACAGCAAAGAGCGGATGGACAGTTGCCTTCTCGCCTTCACCCTCGATCAACTCAAAGAGCGGCTTGTCGGAGTTGGAGAAGTGCTCAACCTTCAACCCTTTTCGAGCCAGTTCGCTGATGAGCTTTTGGACAGAGTTCGACTCGTGCAACTCGACCAGCCGGGCGCGCCGACGGATGTCGCCCTTCTTTGTGGTCACCGGGACGGGAAGCGCAGCGGCAGTTCCCTCTACTTCCGAGGCAGGAGCATCGTCAAAGAGTGAGAGATCCCGATTCTTCTCGTGGAAACCGCGCAATTCATCCTCGTTGTGGAAGTAGTGTGTCGTCTCGGTATTTCCGTCGCGGACACGGACAAGGTGCGTCGGCAGCACGCCCGTCTTCTCATCGCGATGAGTAAGATACTGTTCAAAGTCGCCGCCATGGCGCCGAATCGCTTCAGCATACTTGTCCATCCTTTCCAGCGACCCCAGCAAGTCCTGGAGCTGGGTTGCATTGAAGGTTTTCCCGTCGCTGAGGTGCTTCAGCTTCACCTCCTCGGCCCCGAGCGTGATCAGGATCTTATTCAGCGCGGCATCGTCATCCACATACTCTTCGCGCTTCTTGCGCTTGATCTTGTAGAGCGGTGGCTGGGCAATATAAATGCGGCCACCACGGACAAGTTCGGGCATTTGCCGATAGAAGAAGGTGAGCAGCAAGGTGCGGATATGCGATCCATCCACGTCGGCATCAGTCATGATGATGATGCGTCCGTAGCGAAGCTTCTCCATGTTGAAGCTGCCTTCCACGTCACCCGCTCCGATCCCGGTGCCGATCGCCGTGATCATCGTCTGAATTTCGGTGTTCTGAAGCACCTTATCGAGACGCGCCTTCTCGACATTGATTAGTTTGCCGCGAATCGGCAGGATCGCCTGGTAACGCCGATCGCGCCCCTGCTTGGCCGAGCCTCCTGCTGAATCACCCTCGACAATGTATAGCTCCGTCAACGCAGGGTCGCGTTCCGAACAATCTGCAAGTTTGCCGGGCAGGCCGCCGCCGGTCAGCGCGCTTTTTCGCACCGTTTCGCGGGCTTTTCGCGCGGCGTCGCGCGCGCGAGCCGCCATGAGCGCTTTCTCGATGATCCGCTTCGCAACTTGCGGGTTTTGATCGAGGTAAGTCGTCAGCCCTTCATACGTGATCGATGAAACAATTCCTTCCGCCTCCGTGTTCACCAGCTTGGACTTGGTTTGCGAATTGAAACTCGGGTTTGGATGCTTGACGGCGAGCACGCAGATGAGTCCCTCGCGCACATCATCTCCGCTGATGGGCGCATCCTTCTCTTTAAGCAGATTGTTTTGCTTCGCGTATTGATTGATCGCCCGCGTCAAAGCGGTGCGGAAGCCAGTCAAATGAGTTCCGCCATCCGCATTTGGGATGGCATTGGTGAAGCAAAGAATCTGGTCGTTGTAGGAATCGTTATATTGGATAACGAGGTCGATATACATGTCGTCCTCGATCTCGACCTGGTCCTTGTTGCGAAACTTCACCTTTCGCCTGCCCGCCAGCACGATTGGCTTCGGATGGACGAGCGTTTTGTTTTCGCTCATCTGCCGCACGAACTCCTCAATGCCTAGCTTGTAGAAGTAAGCGTCTTTGCGGATGCCCGGGTGCGTTGCACCTTCCCTTTCGTCCACGCGCTCATCGGTCAGCGTGATCTGGAGGCCGGGATTCAGAAAGGCGAGTTCGCGCAGGCGGGCGGCGAGCTTTCCGAACTGGAACTCTGTCGTGATCGTAAAGATCGTCGGATCGGGCAGGAAAGTAATCAGGGTGCCCGATTGCTTCTTGTTCTTCACTTCGCCGACGACCGTCAGCTTCTGTGTTGTCACGCCTCGCTCAAAGGCCATGTGATAAACGTTCCCGTCCCGCGTCACGTCCACTTTGAACCAGTCCGAAAGCGCGTTGACACACTTCGCGCCGACACCATGCAGGCCGCCCGAATATTTGTAAGCGCCCTGCCCAAACTTACCTCCGGCATGCAGATTGGTCAGCACCAGCTCCAGCGCCGGGATTTTGAACTTGGGGTGAATGTCCACGGGAATCCCGCGCCCATTGTCCCGGATGGAGCACGAGCCATCGACGTGGATCGTCACATCGATCCGGTCACAAAAGCCGGCGAGATGCTCGTCGATCGAATTGTCGAGCACTTCAAATACGCAATGGTGCAGCCCGTGTTCGTCGGTCGGCCCGATATACATGCCCGGGCGCTGACGAACCCCTGCTAGCCCTTCCAGCTTGTCGATCTTCGAGGAGTCGTATTTCTCCAACTGCAATGAAGCGGACGGGTGCTCGGGGTTCGGTTCGGGATTGGCTTCATCCTTGTTGACCATAAATACAGGAGCGAAAAACGTTCAAATGACTGCGAAAAGGGGAGTCGGAACTGTAGGTGCGACCCGCGCCGCTCACAACCCTTTTTTCCTGACTCTCCATGCAGGTGTTAGCTCAACCTGTTGAGTTGGCGCAAGCATGCGACCACCACATCTTGAGGAATCGCAGAGTTGATGGGATGCCGCTCCAGAGGCGGGCGCGACCACGAGCGGATCTTTCCCGATAGGTTAAGAAAGTGCGGTTCTTCGGCGCTCCGCCTGCCCAATTTGCTCCGGCTGGATAAGGGTGAAGTCCAGACTGGCATCTCACATTTCGCCGGGCTAAATCACCGCTCGAATGATCCAAATGCTGCCGGAAACTGGTCCGGGGAGTGCGCGCGCACCCGAGATAACTCGATGACCAGAGCTGCTTTCTGGAGCGTGCTCGGAGCAGCGCTGCTCCTCGGCGGATGCGCTTTGCTGGCCTTTGCGGCTGCGTGTCACAACCTGAATAGCGTCCTGCACGACGGACACATCTACTTCATCGATGCGGATTGCTACTCGCGGATGACCCGCGCCCGGATGATCGCAGAACGCCCGGGCACCGTGCTCCGGCATCAGAACTTCGAGAATCATCCCGCCGGCATCAACTCGCATGCGACGGCACCCTTGGACTACCTCATCGTAGCCATGCACGTGGGACTGAAGACGCCTGCTGGATGGATATTCCGGGTGGCGCCACAGTTTTGGGAAGGGCAGTTCCTCCAACTCGCAACCTCCAAAAACGACCAAATCAAAGATTGGGCGCGGCTCATCTGGACGAGCATTCGCAACTCGTTCGATTTCGCCGGCGCGCTGGTCTCGCCACTTCTCAGCGTCGCGACTTGTCTCTTTCTGGGGTGGTGGGCGAGGGGCGCCGCACTGCCGCTCGTCGATGGGGATGCATTCGCGAGCTCTCGGCATTTCTGGGGTGCGACCCCACTCTTCTTTGCCTCCAGTCCAGTGGTGGCTCACGGGATGGCGCTCGGGCGACCCGACCACCAGTCTCTCGTGCTCGCGTGCATGGCGGTGGCCCTCGGGGCAGAGGTGCGGCTGGCGGCACAGCCGTCGCGCAGGTGGGGAATTACCAGTGGGGTCGCGTGGGCGATCGGGCTTTGGACTTCGCTGTATGAGCCGCTGGTGCTTTTTGCCGCAGTGTTGATGCTTTGGCTGGCGCTGAAACCCCGGGGACTTTTCGCGAGGGAGCGCTGTGCGGGGTGGGGGAGCTTTGCCGCGATCCTGCTCGTGGCGTGGGGCATCGAAGGATGGCGGATTCTGCAAAGGCCCGACCCTGCGCTGCGGCCCTATCTTGTGAACTGGAGCCGCCGCATCGGCGAACTCGCACATCTCAATTTTGGAGGCTCACTCCTTTCGCACTGGCTCGGCTGGG
>CAXSDZ010000032.1:0-16158 GCA_964235505.1 uncultured Chthoniobacteraceae bacterium
ACCGGCTTTCACCCTGAGCTCACGGGCCGCGAAAATATCTTCCTCAACGGCGCCATCCTCGGGATGCGCCGCGCGGAGATCACGCGGAAGTTCGATGAGATCGTCGCCTTTGCCGAGGTCGGCGCCTTTCTCGACACGCCGGTGAAGCGCTACTCCAGCGGCATGTATGTGCGGCTCGCCTTTGCCGTCGCAGCGCATCTGGAGCCGGAGATCCTGATGATCGATGAAGTGCTCGCGGTCGGCGACGCGGCCTTTCAAAAGAAGTGCCTGAGCAAGATGGACGCCGTCGCGAAAGAAGGCCGCACGGTGCTTTTCGTGAGCCACAACATGGGCGCGGTCCAGACGCTCTGCCACCGCGCGGTGATGCTGGAAGGCGGTCGCACGGTGCTGGAAGGAACGACGCCGGAAGTGCTCGCGCGCTATCTCCAGCAGGGCGGCGGCGACCAGGCCGCATGGGAGCGCCCGCCCGGCGCACCCGCGGCCGGACCGCTCTGGATCGAGAGCGCGCGGCAGCGGCTGGAAGGAGTCGCGCCGCACCAGCGGCTGCATCTCGAAGTGCGCCTCGCCGGCACCGCACCGCATCGTCCGGCCTTTCTCGCGGCGGATATCTTGAATCCGCTCGGCGCCTCGATCATGCAGGCGCTGCCGAGCGTCAGCGCCTTCATCAGCGACGCGCATCGCACCCACACCGTGCGGCTCACGATCGAGCTGCCGCCGCTCATTCCCGGGCAGTATCCGCTCACGCTCTGGGTCGGCCCGCACAACACCGAGACCTACGACCTGGTGGAAAGCGGCCTCAGCTTTGAGGTGGAGGCATCTCCCACGCCGAGCCGCACGTTTCCCCACACGCCGGACCACGGCTATCTCGTGCCGCCGAGCTCGCTGGAATATCTGCCGGGCGAGCTGGCTTGCGTGGAACCGCCTCGCGCCGCAGCTGGCTGAACCGTGCTCGAACTTTTTTTCCGCACCATGCTCACGAACCTGACCCGCCGCCTCGCCCACCGCGCGTGCCGCAGCGCCGCAAGCCGCTTCCGGCATTACGCGTCGCTCGCTGATCGCCGGCAGCTCGACTTGCAACTCGCGCGGCTCCAGCTCGATGGCGGCATCCCGACGTGGACGAGCCGCGCAGAGCTGGAGGCGCTTTACCGCCTCGCGAAGGAGTGTCCGCGCGGCGGCGCGATCGTGGAGATCGGTTCGTATCTCGGCGCTTCCACCTGCTACCTCGCCGCGGGCGCGCAGGGAAAGGATGCGCGCATTTTCTGCATCGACACGTGGGGAAATGAAACGATGCCGGATGGCGAGCGCGACACCTTCAACCGCTTTCGCAGCAACATCGCCGGCGTGGAAAAGATGGTCACCGTCGTGCGCAAACGGAGCGCAGAGCTGCGCTCCGACGACGTGCCGCAGCCGGTGCATCTTGCTTTCATCGATGCCGATCATTCCTACGAGGCGACCAAGGCGGACGCCGATTTTCTGCTGCCGCTCATGGCTGCCGATGGGGTGGTCGCCTTCCATGACACCTCGACTTTTGCCGGCGTGTCGCGCGCGCTCGGCGAGATCCTGATCGCGGGCGAGTGGTGCGTCGCGGGACATGCGGATCATCTCACCTGGTTCCAGCGCGCGCACTGGTCGCCGTGGCCCGTGGTGCCCGCGCCCGCTCCCAAAATGGACGCCAGCGCATGAATGCTTCGCTCCTCAGCGCGATCATCTGCACGCACAATCCGCGGCCTGCCAGCCTCGCGCGGACGCTGGACGGCCTCGCCCGCCAGACGCTCCCGCGCGATGCGTGGGAGCTGCTGGTCATCGACAACGCCTCTTCGCCTGCGCTGGAGCGGACGACACTCGGCGCGGCTTCGGATTTAACCGCGCGCGTCATTCGAGAAGAGCAGCTCGGGCTGAATCATGCGCGCAATCGCGGCGTCGCAGAGGCGCGTGGCGACCTCGTCATTTTCGTGGACGACGACAACGTGCTCGACCCCGGCTACCTCGCGGCGGCGCGCGAAATCGCGGATGCGTGGCAGATGCTCGGCGCGTGGAGCGGGCATCTGGAGCCGGAGTTTGAAGCGCCGCCGCCGGAGTGGACGAAGCCATTCTGGCAGCATCTCGCCATCCGCGAAGTCACGCGCGCCTCGTGGAGCAATCTGCTGCAGCTCAACGATTCGACCCCTTTCGGCGCAGGCATGGTGCTGCGCACTGCGCTCGCGCGAGACTACGCCGCCATGTGCGAAAGCGATCCGCGCCGCGCGCTCATGGGCCGCCGCGGCACCGGGCTCTCCGGCTCGGAAGACGTGGATCTCGCCTTTTACATTTGCAGCCGTGGGCATGGCGTCGGCGTCTTTCCGCAACTCCGGCTCATCCATCTCATGCCTCCAGGCCGGCTCTCCGAGGAGTATCTTTTGAAGATGATTCGCGGCACTTACCACGGCCACATCATCCTCCAGCACCTCTGGGATCAGCTCCCGCCGCGCAGCACAAAGTCGCGCGGACAGCGCCTGCTGGAGCGTTACTATCTCGCGCGCATCCCGCGTCGCGACCGGGAGGTGGAGCTCGCGAGGAAGGGCGGCATCGCGGCGGCGTATGACGAGATCGCGCGAGCAAACCGAGGTGCGGCATGAGGTGTCGGAAACTTGATCCAGCGCGCAGGCACGACGCCAAAATCGCATGAGCGCGTGCGCTTCCCCATCTGCGGAGTGCGCCGCTGCGCCTCCCGTCTCGCGCGAAACTCCAGCTCTGCGAAAACTGCTGTTCATCAGCAACACCCTCGCGATTCCCGCTGATCACGGTGGGCGCACTTACGTGCATGCTCTGCTCACGCATCTGGCCAGCCGCGGGTTCGCCATCGATTATCTCTGCCTGGAACCGATGCTGGAACCGTCGCAGCTTTTTGGGCGCGTGCCGCCGGGAGCGGATTATCTGGCGCGCCTATGTTCGCCGTATCAGCACGTCGCTGGTGCGTGGCTCGTGCAGCGGCGTCCGGTCGCCTGGCTGCGCTGGCACGTGGACGATCTTTTCCGCCGGGCAAAAGGCGCTTTGGGCGGAGCGTGGACGCAGCGTTTGAAACGCCTCCGCGCCGCAGTGTTCCCGCGGCCTGCCAATGCGAAACACGTCTCGGAACCTGCCGGCGAGCCACCGCTTTACGAGCTGGATTTCGCGCAACTTGCACTGCTCCGCCGCATGGCAGGCGAACGCGAACCGGACATCGTGATGGTCGATTACACGCGGCACGCCACTGTGTTCGAGCATCTCCCTGCCGGCTCGCAAAAAGTGCTCGTGACCCACGACATTCTGCACCAGCGGGCCGCGTCGTTTCAGCGCTTCGGCGCGGCGCCGGACTTCGCCGCGCATAGCCGCACGGTCGAAGCCGGGCTGCTGGGCCGCGCGGATACGCTCGTCGCGATCCAGGCGGAAGACGCGAAACTCCTGCGCACCATGGCGCCGGGGCGGCAGGTGGTCGTCGCACCGATGCCCGCGGTGTTTCCACGCACGCAGGCAGGCGCGGGCGTTCCCGGGCGCTGCATGTTTGTGGGTGGCTCGTCGGAGGCGAATGCCGACGGCGTGCGCTGGCTCGTGGGGGAAGTCTGGCCGCTCGTGCGGGCGCGGTGTCAGGCGGCGACTTTGGCGGTTTACGGAAATGTCTGCGAGAAGGTCGGCGGCACGATTCCCGGCGTCACTTTCCACGGGCCGATCGACCAGCTCGCCGGCGCGTATGCGGAGGCGGAAGTGTGCGTGGTCCCGCTGCGGATCGGCTCGGGTTTGAAGATCAAGCTCATCGAAGCTGCGGCGCACGGACGCGCGGTGGTGAGCACCACGCTGGGCGTGCAGGGGCTGGAGGCACTCGCCGGCTCCGCGATTCCTGTGGCCGATGATCCAGCCGCTTTTGCGGAGTGGGTCGAGCGTCTTCTTGCGGAGAGTGAACTGCGGTCCGCCTTCGCCCGCGCGCTTGCCGGATGGGTCGCCGAGCACCTCCGCCCGGACGCCGCTTTTGCCGAACTCGAATGCAGCCTGCGCTCATGAATCCCGCAATTTCCGTCATCATCTGCACGCACAATCCGAGGGCCGCTTACCTGGATCGCGTGCTGGAAGGGCTGCGCTGCCAGACCTTCCCGCTCGAGCGCTGGGAGCTGCTCCTCATCGACAACGCCAGCGCGCCGTCGCTTCCCGCGTCACTCGCTCCAGCTTGGCATCCGGCGGCCCGCGTCATTGCGGAGCCGACGCCCGGCCTCGGCTCCGCGCGGGTCTGCGGCATGGCGCACGCGGTCGCGCCGCTGCTGGTCTTTGTGGATGATGACAACGTGCTCGAACCGGACTACCTCGAAACGGCGGCGCGCATCGCGGAAGAGTGGCCGCGTCTCGGCGTGTGGGGCGGACAAAGCATCGGCGAATTTGAAGCGCCGCCGCCTGCGTGGGCCGAGCCGTATCTCGGCTATCTCGCGCTGCGCACGCTTGATGAGGACACCTGGTCAAAGATCCCTTTCGACAAGCAGACCTTCCCTTTCGGAGCGGGCATGTGCGTGCGGCGCAACGTAGCGGAGCGTTACCGCGAGATCGCCGGCGCACAGGGGGGCCAGCGCCTCGCACTCGACCGCAAAGGCGCGCATCTCTACGGCGCGGTGGACCTCGACATCTCGCTCACCGCGCGGGACGCCGGTCTTGGAAGTGGCTTATTCACAGGGCTGCGGCTCGTTCACCTCATTCCGGCAGCGCGCCTCACGGAGGATTACTTTCTGCGGTTGCTGGAGGATCTCGCTTACTCGCAGACGTGGATGGAGCACATCCGCGGCTTTCCGAAAAAGACGGAATGCCGCTCCGAATTCCTCTTCCGCCGCTACAAGCTGCTGCGCACCGACGCGCGGTCGCGGCGCCTCGCGCTGGCCGGCGAGCGCGGGGTCGCGACAGCGGAGCGGGAGATCCGCGCTGCGGCGGGAGGGGGCAGTGAGTAGCGGGCAATGCCCACTGCCTCGACCCATGCTCCGTCCCGGCCGACTCTGGTATCTGCTCTGCCGCGATCTGCGGCGCGGCTGGCGCGCCTCGTTTCACGCGCATCGGACGCTGCAGCGCATCACGGAAATGCCACCGCTTTCCGCGCCCGGCGCACCGCTCCCGGTGTCGCTCCACGTGCTCACAGGGCGCGACGATTGGCAGCTCGCGTGCTGGATGCTGGCGAGCTGGCAGCACTTCAGCGGACGCGCGGGACCGATCGTGATCCACGACGATGGCACTCTCCCCGATGAAGGACGCGATACGCTGCAGACCTTATTCGCCGACGTGCGGATCATCGCTCGCGCGGAGGCTGATTTCGCGATGGAGCAAGCGCTCCAGCCTTTCCCCGCCTGCGCCAGCTACCGTCGCGCGCACCCGCTCGCGCGGAAGATTTTCGACGTGCCGCACTTCGCCGCCGAGCGCTTCATGGTGTTCGATAGCGACCTGCTTTTCTTCGGCACGCCGCCCGAAATCGTGGACTGGTCCGAGTCGGAGCGGGATGAATGCTGGTTCAACGAAGATGTCGCCGACACCGCGCTCATCACGGCGGACGAAGCGCGCGAAGTGCTCGGCGTCGCGCTCCGGCTGCGGGTGAACAGCGGCCTTTGCCTGCTGCCGAGAGCGGCGATCGATTTGGCATTCTGCGAGCGCGCGCTCACGGAGACTTCCATTCTGCAAGGCCACGTCTGGCGCATCGAGCAGACGCTCTTTGCGCTCTGCGCGTCGCGACACGGCGCGGGCGGCTTGCTCCCGCGGTGCTACGAGGTGTCGCTCGGCCAGGACGCCGCGCCAGACGCCATTTCGCGCCATTACGTGGGCGCGGTGCGGAACCGATTTTATGGGGAAGGGCTGCGACGGCTGGCGCCCGTGCTGCTGCCTGGGAAGGCGCGAAAAACGAAGTCGAACCAGCGCCTCCTTTCGGCATGAATGTCCTTTTCGCGCCGGACTGGCGGAGTGGCGTCCCTTACCAGCACCTGCTCACCGATGCGCTCGCGCATCACGGCGTGCAGGCCGGCTTTCTGCAAAACTACAAGCGCGGGCTGCCGCTCGCCCGGCTCATGCGCGAGCAGCAGCGGCTCCTGCCAAAAGAGCGGCGCTGGGACCTCCTGCATCTCCACTGGCCGGAGGCTTACTTTCCGGCGAAAGGCGATCGGCTGGACTGGTGGCGTGTCGCCCGCTTCCCGCTCGATCTCGCCCTCGCCACCGTCTCGCTCCCTCTGGTCGTCACCGCGCACAATCTCCACGCCCACAACCGCGGCACGGAGCGGCTCGCCCTCCGCGCCAGCCGCGCCGCCTTTCGCCGCGCGCGGATCGTGATCGCCCATTCCGCGGCGGCGGGGGAAGCGCTCGCCGCCACGTTCGGCATCGCTCCGGCGCGCATCCGCGTCATCCCGCACGGCGATCTTTCAGTGGTCCTCCCGCCGCCCGTTTCGCAGGGCGAAGCGCGCGCGCGGCTCGGGCTCGGTGCGGGGCGCATTTGCCTGATGTTTGGCGTGGTCGAGCCTTACAAAGGGATCGAGGAAGTGCTCGCCTACTGGCGGCGCGCGCAGCCGGATGCGACCCTCGCCATCGCCGGGATGCCGCACACGCCGGCCTACGGCGATGCGATCCGCGCCGCGGCGGAAGGCATCCCAAACGTCCACCGCTGCCCCGAGCGGCTTTCCGATGGCGAGCTGCGCTTGTGGCTCTGCGCAGCCGATTGCGTGCTCTTCAACTACCGCACGATCTTCACCTCCGGCGCCGCCACACTCGCGCGCGCGTGCGGCGTGCCGATCCTGCTGCCGGCGCGTCTCATGACGCTCGACCTCGGCGAGCCACACCCGTCCGTCTTCCGCTTTGCGGGTTTCGATGAAGCCTTCCCGCCGATGCTTGAAGCGGCGCTCGCCCGAGGCCACGACCCCGCTGCCGCCGCCGAATGGCAGGCGGCGACTGCGTGGGAAAGCGTCGCCCGCGCGACCGCCGCCGCGTATCGAGATGCAGCGAGCAGCGCATCACCGCAGCGCTGAAGCACAAGGCTCGTGCGCACGATCCGCAGCCGCATTCCCTCTCGCACCGGGCACGTGATCCGCTAAAGAACTCCGCTCTCAAACCCATGTGCGGCATCGCTGGTTTTCTCGATCGAAACTGCCCCGAACCCGAAGCGCGCGAGCGCCTCGGACGCATGCTCGCGCTCATCCAGCACCGCGGGCCGGACGGCGAAGGAACGCACTTCGCGCCAGCGAACGGCGTGGCGCTCGGGATGCGCCGGCTGAGCATCATCGACCTCGCGGGCGGCGCGCAGCCGATCTGGAACGAAGACAGCACGATCGGCGTCGTCTTCAACGGCGAAATCTACAACTTCCTGGAACTGCGCCGTGAGCTGGAAGCGGCCGGGCACCAGTTCCGCACGCACAGCGACACCGAGGTGCTCGTGCATCTGTATGAAGAGCGCGGCGAGGAAATGCTCGCCAGCCTGCGCGGCATGTTTGCCTTCGCCATTCTGGATCAGCACCGGTCCCGGCTTTTCCTGGCGCGCGATCACTTCGGCCAAAAGCCGCTCTACTACGCGCACGATGGTGCGCGTTTCGCCTTTGCCTCCGAGCTGAAGTGCCTTTTCGCACTGCCGTGGGTGAGCCGCGAGCGCGACCCGGAGGCTTTTCTCGACTACATCTCGTGGCTTTCGCTGCCCCCACCGCGCACGCACTTCCGCCACATCTCGAAGCTCGCCGCCGGCAGCTGCGCCACGCTCGCGCTCGGGACGCCGGAGAGTCTGGCAGTGCGAAAATACTGGCGCTACGACCTCGCCAGCCCGGCCTCGCTTTCCACGCTCGACGCTGCCGTGGAAGAGCTCGACGCCACGCTGCACGATTCCGTGCGGCTGCATCTGCGCGCGGATGTTCCCGTCGGCGTGCTGCTTTCCAGCGGACTGGATAGCCGCATCGTCTCCGCCTATGCGCAGGAGCTGCATCCTGGCGGGATGCACACCTTCACGGCGGGGTTTGGCGATGAGGACTCCGAGCTCGCGGAAGCCGCGGAAACTGCGCGCGAGATCGGCTCCACGCATCACTCGCTCGTGCTCGGGGCGGGCAATTTTGCGGACACGCTCGACCGCGTGGCCTGGCACCTCGACGAGCCGGTCGGCGATCCCGCGGCCTTTGCGGTGCTCGGGCTTTGCGAACTCGCGCGCGGGCATGTGAAAGTGCTCCTTTCCGGCGAAGGCGCGGACGAGCTTTTTGCCGGTTACGAGGACCGCTACGCAGGAATGCGCGACACCCTCTCGCGCTCCGATCGCCTGCGTCTGCTCGCACCGATCCTGCCGGTGGGCGATCCCGCGGCAGCACCGAGCCGCGCGCAGCGGCTCTGCCTGCGCGCGCACCACTCCCGCGCCAGCGAGGCCATCGCGCTCCGCCGCGAAGGTTTCCCCGGCGACACGCGGCATCCACGCGGGCTCGATGCCACGCAGCTCCGTCGGCAGCGGGCGCGCGCCACCACCGTTGCCGCCGGGATTTACCGACCGCAGCGCGATGCCTTGAGCGAGCTGCTGACGCTCGATCTCGACTGGCAACTCGCGGAATCGCTGCTGCAAAAAGCCGATAAAATGAGCATGGCCGCCTCGATCGAGCTGCGCACGCCGCTGCTCGATCTCCGCGTCGCCGAGCTGGCTGCACGCATCGATTCGCAGTGGAAGCTTCCGCCCGGTGGCCCCGGCAAGCTCGTGCTCCGGCACTGCCTCGCGCGCAAGCTCCGCGAGGGGCTTTCCCGCCCAAAGCGCGGCTTCCCTGTGCCGCTCGCGCGCTGGTTCGCCGGGCCGCTGCGCGAGCCGCTGGAGGCAGCGCTTTTCTCCTCCGGCTCGGTCTTGCGCGACCTGCTCGATCCCACGCTGCTGCGGCAGGCGTGGGAGGATTTTCTGGCTGGCCGGTGGGAAGGCGCGCGCGTTTTCTACGCGCTCTGGCTTTACGAAAGATGGGACGCCCACCTCCGCGGCGCGTCCGCCCAACACGAGACGGCGCCGCACGCATGACCGCGCCGCTCGTCACGGTCGGCATCCCGTGTTTCAACAGCGCGCCCTCCCTCCGCGGCGCGATCGAGAGCGCCCTCGCGCAGGCCGGGCCGGCAGTGGAGGTGATCGTGGCGGACGACGGCTCCACAGATGCTTCACTCGAAATTGCAGCCGCATTTGGCAACCGCATCACGCTGCTGCACAATGAGCATCGCGGCGCCAACCACGCCCGCAGCGAGATCGCAGCGAGGACGCGCGGAGAGTGGCTGCAGTTCCTTGATGCCGACGATTATCTGCTCCCGGGCAAAATCGCGCGACAGCTCGCGGAGGCTGGGGACGGCGTGGATGCGGACGTGATCTACAGCCCTGTTTGGATCGAGACGAGCGGCCCGGATGGCGCGGCGGCGACTCGCGAAAAGAGCACTCTCGATGCGTCTCGCGACCTGTTTTCCCAGTGGCTCTCGTGGGAGCTCCCGCAGACCGGCGGCTGCCTGTGGCGGCGCAGTGCGCTGGCAGCGGTCGGCGGCTGGCGGCTCGATCAACCGTGCTGTCAGGAGCACGAGCTTTATCTCCGCGCGCTCCAGGCGGGACTGCGCTTCCAGTTCGCGCCGGAGCCCGGTGCGGTCTATCGCCTCTGGTCGGAAAGCACGCTCTGCCGCAAAGATCCGGCGCTCGTGATCCGCACGAAAACAAAGCTGATGGACGATCTCCACCGGTGGCTGCGTGAGCGCGGCGGATGGACGGCGGAGCACCAGCGCATCGCGGGCCGCGCCTGCTTCGAGATGGCGCGCACGCTGGCAAAGAGCAGCCTTGCCGATGCGACTGCCTATTACCGGGAGCGGCGGCGGAGCGGGATGATTGCGCTTTCCGGCCCGGCTGCGCCTTTCACCTATCGAGCGGTTCACGCCCTCGCCGGCTTCCCGGCCGCCGAGCGATTTGCGCGCGTGTTGCAAACCGTCCGCCGCCACGCATGACTCCCGCACCCTCCGTCAGCCCGGTGCTGATGCTTTCCACGACCCACGCGAGTCACGCGCGGCATTCCGGCTATGGCCGGCTCGCGGAATATGTGCCGGGCGCGGAGCTCCTCCACGCACCGCGCGCCGATCCCACCGGACCACGCTTGCTCGCGGCACGCGTGGCGCGCCGCTTCGCCTTCACCCGCTGGTATCTGGGCGGCAGCGCCTCGGTGGAGTGGCAGGCGCTGCGCCGCCTTCGACGCGGCTTTGAAGGAGTCGTGCATTGCCTTTGGGCGGATCACGACCTCGGGTTTCTCGATCTCTTTCTCCGCCGTTCGGGCGTGCCTTTTTGCGGCACCTTTCACAACTGCCCGGATGATTTTCAGCACACGCTCCGGTTCCCGGGCCGGGTGCGGAAGTTCGCGGCGGTGATCCTGATGAGCGAGTGTCAGCGCCCTTTTTTCCGCGCTGCCGGAGTGGCGGAGCGGAAGGTCCACGTGGTGCTGCACGGTGTGGATACCGTGTATTTCACGCCGCCCGAGCGGACCGTCAGCGCTCCCTTTACCGTGCTGTCGGCGGGAGGTTTCCGACGCAATTTCCCGCTCCTGCGCCAGGTCTGCGAGAGGTTCGCGCATGAGCCGGAAATCCGCTTCGAGATCGTCGCGCCACCCGCTTTTCGCCCCCTCTTTGCCGAGCTGGAAAACGTCCGCTTTTCCTCCGGTCTCAGCGATGAAGAGTTGCTCGCCGCCTACCGGCGTGCCACCTGCCTGCTGCATACCGCCGAGCAGGCGACCGCGAATAATGTGCTGCTGGAAGCGCTCGCCTGCGGCCTGCCCGTGGTCGCGGAGCGCGTCGGCGGGATACCCGAATACACCACCGCCGATTGCGCCGCACTTTCCGCTCCGGGCGACGCCGCAGCGCTCGCGGATGCGATCCGCGAGCTGGCGAAATCGCCCGCGTTGGCCCGCTCGATGAGCACCGCGGCGCGCGCGCGCGCGGAAACGCTGAGCTGGCCGCGGGTCGCGGAAAAGATGACCGCGCTTTATGCCACTTTGGCATGAGTCCAATCCGTGATGGCAACCGGTCCTTCCACCCTTTCCGTCGCGGTCTGCATCGCCACGCACAACCGGCGCGCTGAGCTGGCGGGCACGCTTGCCGCGCTGGCCGCGCTCGACCCCGCACCCGATGCATTGCTGATCGCGGCGGATGGCTGCACGGATGGGACGGCGGAGCTGGTGCGCGCCGCAGCCCCGCACGCGCAGCTCCTCGTGCATCCGCTGGCGCGCGGCTCCATCGCCTCCCGCAATGTGCTAGCCGCAGCGTGCGACTGCGACATTTTCGTTTCCTTCGACGACGACAGCTATCCGGTGCAGAGCGATTTTGTCGCGCGGGTCCGCGAGCTCTTCGCGCGGCATCCGCGGCTCGCTGTTGCTTCCTTTCCGCAGCGGTCGGACGAATTTCCCGACACGCTCACGGCCACGAATTTCGGGGCGGCGCAATTCGTCGGCAGCTACGCGAACTCGGGTGCGGCCATCCGCCGCGCGGCCTTTGAGGCGCTCGGCGGCTACCCAGCTTTCTTCTTCCACGCTTACGAGGAGCCGGACTTCGCCGTGCGCTGTGCCGCCGCGGGCTGGGAGATCCGGCACGAGCCCACGCTGCTGGTGCGCCACCACTTCACGCCCGTGCAGCGGAATGAACTGCGCACACACCAGCGCCACGCGCGCAACGAACTCTGGAGCGTGCTGTTGCGCTGTCCCGCGCCGCAGCTTTTTGCGGTCGGCGCATTCCGAATTGCGCGGCAGTTTCGCTATGCCTGGAGCCGCGGACCGGCGTGGGCGGTGCGCGAGCCGGTGTGGTGGCTGGCCGCGCTGCGCGGAATTCCCCGCTGCCTGCGTGAGCGCCAGCCGGTGCCGTGGCGCAGCTATCTCGGGTGGATGCGCCTCGTGCGCACCCCGGTCGCGGATGAGCGCGAGTGGCAGTCGCGTTTTGGCAATGCTGTGGCGGAGCAAAAAGGCACGCCGCCGGAGGACGGCAACACCGCTTTTGGAGCATGAACATTTCCTTTTCCGCCACGAACCCGTGCCACCTCTTCCCGCTCGCGCGGGAAGTCGCGCGGCTCGGTGCGCTCGGCTCCTACTACTCCGGCTATCCAGCGTGGAAGCTCGGCGCGCCCGCGGACCTGCGCGTGCGCACGCATTCGCTGCGGACGAACGTCGTTTATGGCCTGCTGAAGTTTGCGCCAGAGCGACTGCGGCCTTCTTCCCGCACGCTGTTTCTGTGGCAGGATCGCGGCTTCGATCGGTGGGTCGGCGGGCACCTGGAGCGATGCGATTTTATCCACGGCATGCCGGGGCAATGCCTGCATACCTTCCGGGCGGCGCGGCGGCTCGGGATCGCGACGGTGCTGAATCACGCCACGGGTCCGGTGCGCGATTGGGTGCGCATCCTGGAGCCGGAATACGCGCGCGTGGGTCTGCGGCTCACCGATGTCTGCCCGTATGATGCGGACTACTTTGCGCGCGAAGATGAGGAATACGCGCTGGCCGACTGGCATTGCGCCGCGTCGAGCGTGGTGCGCGATCAGCTCCTCGCGCGCGGCATCGATCCGGCGCGAATCTGGGTCGTGCCTTACGGCGCGGAAAGCGACCCGTGGCACGCGGAGGGCGGAACGCGTCCGCGCGAATTCCGCATCGTTTTCGCCGGCGTCGTCGGCTTGCGCAAAGGTCTGAAAACGCTGCTCGATGCGCTCACGCTCGGCGACCACGCGGAGTGGCGGGTGGACTTCTACGGCGCGGTGGCCAGCGAGGCGCAGCACGACTTGCAGCGTTACGCCGGGCGCACGCCTCTCGCCTTCCACGGCCCCGTGCCGCACGCGCGGCTGGCGGAGGCATTTCGCGGCGCGTCGGTGCTGGTGCTGCCATCGCTGGAAGAAGGCTTCGGGCTTGTGGTGCCGCAGGCGCTGAACTGCGGGCTGCCTGTTGTGCTCAGCAATCGCGTGGGCGGGAAAGACCTCGTGCGGCAGCGCGAGAATGGGTCGATCGTGCCGGCGCAGGATGCGGCAGCCTTGTTGCGCGAACTGGAGTTTTGGGAAACAAACCCCGAGCGTCCGCGCGAGACGTGGGGCTGGGAGGAACCGGCCCGCAAGCTGCTATCGCACTCCGCTTCCGCCGCTCGATGAGCTTTAACCACCAAACTCTCCTTTCCAAATCGGTCGCGTCCTCGCTGGCACTGTCCACTGGGTCACCGATAATCTCGCCTCCTTGACCCATGGCTTTTGCACGCCCACAGCGGCTCCAGAATCCCGCAGCCCCGCGAGCAGTCTCACCGCTCCGGCCCGTGCGGGGTGCGACGTCTGCCGAGCCGTCCACACCCGCCAGCGAAGAGCCGCCGCGCCCGGATGCGGTGGGCACCGGCCTGCTGCTCGCCGCGCTGGCGGTGACCGCGGTTTTCCTCACTGGCCGCACTTCCTGCGACCTCGCGCGCTTCGCCACGATCTCCGTGGGAGTGGGAATCGCGGCCAGCGTGCTCGCCGATGCGCGACGCGGACTGCGCAATCTCGTGCGCGCTGATCTGATGGCGCTGCTGGCGTTCTATTTTCTCACGCTGTTCGAGTTCATCCTGCCGCAACCGATGTTCGATCTGCTCTCGGATCGCGCCTCCACGCGCGCGGCGATCATGATCTGCCTGTGCGCCTTCGCGGGGCTCGCGATCGGGCGGCATCTTTCCACGGGCCGCACGCAGCCGATGCGCGAGCTGCTCACGCGCCCGGTTTCCGAAGCGTGGATGCTCATGGTGTTCTGGAGCTGCTTCTTCATCGGCTATCTCCACATGCTGGTGGCGGTGCATTTCGACGTGTTCGATCTCGTGGACAAGTTCGTGGCACCGCGCTTTGCCCAGCCGTGGGGACGCGGGAAGCTCGGTGACTGGAAGGCGCTCTTCTACGAACTCGGCATGCTCATCTTTCTCCTGCCACCGCTCGCGGGAGTGATGCTGGCGCGGCGGCAGCACTACTCGAAAGGGTCGCTGGCGCTCGTGCTCGCGGGCTTTCTCTTCACGCTGTTCTACGGCTTTTCCTCCGGCACGCGGCACATCCTGCACGCGTATCTCGTTACGTTTCTCATCGGCTTCGCCTTTGCCTCCGGCGAGCGGCAGCGCAAGGAACTGATCACGCTTGGCATCGTCTGCGCGGCGGTTCTCGTGCTTTCGACCGGCCTCATGCTGCGGTTCCGCACCGTCGGCCTGAAGAACTATCTGCAAGGCGACCGGCAGGAATTTGAGACGCAGGACCAGACGCTGAACGTCGATTTTAACCTCTACCCGATCGGCCGGCTCGCCGCGATTTTCCCGAAGCAGCGCGACTATCTCGGACTCGAAATCTTTTACCAGGCGCTGATCCGCCCGATCCCGCGCGCGATCTGGAAAGGCAAGCCCGAGGGGATGAGCCTCACGATCGAGGAGGCCGTGGGCGCGGAGGGCTGGACGGTCGCGGCGAGCTTTGCGGGCGAGGCGTATATGGCGGGCGGCTGGATCGTGGTGTTCATCGTGGCGCTTGGGTTTGGCTACATCGGCGCGTGGTGGAATCGCCTCGCCTCGCCGGACAACTCGCAGTTTGGCGTGCTGGTCTTTGCGTCGGGATTCTTTGCGGTGGTCATCTCGATGCGCAGCCTGCTGGTCTTCACCACGGCGATGCTGCCGACCGTGGCGGCGATGGTCGGCGGCTCGATGCTGATCACGAAAACGGTCAATCGGGTGCAGCGCGGGAGGCTCGGGAGGTGACAGCGGAAGGGGTCACCGGGACGCGTCTCCCGGTGCGGACCATTGGCGGAGAGCGGCGGCTGCGCGTGGCGTTTCTCAGCGTGGTGCCGTCGCCGTATCAGCGCGATCTTTTCGCGGCGCTCGCGCTGCGGCCGGAGATCGAGCTGCGCGTCTTTTACATGGAGCACGCCGCGCCGGATTCGCCGTGGCCGGATCGCGCTCTGGCGGAATACGAAACGGTGCTGCCGGGCTTTTGGCTCCCGCTCGGCACCGCGCGCTGCCACGTGAACTGGCACCTGCCGCGGTGGCGCGATTTCGATCTGGTCGTGGTGAACACGGTCATGTCGCTCACCGCGCAAACCGTGATGCGCGCAGGGCTGCGCGGCACGCCGTGGATTTTTTGGGGCGAGCGGATGCGGCCCCGCGCGAGCGGCTGGCGAGGGTGGTGCCATGCCTGGCTCACCGCCCCACTGCATCGCGCGGCGGGCATCGCTGGCATCGGCCGGCTCGCGCTGCGCGACTACGCGGCGCGCTTTCCCGGGCCGCGGCATTGGAACATCCCGTATTTCTGCGCGCTGCAACCTTTCCTCGACACTCCGCCCCGTCCGCGCGATGGCGAAACGGTGTTTCTTTTCTGCGGACAAATGATCGCGCGCAAAGGGCTCGACGTGCTGCTCGCCGCCTTCGCCCGGTTGGTGGAAACGCAACCCGCCGTGCGCCTGCTGCTCGTCGGGCGGGAAGCCGAGCTGCCCGCGATGCTGGCAGCCATGCCGCTGCCCGCGCGGGAGCGCGTGAGCTACGCGGGCTTCCAGGCACCGGAGGAATTGCCGCGCTTTTTCGGGCGCGCCGATGTCTTCGTGCTGCCGAGCCGCCACGACGGCTGGGGCGTGGTGGTGAACCAGGCGCTCGCCGCTGGCCTGCCGATCGTCTGCTCGGATGCCGTCGGCGCAGCGCACGATCTCATCGAAGAAAATGCCAACGGCTGCACCGTGCCCGCGGGCGATGCGGACGCGCTTTTCACCGCTCTGGAGCGCCTCGCGGCCTCTCCTGAGCTGCGCGAAAAGTGGGGCACGGAGGGGTGCCGCCGCGCACTGGCGTGGACGCCGGAAGCCGGTGCCGCGCGCTGGATCGAAGCGATGGAAACAGTGCTCGCGCGCGTATGAAAATCCTGCTGGCCAGCTCTTCTTCCGGTTCGCGCGGCGGCGGCGAGCTTTACCTCATTTACCTCGGCCGCGCGTTGGCACAGCGCGGTCACGCCGTCACGCTCTGGGCTTCCGAGCACCCGCGCATGGATGAGCTGGCCAACACGTTTTCCGGCTTCGGCGAAGTGCTCCGCTCGCGCTACCACAACACCTACGACCAGCGCGGGCGCTCGCTCGCGAGCGCTCTCAATCTGCGCGCCGCTCTGCGCGTAGCAGGCGAGTGGCGGCGCCGCGGCGCGGATTTCCTGCACGATGGCGCGGGGCGCGACGTACGCCAGAAGCAGAG
>CAXSDZ010000032.1:16168-28791 GCA_964235505.1 uncultured Chthoniobacteraceae bacterium
TCCTGCACCTGAATAAGCAGAATCTGGAGGATGGCCTCGACCTGCTGCGCGCCGCGGCGTGGTCCGGGAAGCCGAGCCTTTGCACAATCCACCTCACGCAAAGCGCGCGCTATCTGGAGGCGAAGTTTGCGCGCGTCCGCGATTGGGTGTCGCGCCGCGCGCTGGCGGCGTATCCCGGGCTGCTCGTCACCGTGCTCGGAAACCGGCGGCGCGATTTGCTCGATTTTCTCGGCCCGAATCCGCGCGTGCGCATGATCCCGAACGGCGTGCCGCTTTTCGACCTGAGCCGGCGCGACAGCGTGCGCCGGGCAAAACGCGCGGAACTCGGCCTGGCGGAAAGCGATCTCGTCTTCCTCGCCGTCGGGCGGATGGTGGAGCAAAAGCGACCGCTGCTCTTTCTGGAAAAGGCTGCGGAGATCCACCGCGCGGTGCCGGCAGCGTGGTTCCTCTGGATCGGCGACGGCGAGCTCGCTGGCGAATGGGATGCGTGGGTCGCCGCGCGCGGCTTGGGAGAGGTGATCCGCCGCTCGCCGTGGCAAGTGGATGTGCAGCCGTTTTTGCTCGCGGCGGATGCCTTCATGCACACGGCGGAATTCGAGGGCCTGCCGCTCGCCATCCTGGAGGCGCTCGCTGCCGCGCTGCCCTGTTTGCTCACGCCGAACCTGCTCGCCGACATGCCTTTCCTTTCCGCGGAAAACTCGCTGACCATCGGCGAGGGCGATGACGCCGCGTGGACGGGTGCCCTGCGCGACCGGGCAGGGCTCCAGGCGCTCGGGGCAGCTGGTCGCGCGCTTGCCGAGCGGGAGTTTTCTTTTACCAAAATGGCGGAAAGCTACGAGCTGCTCTACGCCATCACGCGCCGTCAGCGCTCGTGAAGGTTTGCTTCTTCACGCCCCCGCCCGCGCAACGCGCCGGCGGTCTGGACGCGGCGATCGAGAGCCTCCGCGCGGCGCTCACCGCAGGCGGGGTGGAAGTGGCCGACCAGCTCTCGCCCGACGCCGACCTGGTCCATTTCCACGGCCTCTGGCAACCGCGGCATGCGGCGCTCGCCCGCGAATGCCGCGCCCGCGGCGTGCCGTATCTCGTCTCACCCCACGGCATGCTGGAGCCGTGGGCGTGGCGGCACAAGTGGTGGAAAAAGTGGCCCTATTTCTGGCTGGCCGAGCGGCGCTACCTCGCGCACGCCACCGCCCTGCTCGCGACCGCGGCGGCGGAGGCCGCGCGCCTGCGCTGCTTCTTTCCCCGGCAGCGGATCGAGTCCCTGCCCCTCGGCCTCACCGGCGCCGCCCAACCCGATCCTGCCGCTGCCCGCGCGCGCCTTGGCTGGCGCGAGGAAGAGCGCGTGCTGCTCTTTCTTTCCCGCATCCACGTGAAGAAAGGGCTCGATCTGCTGCTGCGCGCCCTCGCCGAACTTAACCCAGCCAACACGCGTCTCGTCATCGTAGGCGGCGGAGACCCGGCCTATGTCCGCAGCCTCCAGGCGTTCGCGGCAAAGCACCGCGCCACCCTCCCGCCGGTGGATTGGATCGGCGAAGTCTGGGGCGAAGCGCGCTGGAGCTATTTCCAGGGCGCGGACCTTTTCTGCCTGCCCACGCATTCGGAGAATTTCGGCCTCGCCGTGCTCGAAGCACTGCAAGTCGGCACCCCGGCCCTCACCACCCGCGCCACCCCGTGGGCGGATGAGCTTGGGGAAGGTCGCGGCTTCATCGGCGAGCCGCGCGTGGAAAGCATCCGCGCCCTCCTCGCGCGCTTCCTCGCCGAGCCGCCGCGCACCGGCGAACACCGAGACACCATCGCCCGCTGGACGCGCACCCGCTTTTCGTGGCCTGCCCTCACCCCGCGCTACGTGATGCTTTACGAGTCGCTCCGGGGCAGCGTGCGGAGCCTCGCGCTTCCCCCGGACTGAGCCCGGTGCATTCACCGCCTTGACTTCCGTTCAGGGCTCTTCCCGAGCGGTGCTGGGCTTAGAAGTTCCCCGGCTCAACAGCCGCATCGCGGGGAGAGTTCGATAGAACACTGTGGGCGGAAGATGAAAGGACGGGCGACACATTGCAGCCGTGCCTTTCGCTTTTGTTTTACGCTCCCGCGGGCCGATCCGGCCTTTCTTCACCCCTTTCCTCGAATCCGAGTGCCATGAGCAAATACACCGCTTTCCGCTGCCCCGAAGACCTCCTGGAACTCGCCAAGGTCAAAGCCAAGCGCGACCGCCGCTCGCTCAGCAATTACATCATCACGCTGATCGAAAAGGACGTGAAAGACGTGTCGCCGCCCGAGGAAGCAGACCGCGCAGCGGCGGCGAAGCGGGCGAGGTAATCGCAAACCGTGCTGCTGACCGCAGCATTGCCTCGTCCGTCCGCTGCTTCTCCTCGGAAGCACGCGATTCAATCTCCGTGCCACGCAGCCGGACATCCGTTGTCCGCAACGATATATCCGTTGTCCGCAACGATATATCCGTTGTCCGCAGCGAGTAATCTGGAGTCCGCAGGCGTTCCTCCGCTCTTCGCAGCAGGGAAGCCGCTCTCCACAGCGGCTGAGCGGTCATCCGCATCGGCTTATCCGGCCTCCGCTGTCAGCCCTCCGAGGTTCGCACCGACTGCTCCGCTTTCCGCAGCCTCTCCTCTCCTACTCGCAGCCGCCCGTCCATTCTCCGCCGTCACGCACCCGGGTATTCGCGCGTGCCGACCGGCAACCCGCAACCTTTGCGCAGGCCGCGTTTCAGGCAGTCTGCGCCCCATCAAACAGCCGCTGCACCCGCTTCCGCTCGCGCCAGCCGACCAAGCCGAGCAGCGCCGCAGCAGCAAACCAAGTCGAAGGCTCTGGGACCGGGACCAGTTCGCCATTGGACAGCAGGGCTCCACTACCCAATGGCACACCGCCCATGTCGCTGTAAAACGAGATTTGCCCGAGCTGGGATGAAGACAAGCCGGTGACATCGTTTCCGAAAAACAGCTCATCCGTTCCACCGCCACTCAGGTTACCGGTCCAATTGTAGATCGAAAGCGTTCCCGTCCAAGTCGCCGCACTGGAGTTGGCGAAAGCCAGGATCGACGCCCCGCTGCCCAGATCGATGACTGAGTTGCCCGTCAAAGTCAGCACCCCCAAGCCTGCGGTAGCCACCCCGCCTGCTACACTCCCCTCACTGAGGCCACTCGTGCCAAAGGTGCCGCCATTGAGAGTCACCGTCGCCGCATTGTTAATGCGGTCAGTGACCGAGGGGGATCCGCTCAAGAGCAGCGTGCCGCCGTTATTCACCGTGAGATCACCGTTTCCGCTCACGGCGTTTCCTGTGCTCCCCAAGGCTCCCGCCGCGGCTACATTGAGCGTCCCACTGCTGATCGTAGTCGCGCCGGTGTAGGTGTTGTTGGCAGTGAACACCACCGTGCCACTGCCGATCTTGGTCACCCCGCCGCCGCCGCCCACGAGCGCCTGTCCAATCGTTTGGTTGTTCGCACCCGACAGGCTGCCTGTTTTGATTTCGCCGCTGAACACCGTAGTGCCACCCGTGGCTGCGGTGAGCGTCACATTATCGTGGAGCGCGATGGTGCCGGAAAACGTGGTAGTGCCAGTGGTGTTCAATCCTCCGACTGTTTGTGTGCCAGGGACGTCTGTCGCGTAGTAGCGCGAGTCAATTGCGTTGGCAATCGTCACACCCGCGTCACGAGCGTAGAGAAAGGTATCACCGTTCCGGCCAGCCACTGAGGCGCTCATGTTAATCCAGCCGGTTGAGGTGCCATTAGTTCCACCCAAGGTTCCGCCGGTTCCAACTTGGATTGTGCCTTTATCAATGAACACCGCGTTATTGGAACCGGTGCCAAACGTGTTGTTGCCCGTCAGGGTGAGAATGCCCGCATCTTGCTTAAGTAGATCACCGGCACCGGAAATTGCATTGCTCGCGGTGATGTCACCCGCGCCTAACACGACGAGGCGAAACCCTCCATTGCTGATTGTGTTTGTCAAAGAGAGCGAACCAGCATCCGCGCCAATTGCCACGAGCGAGGCGAGGGTAATCACGCCAGCATAACTGTTGGTGCCAGCAATGTTGCGCAGCGCCCCGGTGAGATCCGTGCCGGCATACGGCGCAGAGGTATTGCCAGTCAACGTCAGCGCTTCTGCGCCGATGGCAATGCCACCTTGCAGATGCAACGCTGCGCCAGCGGCTACCGATGTGCCAGTGGTGACCCCGCCCAAGGCGTTGCTATGACGCACACTCAATACACCCCCGTTCACAACTGTGGCACCAGCATAGGTATTGTTTCCGGACAGAATCATCGTTCCTGCCCCAGCTTTGATGATATCGCCAGAGTTTGATACTACGCCTGAAAAGGTCGTGTTTGCGTTGTTCACGGTGAAAGTGCGGCCACCCCCACCCAGAGACATTGTGCCGTCGAACAACAAATCACCGGTGGCGCTCGTGCCAAGCAAGGTGTTGATGCTGCTGCCAACAACCTCAATAGGATTCGAAACTGTCCGCGTTATAGTGTCATTGCTCCGGATTGTGCTGGAGACACCGTTGCCTCGTAGTGTCAACGTGCCTGTGCCAAAGGGACCGCTCGCGATGCTTCCCGGGCCACCAGTCGAACTGCTGCTCAAAATGAGAGTTCCAGCAGCGGACCCGTTGCTGTCGCCCCCGAAAAACGTGCCTCCGCTGTAGGTGTTGGCACCCCCAAACTCTTGGTTGCCCGTGCCATCCTTCACGAGCGCAACGGTGCCGCTGCCATTCACAATTAAACCCGTGTAAGCAGTGCCGCTGCTATTCTTCTCACCCACGGTTAAACTTGAAGTCGTTCCCGGCACACTGTTGGTGATCGTGCCACTTGTTCCCGCCAGGCCGTTGAACCCTTCACTCCTCCCAGCTAAATCAAAGGTGCCGTTGACCGTCACTTTCGCCCCAGTAAATATCTGGTCGTTGCCACTGCCACCCAGTTTCAACGTGCCACCACTTGCAACGGTCGAGTCAACTCCTAGCGCATGCACGGCAGAGGTCGAAGTCTTAGCAAGAAGCAGCGTGGTGCCCGAGCTTACACTCGCGCCGACATTGCTGTTATCAGCTGTCCCATTCAATGACACTGCGCCAGTGCCGGAAACAGTAACCGTCCGCGTCCCGGCTGTGCTCTTCACCAAGTTAAATTCCGTCGTGCCGCCTGTCGCCGCAGTCAACACAACCGCTCCCGCCGTGGAGGCGCCTTGCAACTCAACCGTTCCGGAATAAGTCGAAGTGCCGCTAGTGAACGTGCCGCCGATAGTGCGTGTGCCGGAGTCGCCGTTGTTGACCGTAATATTCTGGTCGACGGTTAGGCCGCTCGTGCCGATCACCAGATTTGCCGCGGTGCCGACGACACTGCCATTTCCAACGTATATCTGAGCGGTGCCTGAGACCGCGTTGTTATGCCGCAGGTCAAGCGTGCCAGCGTTGATCTCCGTGTTGCCCGTAAAGTTGTTCGATCCAGTCAGAACCACGCTGCTGTTCTGCTGGAGGATTAGCTTACCAACCCCGGTAAGCCCGGCACCTCCGGTGTTAGTAATGGTCAGTGTTTTACCATTGGCTCCATACACGTTGACGTTGTTGCCATTGTTGAAGATCGCTTGCGTGCTGACTGTCAGGTCGCCATTGATGGGATTCAATTGACTGCTTGTTCCGCTGCCGTTCATGGAGAACGACGTAATCGCGAACGTCTGAAGGTTCGTGCTCAGGTTTTCGATCTTTCCGAAGATATCGAGAGAGTTGCCTGTGATGTTGAATGAACCGGCACTGCTGTTGAAGGTGATACTCCGGAAGTCATCGAAGGCGCCGTAATTATTGACAGAGCTGAGCCGGGTATTTCCTCCAAAATAAAGGTCGCTCGCACTGCCCGGAGACGGGGAGCCGTCAGGATTCCAGTTGGCTCCGGTGCCCCAGTTGTTATCGGTGCCGCCGCCGTCCCAAGTGTCACCCGCGTAGAGCGCATGAATGGTGAAAAGCGGGAACGCGAGTGAGATCACGAGGATTCGCGCGCCGTATGCATGGGCACGTAGGGATTTTCGACAGGAGTGGCGAGGCATAAGCGTGAAGCAACCAAAGGTGAAAACGTAACCACAGCACACTCCACTACAGCCATGGCAGTGAACAGAGTGGCCCGACATTTCTGCAAAACGGCAGAACGTCAAACGGAAAAAAGTGCGAAGCGCTTCCTGATCAGGGAACTACAAGAGAGCAGCTACGCTACAGATGGACCGTCTATGTTTTTCCGGCACTCTCCAGAAGCGAATCCGCAGAGGCGGCCAAAGCATCACATTGAGCGAAGGATCACGTGCGCGGCGGGGCAAGCGGTTTGACTTCCTTGAGGAAGCGCTTGCCCAAAGGCACCGTGGCGGATAACTGAGGCGATCCTCTCGATGCACGTGCGCGATGCTTTTGTTCGTCCTCTGGCGGCTGTGCACCCTGTAGCGGCGACGAACCTCTTGGGGCGGGGTGCTTGAGAGAGGAAGCTTGTCCACAAGGACCAAAAGATCGGGGTGAAATGCGTTGCACGGGGCTGGGCGGGGTAAGACATCACCGCCCGGTTTGGCTGCGCTCCCTTCCATGTCCGGGCTGTTCCGCCTTTGCAACGCAGGCTTTGACGCAGCGGCGTCCGCCATGGCGTTGCCGTCGCGCGGGAGCGGGTTGGCAGCGGGCGGTGTGGGTGCTCGCGGCGTGGCGGCGCTGGGAATCGGTGGGGTGGCGGCTTGGATCGCGGTGCAGCCGGCCAGCTACGTCTCGGAGGCGCGGCTCGTGGCGAGCGGGCGGTTCCGCCCGGCGCGGACGCGGACGCTGTATCGCGAGGAGCTTTCGCGCTTCTACGAGACGCAACTGGCGCTGATGGGGAGTCGCGAAGTGCGGGCGCGGGCCTTGGCTGGATTGGTGCTGGTAGCGGAGGATACGCTGAGCGTAGCAACCAAGATGGATGCGGTGCTCGCGGGGGTGCGGCTGGGGGAATCCACGGCCGCGCGGAGTGGGCAGATGCTGGAGCTGCTCAGCGCGCGCCTGCTTGCGATGCTGCACGCTGTGGGGCAGAGCCCCGGAAATCATGCGCACGAGAATCAGGTGGCCTCGTCCTACCGCGCAACTCGGGAAAGAGATGAGGATGAAGGAAAAGACGAAGAGTGGAGGCCGCAGAATCCCTCGGATTGACTCTGGGCGGCAGGACGCGGCGCTTCCCCCTGCGCCGCGCATCCCGGCGATGAAAGGTTTTCACTTCCCGCCCCTCCGCCCCTCCGCCATAAACACCGCTCACTTTGAACCCGCCGACCGCTCCTCTTCCTAATCCGCTGCGCGAAGGGCTCTCCTCCCGGCCGATGCCGCAACCCTGCACGGTGGTGATCTTTGGCGCTTCGGGCGATCTCACTTATCGCAAGCTCATTCCGGCACTTTACAATATCGACGCCGATGGTGACCTGCCGGCGGCGACTTCGGTGGTCGGATTTGCGCGGCGGGAAAAGACCGACGCGCAGTTTCGCACCGAGCTGGAGGAAGCGCTGCGGAAGCACTCCCGGCAGACGGTGGACGACGAGGTTTGGGGCTCCTTTGGGCAGCGCATCTATTACCACCGCTCGGAGTTTGGAAATGACGAGGGCTACCGCACGCTCGCCGAGCGCCTGGACAAGCTGGACGCCGAGCGCGGCACGGCTGGGAACCGGCTCTTTTACTTGTCAGTAGCGCCGAGCGAGTTCGAGGGCATCCTGGAAAAGCTCGCGCAATTCGGCCTGAACAAAACAAGCGAGGGAAGCTGGGCGCGGGTGATCGTGGAGAAGCCTTTCGGCACCGATCTCGCCAGCGCGCAGGAACTGAATGCGGTGGTGAACCGGACCTTTGCCGAGCGCGAGACGTATCGCATCGATCACTATCTCGGGAAGGAAACGGCGCAGAACATCATGGTGCTGCGCTTTGCCAACGGCATCTTTGAGCCGCTCTGGAATCACCGCTACATCGACCACGTGCAGATCACGGCGAGCGAGCCGCTCGGGGTGGAAGGGCGCGGGCCGTATTACGAAGGCTCGGGCGCGCTGCGCGACATGGTGCAGAACCATCTGCTCCAGCTCCTCTGCCTCGTGGCAATGGAACCGCCGACCGATCTCACGGCCGACGCGGTGCGCGATGAAAAGTTGAAGGTCGTCCGCTCGCTGCGGCCGATGTCGCCGGAGGATGTGGCGAAGAACGTGGTGCGCGGCCAATACGCGGCGGGCGCGATCAACGGGAAGGATGTCGTGCCTTACCGGGCGGAAGAGCGCGTGAGCCCGGAGTCGATGGTCGAGACGTATGCGGCGCTGAAGGTGAACGTGGACAACTGGCGCTGGTCGGAGGTGCCCTTTTACATCCGCGTCGGCAAGCGGCTGCCGAAGCATGGGGCGGAGATTTCGGTGCAGTTCAAGAGCGCGCCGGGCGTGCTTTTCAACCGCGACGAAACGGCGGTCGGGCCAAATGTGCTGGTGATCCGCATCCAGCCGGATGAAGGCATCTCGCTGCGCATTCAGGCCAAGCGCCCCGGCACGCAGGTGCGCATCGAGCCGGTGAAGATGGATTTCCACTACGGCACGAGCTTTGGCAAAGCTTCGCCCGAGGCCTACGAGCGGCTGCTGCTCGATGCGATGAGCGGCGACGCTACGCTCTTTGCCCGGCGCGATGAGGTGGAGCAGGCGTGGACTTTCATCGACGCAATCGAGCACGCCTGGCACGCGGAAGGCACGCAGCCGCCGCTCTGTCCCTACGCTTCCGGATCATGGGGACCGAAGGAAGCGGATGAACTGCTGGCACGCGACGGCCGGGAGTGGAGGAGGCTCTGAAAATCTAGGAAGTAAGATGGAGGGAGGAGGAAGTGCCTGCGCATCCACGTTTCCTTTTCTTCCTCCATCTTACTTCCCCTTTCCTAAATCCATGGACACTTCACTCCTAGGCCAGCCCGTGGAACTCGCGCAAATCCCACGCGAGCTGAATAAGCTCTGGGAAAGCAGCGGCGGCACGAAGTCGCGCGCGTCGCTCGTGAACTTCGCGGTGTGCGCGGAAGGGGCCGAGGCGCTGGAGGGCAACACGCGGCTTATCTCGGAGTTCACGCGGGAGCACGCGTGCCGGGCGATCCTCGTCGCCAATGTGCCGGAAGCCCCGGCAGGCCGCGTGCAGGCGTGGATCAATGCACACTGCCACCTGGCGCGCGCCGGGGCGAAGCAGGTCTGCTGCGAGCAGATCACGGTGCTGATCGAAGGCGAGGCGTCGGGGCGGCTGGCGAATATCCTTTTCGCAAATCTCGACTCCGATCTGCCGCTGTATCTCTGGTGGCAGGCGCCGTTTCGCGCGTCGCTGCCGGAGCAGCTCTGGCGGCGCGTGGACCGGCTCATTTTCGACAGCGGCACGTGGGCCGATCCGCGCGAGCAGTTCGCGCAGTTGCGAGGCGCGCTGGAGCGTTCCGGCGCGCGGGTGATCCTGTGCGATCTGAACTGGACGCGCTCCCTGCAGTTGCGGCAGGCCGTGGCGCAGATGTTCGATCACCCGGAGAATCTCGCGCTTATCCCACGCTTGCGGAGCATTCGCTTCATGCACGCGCCGGGGCATCGGCTCACCGCGCTGCTGCTCGCGGCGTGGATCGCCGCACAGCTCAAGTGGACGGGGAAGGCTGCGAGTGAGGCCGGCATGTCGTGGACGACGCAAGAGGGCGAGGAAGTCTGCGGCGAGCTGCGGGAAGCGGCCGGCGCGCCAGTCGCGCTGTGCGAACTCTCGGCGGATGGCGCGACCATCTCGGTGCGGCGGGAAGCGGGCTCGCCGCATCTGCGCGCGGAAGTGCGACTGCCGGATGGCCGCAGCCATTGCCATCTGCTGCCCGCTGGCCCGGATGATCTCTGCGGCTTGCTGAATGAGGAGCTGATGCGCGGCGGCAAACACCTCGTTTATCAACGCGCGCTCGCGGCTCTCGGCGGGCTCCTGTAGTGGCGGGCGTGCTCCCGCGCCTTTTACAGGTTGCGCTTGTTGAAGCGCGCGATCTCGCGGTCCACTTCGCGCTTGGTCGCCTTTTCCTTCAAGTCGGAGCGGATGTCCGCCTGCTCCTTCCCTTTGCCAACTCCGAGTTCCGCTTTCACGCGCGCACCCTTCCAGTAGAGACGCAGGGCCACGACGGTGTGGCCTTTGACTTGGGTCAGTCCCTGGAGGCGCTCGATCTCTTTCCGGTGCAGCAGCAGCCGGCGTTGGCGTTGCGGCTCGTGCTGCGTGTGACTCGCCTTCTCATAGGTCTTGATCTCCAGCCCATAGACAAACGCCTGCCCGCCCTCCACGCGCGCGAACGCACCGGCAAGCTGCACATGCCCGGCGCGAATCGACTTCACCTCCGTGCCTTTCAGCTCCAGCCCGGCCTCGAACCGCTCGATGATGTGGTAATCCCGCAGCGCTTTGCGGTTGATGGAGATGTCGCCGGGCATGGTGAAAGTGCAGCGGAAAAGCGTGCGCGCGTCACGATGCGCGTCAATCCTTGAAACGCCAGCGGTTCCCTTGCGCCACCAGCCAGTCGCAGCCGCGCCCGCTCGCTTGGACTGGAGCTGCTCTGGCCCTCGCTATTCCGCCGCCGGAACGGCCACCGGCGCATTCTCAAAGACGAGCTTGCCGTCGATGATCTCCGTCAAGGCGATGTCTGAAAATCCCATCCGCGGGCCGGAATCGATCATCGGCCGATGCCCTTGAGTCAACTGACGCACACGCTTGGAAACCACATTTACGAGGATCTGCTGGTTCGGGATTTTTTTCAGGGCTTCTTCAAGGAGAGTGCTGGACATAAAGACGAGAAACGACCGCTCTGGAAAAAGCGAGCGGTGAGAGTGGAAGCCGGGGTGCGCTTTGTCAAACGAAGAGTTCCAGAAAGTCAACCCGGGAGTTTTCACCTTCCGGTCCCGCATTTCTCCCGAAAGGCTGGGTGCGGCGGATCGAAGTGCCGAGTGCAGTTGTTCTTTTTCGCTCGCCGCGCTCCGAATGGGCGGTCCGCTGACGGAAGGTGGCTCCGGGTTTCCGGGCACTCCGATACTGCGCCGAGACGGCGGTCTGCGATCAAGACTCTCTACGCGCGCCTGGCTTGGGCGAACACGGGCTTCTCCAGCCTGCCTTACGCCGCCCGGCGGTAGCCTAGCAGTGCGCGATTCTTGATCACCGCAGCCACCTCGATCGGCACCATCTTTTCCCACTCTCTATCGCCCGCTGCGATCCGCTTCAGCACGTCGCGCGAAAAGATCGGGAGATAGTCCGGGTTGAAGTTATCCAACTGCACAAAGGAGCCGCGGCCTGCGAGATAGTCATAAAGCGGGCGCAGTTCCGGCGAGACTTGTAAGTTCTCGACAGTCTTCAGCTCACCGGTCTGGTGCGGGCGCAGCGGATAGACGAATAGCTTCAGGTCGTTCTTAAACAATCGCCCGAAGGACTCCAGAATTCCGCCGGGAAGCTGAGTATAATACTTCTCGTCGAATAGCTCCATGAGACTGGGCACCCCCATGACAATGCCGATCCGCTCGCGAGTCTGGCGGGCGAGGTAGCCTGCCAGCCGGTAGTATTCAAAGTAGTCTGAGATCAGCACCGTCATGCCGCAGGCGGCGAGCATATCGGCGCGGGCAAGGAAGTCGCGGCGATCGATCTGCGCATTGCCATCGAGCAGGTTGCGCATCGTGATCTCCATCACTTGCAACACCGGCTTGCCTAACACCGCCGGGTCGGAGTTAAACTTTTCCAGCGCGCAATGCAGCATATCTAGGTTCACGTGCGTGACCGGGCGAAAGGAGCCGCGCTCGACGAGGATTGCTTTCTTGTAGAAGACCTCGCTCGGCTGCAGCACTTCGCGGTTCGACCCGAACATTGCCGCGCCTGTTAGTCCGAGCTGCACAAGCTTCAAGCTCATCAGCCGGTTATCCACCATGCGGAACTCAATGCCGCTCATCTCGATCATATCTATCTCGATGCGGCCAGTGGTCAGCTTATCCAGCATCGACTCGACGAGCCGCTCGGGCTGGTGATGCAGAAAGAATGCGCCATAGACGAGGTTCACGCCTGAGATGCCGAGCGCCTCCTGCTGGAGCGAAGCTTCGGAATCGAGCATCCGTAGATGGATGATGATCTGGCTGGGCTCGTCGCGGGGATGACTTTGGAACTTCACGCCCATCCAGCCATGGCACTCGTTATTCCCTTTGAAAGAACGCGTGGCGACAGTATCGGCAAAGGCAAAGAAGGAGGTATTGTCGCCGCGGGTTTCGCTAAGTCGTTCCAGGTTCAGAGTATATTCATGATCGAGCATCGACTGGAGCCGTGCGCGAGACACATAACGATCCGTGTGACTGTAGATCGCATCGCTCACGGTCATGTCGTAAGCCGAGATACTCTTCGCCACCGTGCCGGCCGCGCCGCCGACGCGGAAGAACCAGCGCACGACTTCCTGCCCTGCGCCGATCTCTGCGAAGGTGCCGTAGAAGCGTGCGTCGAGATTGATTTGCAACGCCTTCTGGTGAGTGTCGAAAGTAGCATCGGGCATAAGTAGGGAGGTGGGAGGTGAGTGGCAGCAGTTGGAAGATCGGAGAGCGGAAGGAGAAGGCGCACTACTTAGAGCCTATCCGAATCCCCGGGCGCCTTGCTCTTCGTCTGTTTCTTCATCTTC
>CAXSDZ010000033.1:0-5256 GCA_964235505.1 uncultured Chthoniobacteraceae bacterium
GACCGCGCCGACCTCTACGACATGGGTCACGACATCGGCCTCACTGAGCTGACCAAGCACGCCATCCTCTCCTATCCGCTCCCAGACCAGCAGGCAGGCGAAGAGAAGTTCGCCGCCTTCACCTACCTGCACTCCGACGCGCAAAACCCCATCTGCGGCACCGCCCACAACGTCGCCTCAACGGAGATGCTCTACGTCAGCGGCAGCAGCGGCACGCAGTTCGACGAACGTGCGCGACAGCTTCGCGGAAAGGGCGATACGGTGCAGGCCGTCATTGAGGCCACCACGTCAACGCGAGGACTGGTGCGCTGACCCCGTCGTATCACCACCTATGCTTCGCGGCTCCGTGCATCCCACCACGCGCGGTCGGCAGTCCCAACGCGAGGCACAAATCGGGCGAGCGATCTAACGGCAGTAAGCACCGCTTTCATCTCTGCGCTGGAAACTCCGGCGTTTGCTTCCCACGCCTGAAGCACGCCGGTTGTGCTTACCAGCTCGACGCCGATTCTTTCCCGAGCGATGAGCGAAATTGCCTTCCGATCGTCGGTGGCGAGCGGGAGGTGCCGGGCTTCTACCAGCGCGAGTGACATGGCTTCCCCATCATCCAGTTGCGCTGCGTAGGCGATGTAAGATGAGCGCTCCTCCTCACTTGCCAGATCCACCAACTCCAACAAGCCCGTGGCGAAATGAGGGGTCAGGTCAACTTCTACGCTCTCGCCGCTCAGGGCGTCCCGGATAGACACCGTCTCAGCCCGCACGGCAGTCGAGACCACGAGCTGATAGCCGCAGCCGCGAGCGATGTCTTCAAATCGCCCGCTGGAGAGCAGATTGATCAGCACGCAGGCGTCTTGAAGCAGAAGGCGACTGGCCATGAAGTGCGTTTCAAGCGTTCACCAGCGGTTCGGCAAAATCGCACACGAGCCCAAAATACTCACCGCCAGTTTGGTCATCGATGACGCCTTCAACCTCTTCCATCATCATGCGAGCGCTCACCCGATCCACGCGCAGCTTTTTCGCCAACTGTCCCTCGGAAAGGCGCTCTGCGCGATAGGCGCGGCTGGCGAGGAGCACGTAGCGCCGCGGCAAACGGTTGCGATCTCCGGGTAGCTCGCCAAGTCCCAAGGAGGCTTTGGCCTGCTCGGGCCGGAACCCCTTGTCCTTCAGCTTATCCCAAGTGCCGACTGGCACGCGTCGCAAGTCTTCCAAGCGCGAGCACATCGCTTGCACCGACACTCCATAGAGATGCGCCAGTTGGACGAGATCGGCAATGCGCGGCTTGCCTTCGCGAGCATCGGTCAGCTCGGAAAAGCGCCGGGAGACTCCGGCGCGTGGCATCAGAAAGCTGGATGCGAAACTGTCGGCAAACCGCTCGGTCGGAAGGCGACCCCAGCCGCCGGACTCCATCGCCACGTCGGCCTGATAGCGCGTGGTGAGGAAGTGGGCATATTCATGCGCGAGCGAGAAGTTGCTGCGCGGAATGGGGTGGCGGGAATTGATCCCAATACAGCCGCCAAGCTCGTCGTTGCAGGCAAACACTCCGCCGATGGGCGATGCCATCCGGTAGAAGAAAATCCGCAGCCCCACCGCTTCCTCCAGCAACGCGCGCAGGTCACTGATCGGCGCGTCACCTAACCCCAGCCGGGCACGCTCCTCCTGCGCAATCTCCTCGCCGAGACTCTCCGGCTGATTGAACGATCCCTCGACCGTATAGACCGGAGGGTAATCCTTTGGCAGCGGCATCCCGCACATTTCCTCCAGCTCGCGGTAGTCGCTCGCGAGAGCTTCCAATCGCTCGGCGGCTTCCAAGTAATCCTTCTCCGCCAGTGTCATCACCGCACGCGCGGTGGGCGGGCCGGAGCGAAACTGCGGCACGAGTGGATGCGCGTTGGCTTGCTGCGAAACAAACTCCGAAACACTGCGCCCGTAATGCTGGACGAATCGGATCAGCTCTTCGCTGGTCACTCGCCGTTCGCCTTTCTCGATCGCGACAACCGTCGTGCGTGCATAGCCAAGCGCGTCGGATACCTGCTCTTGCGTGAATCCGCGAGCGCGACGCGCGACGCGGAGTCGCTCGCCGAGCACCTTGGGATCAATCGTGGTGAGTGGATTGGGAAGCATGGAAAGAGGCGGCTCACGCCGCGTGCAGATACCGCTCGAATGCCGTGCGGCCGGAAAAGCGTGACCACTCCTCCGCATGTTGCCGGAGCAGCCGCAGGAGCTGCGGCTGGATTTCCGCCTGTGGCGTGCCACCCTCAGCGAGCGCAGTTTCGACAGCCCGGAGGTCGGGCCAATGTCGCACGAGCTCACGCCATGGATTTTGCGCCGCGAGCGCTTGGCGAAAGCGGCTGGCCTGCGCGTCGTATTTATCGAGCACGAACGCTGCGCGCGGCTTCGGCAGCGCGTCGCTCGCTTCTACATCAAAGGCGTAGTCATCCGCCGGGTCGAATGCCGCCAGCCCAGCGCACTCCAACGACATCCGTCGGAGCACGCACGACGAGCAGATGCCACACTGCGGCTTGCCCTCGAAGTGATCGGGAAAGCGGTCGCAGGAAAACGTCTCGCGGATTCCGGCGGCGAAGCGTCGGGCCTCCGGCCGACCCAGCGCCTCCGCCTTGGTTTCAAAGCCGAACGGCATGCGGATGGCAAAGCGCTGCCCGCACACCTCACTGACCAGACGCTCCATCAGCCGGAGCGTCTGCGGATGCACCGCGCGGCTGACTTCCCAGTTCATCTGGGTCTCGTCAAAGGGCAGATTGAGTGCGCCGTATCCGTTTTCGTAAATGTGCAGCTCGCCGGCTCCGAGCTGGAGAGCCGTCACTGCTCCGAGGCTCATGTGCAGGATGCCGCGGGTGCGCTGGCTCGTTTCGAGCCGAAACTTCGGCAACCCGCTCATGCCATACTTGATCGGCAAGTAGTGCCCCTGGTCTTTGCGCCCTGCGAGTAGTCGATCCGCCTGCGCGGCTTGCTGCTGCTGCATCCGCGTGTGCGTCCATCCTGCGACGAGCACATGGAAATGTGCGGGGTCTTCGAGTTGGAAGGCTGCGCCGGCATAGCTGTCTAGCCCGCCGCTGAAGAGCATCACCTTCGGCGGATGCGGCGGCTGAAAATCGAGAAGATATCCTTGCGTGCCGACCGAGTTTTCCGCGGAAAGCTGAGTAAACTCCAACTCCCAAACGTCGCCGCACAAGTTGTGCAACAGCTCGACCAAAATCTCGCGCGGGCGCCCGCACCACAGGCCCGGCCGGCGCACGCTGATGCGGAGACGAATGCGGCGGCTCAGCGGCAAAGCGTCGTTGCGATGATCCGGGTGGCGGCGCGGGGAAAAACGGTCGGCGCAATAGAGGGCCGTCGCTACTTCTGCCAGGTCCGCCAGCTCCGGTCGCAGGTTCCGGCAAAACGTCGAGCCGATGCGCTCAAAGTCGTTGAAGTAGCTTTGCTGGTTGACCGACTGCTTCAGGCTGACGGGGAAATGGCATTCGCGACGGAAGGCCAGCGGCCCGAAGTCGAAAGCGTAGGTGAGCGTGTGCAAAGGCGAGGCGTTCATAGGCGGCATCAAAACAGCGGCTCCTGCTCCAGGCCGTCTTTGGTGTTCACGTCGCTGGACTGGGGAGGCTGAGGTTTGCGGAGGACGCCTGCCGGCGACGCCTCCACGGCCCGCAGCGCTGCGAAAGCCTGCGGCTGCACCAGGGCACGAACGGCGTTTTCCCTCTCCTGCCGCGTCAGACGGTCGATCCCGAGCTTGCCCATGACATTCGCTTCACTCGGGCCGAAATGATAGCGCCGCAGCATCCGCTGCAGCACGCGCTCACGGCACTCGTTCTGGAACCCGTCAGCTGAAAACGGAACGCCATCCTCCAGCCTTTCAAACGCAACCTCGCTCACTACCGCTGCGAGTTCCGCCGTGGTTTGGGCGCTCGCGTGCAAGCTGGCGATCCGGGCGACTCGTTCCTTCACGCACTGCATCCCGGCCGCCAAATCCGCCGCATAAAGCTCACTCCCGTGCTCTGCCAATCCCGCGCTGACCGAGGAGAGCAACGGACCAAGCGCCGGCATCGGGATCTGCCGTAACAGGTTCTCAAATCCGCGGACCACGACGACAGCTTCGTCCGCAGCCGGACCGTCTGCGCAGGCGATTCGGTAAGCTTTGCCGAAACCGCACTGCATCCGTTTTTGGTAAAGATCGCCGTCGGTGGCCATGTCGGGAGTAAACGACGTAACCTGACATCGCGCAACATAAAATCTCGATATGGTTTGACAATGTCAAAAGCTAGCGGCTGATTCGCTCCGCCGCGGACTCAATGGATGACCGAGGCAAGGGAACGCCGCGGCGATACTTCAAGCCTGCGGAAGCTCAGCGATGAACCAGTCTTCGACCCGCTTCCGAGCCCACGGCGTTTTCCGGAGGAAGGTGAGGCTGGACTTCACCGAGGGGTCGAGCTGGAAGCACCGGACGGGGATGCGGTAGCCCATCTCCTCCCAGCCATGCCGCTCGACCAGCGTCGTGAGGATCGCTTCCAGCGTGATGCCGTGCAGCGGATCGCGAGGGTGGGAGTCGGGCGAAGCCATGTCAAAGACCACCGTTGAAAGCGCGGTCGAGGAGCGCGGGAAGCATCGCATCGAGTTCGGCGGCGGTCTCGGATTGGAGGCGCTTCAGCTCGTCCACCTCGCTCGTTAGCTCGGTGAGTTCAGCGATGATTCGGCGTTGCTCGGGCAGCGGAGGAACGGCAATTTTCGTGTCTAGCAGCTTCGCGGTTTCGAGCTTGCGCGTGTCGTGCGTGGATTTCTCGACAAGCTTCAGCACCCGCTGGTTATAAGCCCAAAACATTGCGGAGAGGTATTCTGGCAAGAGCTCCGCAGTCGGAATCAGCGCCTTCATGTCCTGATTGATCGTCGCTCTGGTGCGCAGGATTGCTGAGGGGAAGGTGTGGGCGAGAATCATCCCACGGACGACGACGAGCACTGCGCCCGGCTCGATGAACTTCGCTGCTGTTTCCTGCGTCGCCTGTTCGGAGATGTGATCGATCGAATCGTGAAGCTCAGGCGTCTTCATGTCCTTCGGCGAAATCCATGGAACGCGCCCCTGCCAGTAAAATGGGTTCGACTTCGAAGGAGTGCCTCCGCCTCGAACTCCAACGAGTTCTGCAAGCGGCCGGGTTGGATGCGTCTTGGTTACACGATCAAAAACCTTCGATGCGATTTGCGCCCACAAAACATCCGCTTCGATTAGCGCTTGCTGCCGTAAGGCACAGGCCCCGG
>CAXSDZ010000033.1:5266-26814 GCA_964235505.1 uncultured Chthoniobacteraceae bacterium
GCCCCGGAGATTTCGCCTGCTAAATCTTCCAGCCGAGCCACTACCTCCCGTTGATGCACCAGCGGCGGCAGTGGAATGCCTTGTTCAAGAAACGCCGTCCGCGAAAGCGTTCGATTCCGACCAGCGCCCCCAGGAGAAACTTTACCAAGCAATGCGAGTCCTTCCCGCGTTTTGAAGTAGGCGAGCAAGAAGCGGCTATCGAGGCGCGACTCATCCGCGCGAAAAGTCGGGAAGCGGTGCGAGCCGATCATGCCTGCCTCTGCTTCACTGAGCACCGCGACGGCACCTTCCCAAGCGAAGACGATGTTCAAAACGAAGTCGCCCGGCTGAACCCAAAACACGCGCTTGTTTCCAAGCTCCAGGCCAGAGACAGGCGTCTTATGAAACACCCCTCTGCCGTGCGAACGAATGCCGATTTCACGATACATCTCGTCCGGCTTCACATCGACGGGACGAGCGGTTGCTTTCAGCACGTCGCCGAGCCGCACCTTTGGCCAGGCCTTGCTCATACGCCGTGCTTCACCAGCAGCCCTTGAATGTTCGCCATGATTTCCGCGATGCGCTGCTCCTTCTTCAAGATGCTCGCGGCCAGCTCCTCCGGCGGAAGATGGGTGATGTCCTTTTTCCCGCACGGATTGCTGAGGTCGAGATTCGCGCCCGAGGCGAGCAGGTCGGCGGCGGAGACTTTCCACGCCTGCTCGTTTTCCTCGCGGCCCGCACGATCCGCCCCGCCCCACCATGCGATAAGCGGCGCGAACTCCTCGAACTGGAGTGGCGCGGTCTTCGTGTAGTTCTTCCGGCCCGCGGGCAACGCGTGCTCGTAATACCAGACTTCGTGCGTCGGGCCTGAGCGGTCGAAGAAGAGGATGTTCGTCGGGATGATGGTGTAGGGCGCGAAGACGCCGTTCGGCAGCCGGACAATCGTGTGCAGATTGAACTCCTTCAGCAGCTCCTGCTTGATCCGCCCGCAGACGCCGTCGCCGAAGAGGGTGCCATTCGGCACGACCACCGCTGCACGTGCCGGACGCCCGGCAGGCGTGGGCTGGCGGCGCAGCCGGCGCATGATGAGCTGTAGGAAGAGGAGCGCAGTTTCGGAGGTCTGCTTGTCCTCGGGGAAGTTGCCCTGGATGCCGCGCTCCTCCTCGCCGCCAAAGGGCGGGTTCGTCAGGATCACATCGACGCGCTCCTTTTCGCCGATCTCCGTGAGCCGGTGGCGCAGCGCATTGCCGGGATCGATCTGCGGCGAGTCGAGCCCGTGCAGCAGGAGGTTCATCTGGCAGAGCAGATACGGCAGCCCCTTCGGCTCGCAGCCCAGCAGCGAACGGCCTTGCAGCGTCTTGCGGTCGGCGACGGTCTGCACCTGTTTGGAAAGATGCGTGAAGGCTTCCACGAGAAAGCCGCCGGTGCCGGAGGCGGGATCGAGCACGACTTCGCCGAGCCGCGGATCGCTTACGGCGACCATGAGCCGCACCACCGCACGCGGTGTGTAGAATTCCCCGGAGTCGCCAGCCGCGTCGCGCATCTCGCGCAGCATCGATTCGTAGAGCGTGCCGAGCGTGTGCAACTCATCGGCGGCGGTGAAGCGGATGCCGGCAACTTTGTTCACCACGTCCCGCAGGAGGTAGCCGCTCTTCATGCGGTTATCGACGCCCTTGAAGACGGTCGCGATCACGTCGCGCCGATCGTCGCCATTGCTGCTCGTGAGCTTGCGGAGATACGCGAAAAGCCCCGTGCCCTTTGTCCCATCCGGCCGCGTGCATTCCTCGTGATTGATGAACGCGAGCAGCTCATCGCCCGTAACGCCATCCGCCCGCGCCGCCCAATCGCGCCATCGATACGGCGCATCTACCGCCGGCTTGAACTTCACCCCTGCCAGCGCCGCCTCCTCCTCCTCGCGCTGCCATTCCAGGTCATCGAGGAACTTCAGGAACATGATCCACGTCAGCAGCGGCAGCCGATCGAGGTCGCCATTCAGCCCCTTGTCCTTGCGCATGATGTCGCGCGCGGACTTCAGGAGGGAGCCGAGGGATTGGGCAGTCGTGGGAGGGGCCGAGGTCGCGGTGCGCATTACAACTGGTTCGGCGGACGAAGATAATTGGGGAGTTCCTCTAGTTGGGCAGTCGCCAATGCAGCATTCACGCGATCTAGAGCCTCCGCACGCAAGCTGTCCACGAGTAGCGCATCTTCTCTCCCATGGGCGCCGTCGAGGAAGATCCCGCGTCTTTGGTCGGTTAGAGTCCCGCGTTTGACGGCGTCTCGGAAGCTTACCCGTGCTTCGTGGAGCGAACGGAGCGCGGCTTCAAGGTGAGTGCGAGCATCTAAACTTACGCGGTCCAAACCGATTGGGGCTCGTTGAATGAGATCCCCTCGACGGTCTTCAAGTTTCCCAATCCTGATCGCGGCTTCGACATCGGAGATGGCTGTTGCCATGTCGTCTCCGCTGTCTTCCATCTCTAGGCGCGTCGTGAATGCCGGGCGATCCAATGCGCAGCGAAGCATCATTAGATAATGCTTCTCCAGACTATATCCGAAGGTCTTCTCGACCCAATCTCGGTAATAAAGTCGTTGGAGATCGGCGTCCCAGTTTAGGCACCCCTGAAATTTTTCCCAAAACCAAATGTGCACCGAGAATACTCCTTTGCTGGAGCGTTCGATATTTAGCGAAACCAGTGCGTTCTGAAGCTTAGCGTCCGTAAGCGCGGTCGTTGCGATGATCAACTCCCGTAGCGGCGGCACAAATTTCTCCGCCTCTTTGATCATTTTCTGAATCTGGCCATTTGACAGATTACCGGTCAGATCCGACTCCCCGACCGCACCGTAAAGTCGTCGCTTCTTCGCCTGGACACCAATCGGCGCCTTAAGGGGCTGCTCCACGAGAACGTCAATCCCAGCTTGCTCCTGACCTGCCCGCCCAAAGGCACTGCAGTGCGCGTCCCGCCATTCTCGCTGAGCGACGGCAAGAACCATTTCTTGAAAATCCTCCCAGTGTTCCGGGGGCAGAAAGCTCATGCTGATTTGTCTCATAAAGAGTGCTACGCAGCGTAGAGGAGCGTTTGCAGCTCCGTGACGGCTAAACGCAGGTTTTCGGCGCCGCCGAAGACGCGGATGATGTCGCCGACCTGCCCGTGCTCCGAGACGGGCGGGACTTTGAGCACGTCAGGCAAAACGAACTGCGCCGAACCGTGGTCGGCATACTTTTCCAGCAGCTCGTTGAGGATCTGCCGAGCTTCCGGGCTATAGCGGGCAAAGAACTCTTTGCGCGAATCGCGGAGCTGCTGAGCGCGCTCCCGGCGGGTGCGAAGCGGGGCGTTGAACGCGAGGTGACAGAGCAGGTCAAATGGGTCGGCTTCGGGCTGCTCCGCGGCTTCGGCGAGTTCCTCGAAACGGATGCCGCGCTCTTCCAGCCGGCGAATGATCTCGGAGCGTTTCACCGGGTCGGACCACTCGGCGCGCAGCTCTGGCGCCGTGGGGCAAAGCGTGCGGATTTTCTCGGCGGCGTAATCGGTGTAACGGATGACGCGGAGCTGCTTCCCATCCGGGTCGAGTTCATAGACGAGGTGCGCGGCGACTTCCACACGGCCTCCGTCGAAATAGAACTTCCGGCGCTCGGTCGGCGGCGGCTCGTGGACGAAGGAGGTCTCATCGTCGGTGCTCGTTGGATCGATGATGGTTTCCTCATCCTCCACCGTGACCTTCACAACCCTCCCGACCTCGTCGATTTCCTCCTGCGTCAGCTTCGTCGGATCGCCGTCGAAGGTGCGGTCGGCGAAGAGCCGCGTCGCGGAGCCTGTGTAGTCGATGATGTTGAACCAGAGTTTGCCGTAGTCGTCGCGGACGCGGGTGCCGCGACCGATGATCTGCTTGAACTCGCTCATGGAGCCTACGACGCGGGCGAGCACGACGTTCTTGCAGGTCGGCGCATCGACGCCGGTGGTGAGGAGCTGCGAGGTGGTGAGGATCGCCGGCACGTTTGTATCCACATCCTGAAAGCGGCTGAGGTGGCCGCGGCCGATGTCGCCTTCGTCGGAGGTGACGCGGCAGACGTAATCCGGGTGCTGCGCGGCGAGATCGCGGTTCAGGTTGTTGAGCGCGCGGCGCATTTCGTCGGCGTGGTCCTGATCGACGCAAAAGACGATCGTCTTCGCGAAGCGGTCTGACTTTTTCAGGAAGTCGGTAAGGTGCCGCGCGATGGCCTCGGTCCTCGCACGCAGGGCAACGACGCGCTCAAAGTCTTTCGTCTGATACTCGTCGTCCGGGATCGCGCGGCCGTAGCGGTCGAGGTCACGGCTGTTCGGCCTCCAACCGGCGGCGTCCCATTCGGTGATGACGCGATGGACGCGGTAGGGCGCGAGGAAACCGTCTTCGATGCCCTGGCGCAGGCTGTATTCGTAGATGGGATTGCCGAAATAGAGATAGGTGTCGCGATTGTCGTCGCGCAGCGGCGTGGCCGTCATGCCGAGCTGCACGGCGGGCGCGAAGTGCTCCAGGATCTCGCGCCACGAGCTGTCGTCACGGGCGCTGCCGCGGTGGCACTCATCCACGATGACGAGGTCGAAGAAGCCCGGCGCGAACTGCTTGAACAAACCCTCTCGGCGCTCGTCGGAGGCGAGAGCTTGGTAGATGGCGAAATACATCTCCCGGCTTTTAACGACCTCGCCCGCCTCGATCTTGCAGCGGGCGTCGCCGAACGCGGCGAAGATGCCGTCCTTCGGGTGATCTACGAGGATGTTGCGATCGGCGAGGAAAAGGATCTTCGGCCGACGGTGCTCGCCCGTCCGGTTCCAACGGGAGTTCCAGAGCTTCCAGCAGATTTGGAATGCGACCGCCGTCTTGCCGGTGCCTGTCGCCATCGTGAGGAGGATGCGCTGTTCTCCTTTAAGCACCGCCTCAACCGAACGGTTGATGGCGATTTGCTGGTAGTATCGCTCACCCTTGCCAACGGCGTAGTTGCAGGGCGTAAGGAGGCGTTGCCCCGTCTGGACGTCGGCGATACCGGCGCCGGTGCAGTAGCGCTGCCACAGTTCAAACGGCGACGGATATTCTGTCAGAATGCTTTCCAAGCCGGTGAAGTAGTCGAACTCGACAATCTCCTGTCCATTTGTCGCATAGGCGAACTTCAACCCGAGCATCTGCGCGTAATCCTTCGCCTGTTGCAAACCGGCCGCCGCAGTCTTGTAGCTGGCCTTTGCTTCGACGACAGCGAGCACAAAGTCGCGTCGGTAACGCAGCAGGTAGTCCGCGCGCTTCGGCGGCCTGCGAATAAAACCTTTTTCCACTGGAACGATGCGCCCGTCGGTGATCGTTCGCTGCTCGGCAATCGAGCGCGGCTCGCTGTCCCATCCAGCCTGTTGAAGCCGAGGGACGACGAGCTTTCGGCACGTATCGGCCTCACTGTCGGACATCGGTTTGGAGATTACGGAACGCCCCGGCGTCGATGCGAGTCTATCTGCTCCTCTGAGTTGTGGCCCCAGAGCGGACCGAGAGGACAAGTCTGCGGCGGGAGAAGTCTGCTCCGAACTCGGAGCCGGCGACGGGGAGGTGCGGGCTAGAACGCTCGCATGCACTTCACACCCCGCTTTGCTTTTTCACTGCTTGCTTGCGCGCTGCTCGGCGGCTGCGCGGGCGTTAGCCCGACTCGAATCATCGGCAATACCGCCGGCGCGGCGGGCGGCGCTATTCTCGGACATACCTTCGGCAAAGGCGACGCGCTGACGACGACTCTCGGCGCGGGGGCTGGGGTGCTGCTCAGCGAAGGGCTGCAAGCTGGCAGCGGCGCGGCGCAGCAAAAGTCTTACGTGGCCGGTTACGAAAAAGGGCAGAGCGACGCGGCCAAGCGGCAATGGCAGGCGCTCAACGAGCGGCAGCGCATCGCGCCGCAATCGGACGAAGCGGCGACCGTTCGGCTCTTGGAGGTGCCGTTGCCGGAACGGCAGGTCAACGGCGTCACCTTCGCGCCGTCCACGGCAACGCTTCGCATCCAGGAATAGCACGCCCGCTCTACACACCACGTTCCAATTTATGAAACACATCCTCGTTCTCACGGCCCTCATCGCCACCGCGCCGCTTGTCTCGGCGCAATACGTCGTCACCAACCCCATCTCCGACCTGCTCTCGGAGACGCTGCACTTGGAAGAAGTGGGGAACCAACTGGAGATGATCAACAATCAGGTGGAGCAGATCCAGGCGCTCACCCAGCAGCTCCAGCAGGTGCAGGCGTATGTGAAGGCGTTCGGCGATCCCGAGCAGCTTCTTTCCATTGTCGGCGCGGACGAGCTGATGAGCAGCCTGCAAACAAGCGGCGTCGGGCAGACGATCGGCCAGCTTCAGCAGCTTGCCACGGGGGTCGAGGCGCTGAGCTACGACGCCAACGGTCTTTACCAGAGTTTGGGCGCAACCTTCCAAACGCCCGGCGGCGTGGAGATGCCACGTGCGGAGGAGCTGTATCGGAAGTTCGGCGCGATCCAGCAAGGGTCGCAGAACTTCCAGGCAGTCACCGACGACGTGCTCTCCCGCCGCGAAACTTTGCGGCAGCAGATCGCGACGACCGCGCAGCAGCTCCAGGCCTCCACGACGGATGCGGAGACGCAGAAGCTCACCGGCGTGCTGGTGGGCTACGACGCGGAACTGGAAGCGGTGGATCGTGAGATCGACCAAGCCGCCGCGCAACTCGCGGCGCAGGACATCGAGAACCGCGCGGACCGCGAGCGCCAGGAGCAGGCGCGGCGTGAGGAACGCGCGGCGCAGTTGCAGGAGAGCACGCGCCGCTTCGGGGAAATCTTCCAGCTCGACGCCACTGCGCCGGCGCTCCCGAGCCGCCGCTAACCACCAGCATTCTCGCGCTATGGGCGACTTCGACACCCTGTTTCCAAACTTCCTTACGCAGTGCCTGGAGATGCACCGCGTCCTGACGCCAATCGCGTTCATCTGCTTTGTCGTCGGCGTCGTCTCTTCGACGGTGAGCGGACAGCGCAGCGCGGGTGCTTACATGCGGACCTTCGGCCGCACGCTGGCCTATGCGGCAGTGCTGGCGCTGCTCGCGACATGGGGCGGCGAGGTGGCGACGATTGTCGATACGACGGTGAAGGAGACGCTGAAGGCCGATCCGAGCGCCGTCTTCGCGCAGTATCAGTCGGCGCTCGAATTGAAGAAAGGGACGGAGTCCGAGAAGTCGTGGTGGGATGTGCTGGATGGCGAAGCGCTGTTCGAGACGGCGATTTCCGCCGCGCTTTATCTGCTCGGATGGCTGGCGAGCGTGATCGTTTTCTACGCTTACCTCGTTCAGAAATTCACGATCTACGTGGCCTACGGGCTGGCGCCGATCTTCGTCGGCTTCCTCGCGGTGCGGACGCTGAACTCCATCGGCGTCTCGTTTCTCCTGGGCTTTGCCGGCGTGCTTTGCTGGCCGCTCGGCTGGGGCGCGGCCTCGCTGCTCACGGCGGGGTTGATCGACTTTATGACCGATCAGAGCTTCCTCGCCGCGGGCGGCGCAGGAGCAGGTGCAGCATACGGGCTGCAAAATTTGATGGGCCTCGCCGTGCTCGGCATCTGGCTGCTCACCAGTACGATCGCGGCACCGGTGCTAATCCAGAAGGCGATCTCGACGGGAGCGCAGATCGGCGGCGCGATGCTCGCCACGACTGCGACCGCAGGTGCTGCCGGCGCGACGGCAGGAGCAGGCGCCGCGGCAGCGATGAGCGCGGGCGGGGGAATCATGGGCACTGTCGCGGGCATCGCCGGAGGCGCAGCGGCAGCGACCGTCGGCGCCGCCGAAGCCGCAGCAAGCGGCAGCTCCTATTCGCCGATGGGCAACCTCCTCGGCTCGATGGCGAGCCAGCGTCCGGCCCGGCGGAAACCGCCCCAGCCCAAGAAGGACGACCCGACGGGCGATCAAGCCGTCCGCGAGCTTCTCGAGAAATCCCGCAACTAACCCGCTTTATGACCACTGCCACCACACCACCGCCGCAGCTGCGCGCGACCGTGCCGCCGCTCCACAGCCCACCCATTCCGCGGCGATCGGCTGACCCGACGCGCGTCTTCATCGACAAAGATCGCCTTGCGCGGTTCTGGTTTCTCGCCGCCGCCGCGGTGCTCGTCGGAGCGGCCGTCGAGCGCATCCACTTGGCGCGCACGCTGAAGGAACGCGAGCGCGTCGTAATCGTCGATCCCGCAGGCACGTTCTTCGTTTCTCCGCTGCTTCAGTTCCAGGAAGCGCGGGAGCTGCACGCGCAGCAGAGCACGCTTGCGACCGTCGCTTTGCTCACTCGCAATCCGAAGGGCTTCGACCACGCGGACCTGCTCAAGCAGATGTTCCTGAAGGATGCGGAAGCGAAAGCGCGCTCGCAGTGGAATGGAGAAGAACCGGAGTTCAAAGCGAAGCAGCTCCACCAGAAGGCGGAAGTCGCCCGAATCGACTTCATCGAGACGCGCGCGGATGCCGTGCTCACGCAGGTCAGCGGGCAGCTCATCCGCTCGGGTGTTTTCCAGGAGCGGGCCTTCAGCGAAGCCGTCCCCTTCGTGCTGAAGCTCAAAATGAAGCGCAACCCAAACATGGTCGAGAACGGGCGCTTCCCGACCGCAATCGAGGACTTCAAATATGAGCCCGCTCGTTAAGTTTCTCCTCATCGCGCAGGCCGTGGAGTTTGTCGCTATCCACGCGATGGGTCAGCCGATCCGGGACTTCGTGCTCGATGACCACACCGTCTATTCCGTGCCGGTTTCCGGAGCACGGGTGACGACCGTCACCTTCCCATCGCCGATCTCAGCGATCGACGGCGCGCTCACGACCACGGACGGGAAAGTGCCTGGCCTCTTCCAGATCGCGCACACCAAAGGCACCGCCTACTTCTCGGCGCGAGCATTGGTGAAGGGCGCGACAACGAATCTGAACGTCCGCTGGAATAACCGCACCTACGTCTTCGAGTTACAGGAGAGCGAGAAGCCTTGCTACTCGATGATCCTCCGCAGCGGTAGCGACAAGGGCAGCGGCCCGGCTCGGCCACTTACTCCCAATCGCCTGCTCGGGATGCTCGACAAGGTGAAAGCCTTCGCGCTGCTCCAGCAGTATCAGCCCGACACCGTGCGCGATGTGGAATACCGCGACTACCGCGCGACTCCGATCGTCAGTGATTGCGGGAGTTACGATGTGCGTTGCGTCGAAGCCTTCCGGTTTCCAGAACAGGACTCGCTCGTCTTTCAGCTCACCGTCTCCAACAAGAGCGACAAGCCGCTGGAGCACACGCCAGAGCGGCTGGAGGTCCGAGTGGGCGAGCACGTCTTCACACCGTCGGTCGCAGACCTCACAAGCATTGTCGCACCGCATGGCGCGGCGACGGGCTACGTCGCTGTCACCGGAAGTCCGAACGGTGGAAGAAACAACCTGTCGCTGAAGAACGACTTCAGCTTCGTGCTCTCGCGGCGCGATCCCGTGGTGGAAGCCGCAGCACGCGGGTTTGAGGAAATGCAAACCGGAGGGCTCGCTAAATGAACCCGCGCCGTTTCCTCAACTTCTTCAAATCTCCGACGGGTGCGTTGACACTTTTTCTCCTCGGCCTTGTCGTTGTCCTTGTGCTCGTGAACAGCCGCCGAGGCGGGAGCGGGCAGGGAGGCGTCGATGCGGCAGTCACGCCAACGCCAAAGCGCGAAAAGGGGCAGACCACACAGACGGTCAATCGCGACATCGCGCCGTTTCCGACCACCCCAGCTCCACCCACGCCGAAGCGGTCACTGATAGGTAAATCCGCCAAGCCCGCGACGAGCGCACCCGCGCTGCCAGCGATCAGCTTGGTCACGGAAACGCCGCAGCCTCCGATGAGCGAAGGCAAAACCTTCAGCGCGAACTTCGCGCCGTTCGGGCGGCTCATTCCGTGCGAGCTGGTCATCACAGTGGACTCGTCCTCGATCAATACGCCCATCGTCGGGCTTGTCTCGGAAGACATCTTTCATCACGGCCAGCTCATCGTTCCAGCAGGGACGGAAGTGCATGGCTCGGCGACGGTGGATCGCACCCGCGAGCGCATCGCAAGCGACGGGCGCTGGACATTCGTCTGGCAGAACGGAGAGGAGCTTTCCGTCTCCGGCTTGGCGCTCGACCACGAGCGCGACGCGACTACGGACACTTGGGCCATCACCGATGGGAGCGCCGGTCTGCCCGGACGACTCATTAAGAGTGACAACCTCGCCGAGCTGAAGCTCTACGCCGCGGCACTGCTCAGCGGAGCCGCGGATGTCTTCACCGAGAAGAACACTTCGGCGTTTGGTTCCTTCGCATTGCCGAGCTTGCAAAACGCGCCGCTCAAAGGCGCCCAGAGTGTGCTCGATCGCTACGCGCAGCAGATCCTCACTGCGATCGAGCGCGACGGCTTCTACGTGCGAGTCCCCGCGGGCAAGCAGTTCTACCTCTACGTCACCCAAACGCTGGACCAGGACGATGCCAAGATCGGCGGCGCACTCGCGCAGCAGGCAGTCGCGCCAGTCGAACACCGCACCGGGCAAGCCGCCTCGGTCGCACCACAAGCCCCCGCTTTCCGCAGCGCAACGCCACCCCAGCGCACATCGACGCCTCCGCCGCTGCAACCCCGCCGCTGATTCTATGAAACCACTCCTCCTCATTCCCGCCCTGATGCTCGCCGCATGCGCCTCACGCGCGCCCAAGCCAGCGCTGCTCATCGCTCACTCCGCGCCATCGAGCCGGCCGGTGAGCACCGCCGCGCTCCGTGCGCCGGAGCGACTGCGCGAGTATCGCTTTGGTCGCTATGTCGATCCGGGCGATCCGCTCACCATGCACGAGGGACACCCCGTCTATCGCATCGAAACGAGTGCAGGCTGGGACTTGCAGCCCGGCAGCGCGGTGACGCCGAGATCGCGGGTTCCGACGGAAGCGCCGAGCGTTTCCACGAACGATGCCGTCGTCGCGGAGGTGAACAAACAGCGCGTGGCGACCCGCGCCTTCACCGCGCAGACCGCGACGCTGAACGAGCAGCTCGCGGCGATGCAGCGCGCCACCGCGCGAGTGGAAGATCTCGCCGAACAGAACCTCGCGATCAAAGGCGAGCTGAAGGCGCTTCGCGACCGCGTGGACGAGCAAGGCTCGCAACCTCGTGAGCGTAGGTCCGCCACTTCCCCGCAGCCGCCAGCGCCCGCGGAAGACAAGTGGTAGCCACCTCTCACCGCATCTCCTTTCCAATTTATGCAAAACACATCCACAGAAAACCAACCCGTCATTGTCACCGTCCCGCCGACGACGCTCGCGCGGTATCTGGAAGCCAGCGAGGAGGTCGAGCAAACGCTCGGGCTCTCGCCTGGCCCTGAGTTCCTCATGGGACTCGCCGTCGAAAACGAAGACCCCTTTGAGCTGTCGAGCACCTTCCTCGGCACGATCATCGAAGCGCTTCGCGAACCCGCCACCGCAGCCGCTCACTAACCGAGTATGGCCATCCGACGAACCAATGGAAACGGCGGCAACGGCGCGAGCAACGACGGCGGCAGTGCCGTCGCCGAAGCACCCGCGCGCGGAGTCGCGAATGATTCACCCAGCTTCCGTGAGAATGCGGAGGTGAACGCGAAGATCGACGGCTACATCGAAAAGAATCCCAAGGAGTGGGCCTACATCCAGAGCCTGCCGCGGGAGCGGCTGGAGCGCAGCGTAGTGCTCGACCGCGTGCAAGCTCAGGACCGCAGGGAGAAGATGCAGGCAAATGTCCTGCGCAAGCTCGACGCGAACCCAGAGCTCAAAGCCTCCGTGCAGGAGCTGGTAAACAAGATGCCGCCGGAGAAGCAGCAGGCGGCGCTCGTGCGCTTCGCCTCGCAGGCGCTTCGGAGCATCGCGCCACCGGCGCAGACGCAGGCGCAAGGCGCGCGCGTGTAGCAGCGTCCCGCCGCCCGCCGCGTCGCAAAGACTCCCGCTGTGCTCCGCTTCCTTCGGGCGTGCGCGCAGCGGGAGACTTTGCTTGCCACCACCACTGATGCCGTCGCTGCTCGCAAGCTCGCAGCCACGGCGTCCGAACAGCAAAACGGGTTCAGAACTTGGGCACGTTAGAACGTGCCCGAGCCTCTTTGATCGCCTTCGATTCAGCCTCCCATTTCAGCGCCTGCGGCAACTCGAAGAGCATCGCTGAGTTCCCGAACAACAGTCTGGCTTCGGCTCCATCTCCGCGAATCCAGTGGGTGCCGAGCAAACCCGACGAGTGGGCGAGCTGATTCCCGAGGGTGGTGACCAGATCATTGTCTGCTTTTCCGAAGTGCTTCGGCTTCCACGTTCCCGTTCCTGCCTCGCCCTTCAAGACAGCGTCCGCTTCGAAGTCGGCGATCCTCGTCGAGCCGCCAGCCTTCATCGTCACGCGGTTCCAGATCTTCGTGTATTCCTCGCGCACGACGTATTCGTTACCATCAGTTGCGCGGAGAAAGGCGCAGCGAATCCGCCAACCTTGCATCTCGAACGTGAGTTCCTTTGCCCCTTCCACGAGCGGAGTCATGGCGACGGAGATCGGCTTCTTCGGCAGTCCATAACGGGCCTCCGCTTGATCGAGCGTCTCGCCGAGACGGGCGTGCAGATTCAGACTGTAGAGGAATAACAGCGAAGAGAGGACGGCGCGCAGCATGGGTCGGCACGGCTGAAAGCACGTCGCACGCCGGCAAATGCACTAGGCTGTCGTCGCGTTTCCGGAGGGGAGAGTCCGCTGCGCTCCCTCTCCCCTGGTCCGAGCCAAGGCTGTCTCGGACGCACCCCTCACAGCGGAAACCAAGTTTTCCGCAACGCCTTCCTTCATGCGGCTGGTCGCCGCGCGAGACTGCGCTCTCCTCCTCCTTTCCGCGCAGACTCGCCTTCGTGTTGGGACCAGCCTGCGACGCTCTGCGCTGGCCTCTCTCCGCGTCCGGCTTTTCGTCCGCCCCGCCTTTCCGCGCGGACGGCCGGGCCGCTCCGTTCGGCCAGCGCAGAGCGTCGCTTGTTCGGAAGCTCCGTGCCGCGCCCGCCATCCCACGCCGCGCGCCAGCAAGGAAGCTGACACGCTGCCTGCGACCCAGCCGCCGCGCCCGATGCGAGTCGGCCGAAGCTCAGGCTCCGGGGCATCCGGGGAGCCTTCGCGACGGCCAATCCACTGGACACCACCTCGCTCTCGCTCGCCCGCGCTCAGTCGGCGCGCTGCCTGGGTGGGTGGAGAGAAGGGTATTTGCTTCAGTGCTCGGCGGCTGTCGCGCGCCGGCGTTGAGCGGCAGAGGTAAACTGCCGATCGGAGGCGACGCCGCTCTCATCGCGTCGGCACGAGCCTCCGAAGTTGGCGCGCCATTTCCGCTTTGATCTCTTCCAGATCTGCCTCGCTGAGCGTTCGTCCTTCAGTGCGTTCGATCTGATGATCGAGGAAAGTTTTGCGAGCTTCGCCCAGCAATCTGCGCTCTGCGGTTTCACGCGTGAGCGCTCGCTGTGCGCTCCGTTGGGTTGTCGGCATGAGCGGGCGAAAGATGCCGCCGAGCATGAGATTGTATCGTATGAGTCCGGTCACGTAGCCCGACAGGCACTCGTAACCGAGTTCGTCCCATCGGGCATCGACCAGCTTCCAAAGCTGATCCGGGAAGGTGACGCGCTCCGGCACCGCGTTCAGTGGTTTGATTGCCACGGACCCGCCAGCCAATCTGCGCGCGGCTTGCACGTCCTTGATCAAATGGACGAGTAATCCTTCGTCACGCGCGACGCCTGGGCGGTAACGGGATACGATCACCGCATCGACTGCGTCTTGCGCAAGCTGGGTGTCGCGGGCGATCGCGATGCTGATCGTGTGTCTCGCCCCACGCTGAAGGTCGTAGGCGGCGAGGTTGACGACGAACGGCGAAAGGGTGCGGAAGTCGAACTCGACAATTCGCAGCCGTAGCGCGGGTGCGAGCAAACCTGGAATCGTGATGTTTTTGCGAATTCCTTTGGCCATAGAACAAGGGGGTGTTGCGTAGCCAGCGCGCTCAATCGCGCTTGAAGCCGGGATGCCGCCGCAGCCAGCAATCCAGCCGGCGCATCGTGCATTTCCCGCCCGAGAACGGCGTGTCCGGGGCATTCTTGATTCGGGAAATCATCGACCGACCGAGGCCGGAAAGAACGGCAAGTTCGCTGGTGTCGAACTGACGGTGCGGGAATTTTTCAGCGAGGAACATAAGGCCAAGCAGGTCTTTGATTGCGCCGAGGGGATCGGCCTCTTCCAAGCAAAGGGCCTTCCGGCGAGCGGTGGTCTTAGGCAGTAGGTTCGGTTTCATAAGGTGAAACCAAGATGTGTTCGTGTGAACACTTCGGCAAGATTGGGCCTATGGACACTTTTGACAGAGTAAAATCGCGATTTTGGGTCGCCGACGCGCGGCGATTGGGGGCGAGATATTCCTGAAACCGTCAAAGATTTTCGCGGGACACTGAGGGACACCACGGGATGCGTGGGAACACGTGGGGACAGTCTGAGCGCATCGGACCGGGTGCCCAAAAAACCGGGTGTAGGCCTCTCTCGTCGCGCCGCTTTCGGAGCAAATGCACCGGACTCGGAGCGGAAGAAAAACCTCACACCCGCATCAAACGATGACCGACGCATTCCTCAAAAAGCTCGTGGACGAAGCCGTTGCGCTTCACCGCGAGATCGCTGCCAAAAGCGAGCGCCTCAAAGCGCTCAAAGCCGAACTCGTGACCGAAGCGCTTCGTCGCGAAAATGATCATGCCGCGACGGACGGCGGCGGCGGGCGCTGGTCCACCACCGGCACCGACGGCTGCATCGCCCGCGTCAGCTTTCCCGCGCCAGCGCTCGTCTCCACAATCGCCGCGGAGGGCGAGCCGACGGACAAGATTCGAGCGGTCACGGGTGCCGCGTTCGAGCGCCTGTTCGCATCGGCAAACTGCTTCAAACCTGTCGCCAACTTCCGCGCGGAAGTCGCGGCGCGGCTCCCGAAAGCCGCCGCCAACAAGCTGCTCAAGCTTTGCCTTTCCGGCAGCTCGCCGCGCGTGAGTTTCGAGGCTGCGCCGAGCAAAGCCGCCTAACGCGCTATGCCTGCCGCAATCGTGAAAACGCGCTACGTAAACAACGTCGGCCCGCAGGTGCGCCGCTACCGCTACGCGAAAGGTTGGTCACAAACCGACCTCGCTGCGAGGCTCCAGATCGCCGGCCTCGATATCTCTCGCGGCACGCTCGCGAAGGTCGAAGCGCGCATCCGTTACGTCGATGATCCGCAGCTCATCTATTTCGCGGAAGTGCTCGGCGTGCCGGTTCAAGACCTTTTCCCCGCACGTGAGCGGGACAAGCGGCTTCATGAGTTCATGGAGCGACTCGGACGGACGCGGTTTTAATAGGACCACCACGACGCGCGAGAACCCTGCCATTTGCCATGACGGAATCTGCAAAGCTGAAGAAGCCCGAGCGATTCATTCCTCAACAGGCCACTTACACGACGAAGGAAGCTGCGGCCTACCTGCGGGTCAGCGAGCGCCAGATCCGCTACTTCATTGCTCGCAAACTCCTCCGCAAGAGCAAGGCGCTCTCGAAGACGCTCATCCCGGGCGAAGATGTGGAAACGCTCGTGGTGCGGACGAGTTGAAGCTGGCATCACGCGGCCTTCTTGAGCCGCGGCGGTTTGAACATCGCGGCTTCGGCAGCGGCTGCCTTCGCGAGCTGCGCCCGCTCATAGCTCTCGGCATTGCTGCCGAAGACTTCGGTGTAGGTCGTCATGATGAGCTTTCCGCCGTCGCTGTGCCCCTGCCACTGCGCGATCACCTTCACGTCCACACCCTGCTCCCAAAGCCGCTTAATGCGCATTGCACGGAGGTTGCGCTGCGTAAAGTGAGGGAGGCCGAGCCGCTGGGTTGCACCAGTCAGCGCCTTCTTCACATTCTGAACTTTGAAGACGGGTCCGCGCGGTTTCGGCCCTGCGGCTTTGCGGAGTCGCTTTAGCAGCGGCTTCAGCCAAGGGAAAATCGGCGTGCTAAAGTCGCGGCCCGTCTTCTTGCGATGGTAGTGGATGACCTCGCGCTCTTCGTCGATGTCCTCCCACTTCAGCCCGACCGCCTCGGCCTGCCCAATGCCCGCACGACCCAGGAACTCGGCAAAGTCCGCGCTCTCGTCCTGAGTCATCGGGCGCGGCCCGCCGTGCTTTCCCTTAACGGCCTTCCAACTCGGATTCCGAATCTCCGCGATGATCTTCTCAAATTCCTCGGCGGAGGGGATGAGCCGGATGATCGGCTCCTTCTTCGCCTTCCGAATGATCTTCGGATCGAACGGGTTCTTCGGGATCACATTGTCGGAAACCGCGAAGTCGAATAGAGCGCGAGCGAAGGCGCGAAACTGATTGCGCGTTGAAGCGCGCTTCCCTTTCCCGACGAGGCCAACCCAAGTCGCGATGTCCGAGTTCAGCACGCGCGAGACGAGCGTATCCATTGAGCGTGGAAACAAGTCGCGGAATTTTGCGATTCGGCCGCTTTCACCGATGCGCGTGGAAGGTGCGATCTCAGTGCGCGTAGCCGCATATTTTTCGAGCAGCATTGCCAGCGTCATATCCCGGTTACCGGGGTCCACTTTCTTCACCTCGCCGAGCCACTCGGCGAGTTTGCCGTCCGCCGTCTTCCGGTCGGCAGTTTCCAAGGCGTGAACGGCGCGCCTCCCATTCATCTTCTTGACACCCCAATACGACTGATTGACCCGGTGGCGGTAGAGGTTCGGCGCGACGTTCTCCAGAAAAGCGAACGTCCCACGGTTCGAGTTTCTCCCGATCGTTTTCATCGTCCCAGAGCATAGGGGCTACCACCGGGGGCTACCACCACATTTTATTCGCGCCCTTTTCGCTCCCTTCTGCTGCCCTGAAACGCTGATTCCATCAGCATTCCAAGGTAATCGGGCCGGCGAGATTCGAACTCGCGACCTCTTGAACCCCATTCAAGCGCACTACCAAGCTGTGCTACGGCCCGCAATTTAAGAGGGCTGGAATCTTGGCTCTCGGGGGCAGCTTGGCAAGCGTGATCTCCGGCATCTTTCCCGTTTCCCACGCGGGGCGGTGGGTCGTAGGGTGCGCGCATGATTTCGACTCAGAAAATCGCCGTCGTCGGCGCCAGCGGCTACTCGGGGGAGGAGCTGGTGCGGCTGCTCACGCGGCATCCGGGTGCGGAACTCGTGGCGCTCACTTCGCGGCAGGCGGCGGGGCAGCCGCTCGCGACGGTGTATCCGCGCTTCGCCGGGACGCGGTATGCGGGGCTCGCGTTTATTGATTCCGCGGTCGCGGCGATTGAGGCGACCGGGGCGACGATTGCATTCCTCGCGCTGCCGCATGGGGTGGCGAAGGAGTTCGCTGGACCACTCGTCGAGGCGGGGCTGCGCGTGCTGGATCTCAGCGCGGATTTCCGGATCAAGGACGTGGCGGTTTATGAGGAGTTTTATGGGGAAAAACATGGCGCGCCGGAGCTCGTGCGGGAGAGCGTGTATGGCTAGCCGGAAGTGCGGCGCGAGGCGATCCGCGGGGCGCGGCTGGTGGCGTGTCCGGGGTGCTATCCCACGAGCATCATCCTGCCGCTGGCGCCGCTTTTGCGGGCGGGATTGATCGAGCCCGCGTCCATCGCAGTGGCGAGCATGAGCGGGGTGAGCGGCGCGGGGCGGACGGTGAAGCCGGAGTTTCTCTTTGCGGAATGCAACGAAAGCGTGCGGGCCTACGGTCTGCCGAAGCATCGGCACCTCGCAGAGGTCGAGCAGGAGCTGAGCATCGCGGCGGGTGAGCGGGTGATCATTTCTTTCACGCCACATTTGATCCCGGTGAATCGCGGCATTCACACGACGATCTATGCTGCGCTGCGGTCGGGAGTGGACGCGGCGCAGGTCGGCACGGCGCTGGAGGAGAGCTACGCGCGGGAGCGCTTCATCCGGCTGCTCGCGCCGCCGCTGCTGCCGGATACGAAGACGGTGACGCACACCAACTTCCTCGACATCGCATGGCGGCACGATGCGCGCACTGGGCGCGTGGTGCTGCTGAGCGCGGAGGATAATCTCGTGAAAGGCGCGGCGGGGCAGGCGGTGCAGTGCCTGAATGTGATGTGCGGGTGGCCGGAAGATATGGGGCTAGAGTAGTGATGGCGATCATCGCGCGCAAATCTTCCGATCTTCGTCTCTTTCTTCGTCTTCATCGTCATCTGCTCCGGTCGGTGAAAGAGATGAAGATGAAGAAAGAGACGAAGATCGGAACACGCGCAGCCAGAGTGTCGCCTTAACGCTGCCGCATCTCGTCGATCCCGCGGAAACGTATTCCCTTCGCCGCGCGCCTTCGCTTTCTTAGCGCTCCCGCGACCTTTCACCCGTTTTCCGCTCGTCCCATGTCTTCCTATTCCGAGATCTCCGGCGGCGTCACTGCGCCGGCTGGCTTTCTGGCCGGCAGCGTTTTTTGTGGCATCAAGGCGGCCAACCCTGGCCGGCCCGACCTTACGCTGATCCACTCGTCCGCGCCTGCCCATGCGGCTGGGACCTTCACCACAAACAAGGTGCAGGCGGCGCCGGTGCAGGTGTCGATGGCGCATCTCGATTCGCCGGATGTGCGCGCGATCATCGCGAACTCCGGCAACGCGAACGCCTGCACGGGGGCGGTGGGAATCGAGCACGCGAAGCGGATGACGCGCGCGGCCGCGGCGGCGCTCGGGCTGGGTGAGCGGCAGGTGATGGTCTGCTCCACGGGGCGCATCGGGGTGCCGCTGCCGATCGAGAAAATGGAGGCTGGGATCGTGGATCTTCCCGCCGCCGCGACGCGGGATGGGAGCCGCCGCGCGGCCGAGGCGATCATGACCAGCGACACTTTTCCAAAGGAGATCGCGGTGGAGTTTTTCATCGGCGAAAAGCCGGTGCGCATCGGCGGCATCGCGAAGGGCGCGGGCATGATCGACCCGAACATGGCGACGATGTTGTGCTTTGTGACGACGGACGCGGTGATCGAAAAAGCGGAGCTCCAGCACGCGCTTTCGCTGAGCGTCGAGCAGAGCTTCAACCGGATCACCATCGACGGCGACATGAGCACGAATGACACGGTGATCCTGCTGGCCAATGGTCTCGCGGGCAACGAGCCGCTGCGCGAGGGGACGCCGGAGTTCGGCGTGTTTCAAGGTGCGCTGGATCATGTGACGCGCCATCTCGCGCGGATGATCGTGGAGGATGGCGAAGGGGTGACGAAGTTCGTGGAAGTGCATGTGAACGGCGCGGCGAGCTTTTCCGATGCGCGCCGGGTCGCGGAGGCCGTGGCGAAATCGACGCTGGTGAAGTGCGCGTGGTTCGGCGGCGATCCAAACTGGGGCCGCATCATGGATGCGATCGGCTACTCCGGTGCGCAGATGCGGGAAGAAACGGCCGACATTTTCTACGACGGCGTGATCGCGGTGAAGGGTGGCCTCGCGAGCGCGACCCCGTTTTCCAAGCTCCAGGAAATCGTGGCGCATCCGAAGTTCACCCTCACGATCGACCTGCATCTCGGCTCGGCGGAATACACGGTCTATACGACGGACCTTTCCACGCGCTACGTGGAGCTGAACATGGGCGAGTAGGGGGCCGGGTTGATGGACGAGAGTTGAGGGTTGATCGCCGCGCCTCGCATGACCCAGCTTGTCGGGCAACGGCCCTGCTCTTTTGGCTGACGAGCCGCATCTTTCGTCGCTGCGCGCAAACCAACGCTGCGCGGCTATCAACTTTTAACCTTCAACCTTCTCCCAATGGCCCAATCACCAACTGTTCGCGCGGAGGCGCTCATCGAGGCGCTGCCTTTCATCCAGCGGTTTCGCGGGCAGCTTTTCGTCATCAAATACGGCGGCAGCGCGATGGAGGACGAGCAGGTGGTGGAGCGGTTTCTGCGCGACGTGGTTTTCCTGGAGGCGGTGGGGATCAATCCCGTGCTGATCCACGGCGGCGGCAAGGCGATCACGCAGCGGATGCGCGACGCGGGGCTGAAGCCGCGCTTTGTGAATGGGCTGCGCGTGACGGATGAGCAGAGCATCCGTATCGTGGAGGAGGTGCTGGATGGCGACATCAACCCCGGCATCGTGAAGCAACTCGCTGCCTTCGGAGGCAAGGCGATCGGCATCCCCGGGAAGCGTGTGATGATCGCGCGGAGGCTGCCGCCACAGACGGAAGGCAAGGCGACGCCGGTCGATCTCGGCTTTGTGGGCGAAGTGACGGACCTGCGGCTGGCCGAAGTCGAGCAGGCGCTCGCGGCCGAGTGTGTGCCGGTGCTTTCGCCGCTCGCGGCGGATGAAAACGGGGTGACGCTGAACATCAATGCCGACACTGCGGCGGGCACGATCGCTGGCGCGTTGAAGGCGACGAAGATGATCTATCTGAGCGACGTGCCGGGCATCATGCGCGATCCGATGGACAAGAACTCCCTCATCCCGACGGTGAACCGCGACAAGATCGAGCACCTGATGGAGGAGGAGATCATCGCCGGCGGGATGATCCCGAAAGTGGAGTCGGCGGTGTATGCGCTGGAGCAGGGGGTGAAGAAGGTGCACTTCATCGATGGGCGCACGCCGCACGCGCTGCTGCTGGAGATCTTCACGAATGCCGGAATCGGGACGGAGATCGTGCCGTAGCGGTTGGCTCGACGGTAGGATTAGGCGATAGAGAACCAAGTAAAGCCACGTAAGAGTGCTGAGGCGCCGCTGAAGTTCTTAGCGAAGGCTTCGGTCATTCGGGAGACGAATAGGAAGCGCCTAACAACCCTAAGCTGCGCGTGTTCGTCTGCTGCGCCGTGTTAGACGTTGCGGATGTTGTCATTTGAGCCGCGGTTTTCCAGGGCGTTCGTCGAAAAAGCAGTCGCACGAAATAACCTGCCCAAGGCAGCGCGGACACTGCTCCAAGTCGCAGCCAAGCAGATGAAGTGCTCGCCGCGGAGTTCCACAATCGTCGCACTTGGGGTGATCAAGCGGCTCTTCTTCGTTCCCGTAGCTGATGCGATCATACTCGCGGGAGTTGATAACTAGCTGAGTCACGGCTTGCGCTCGCTTGAAGTCGGATTGCCATTCCGGAGAGTTCATGTCGTCCGATAGTGAAAACGCGTAGCGACTTATAACTTGGCTTTACCCGAAAAACTCGGCAATCTTCTCCACCACAAAGAGCTGCTGCTCTTCCGTGAGCTCCGCGTAGATCGGCAGCGCGAGTGATTCGCGCGCGGCGCGCTCCGCTTCGGGAAAATCGCCTGTATGGTGGCCTAGATAGGCGAAGCATTCCTGCAGGTGCAGCGGCAGCGGGTAATAAACTTCGCTGCCGATCCCGGCGGCGGTGAGAGACGCGCGGAGGGCGTCGCGCTGCGGCGCGCGGACGACGAATTGGTTGTAAATGTGGTGGTTCGCCAAGCCGCTCCCGGCCCACGGCTCGACCGGCAGAGTGAGCACGCCATCCAGCCCGAGCCGATGCATTTCCCGGCGATAAAACGCGGCCCGGTCGCGCCGTCCCGCGCTCCAGCCATCGAGGTGTGGGAGCTTCACGTTCAGCACGGCAGCCTGCATCCCATCGAGGCGGAAATTGCCGCCGATCCACTTGTGGAAATAGCGCGGCTCCATGCCGTGGTTGCGGAGCGCGCGG
>CAXSDZ010000033.1:26824-28650 GCA_964235505.1 uncultured Chthoniobacteraceae bacterium
CGGACCTTTTCGGCAAGCGCATCGTCGCGGCAAGTCACCATGCCGGCATCGCCAAAGGCGCCGAGGTTCTTAGTGGGGTAAAACGAGAACCAGCCTCCCTCGCCGATCGCCCCCGCGCCCCCGAGCGGATGCTGCGCGCCGAGCGCCTGCGCGGCATCTTCCAGCACTGGCACGCCATGGCGCTCAGCCAGCGCGAGGATGCCGTCCATCTCCGCGCAGCAGCCAAAAAGATGCACCGGGATGATCGCCTTCACGTTCGCCGTTTCCGCGAGCGCGGCGTCCAGCGCTTCCACGGAAAGATTGAAAGTCGCCGGATCGATATCGACGAAAACCGGCCGCGCGCCGAGCCGTGCGATGCACCCGGCGGTGGCGAAAAAGGTGTAGGGCGTGGTGATGACCGCGTCGCCCGGCCCGACGCCGAGCGCCATCAGCAGCACGAGCTGCGCGTCCGTGCCGGAGGAAACGCCGATCGCGTGTTTCGCGCCGCAACTCTGCTCCACCGCGCGCTCCAGCCGCTCGACTTGCGGCCCCAGAATGAACGCCTGCGAATCGGCGACCGCTTCGATTTCAGCGAGGATCTGTGAGCGGAGCGGCGCGTTCTGGGCGCGGAGATCGAGGAGCGGGACGTGCATGAAGGCGCGAACGATGCGGGTCGCGGATTCCTCGTTCAAGTTCTGAACGGGCGCCGCTTCGAGAGCGGGGATGCTTTGCTGAAAGCTCCTGCCGCGTGCCGAGAAAGAGTTGCGATCATTCCTCCGCGTCCCAGTCTGGTTCAGGCGGACACTTCGCCACGCCCGAGCTGCCGTGTGCGCCGACATGGCTGTGAATCGCCTGAAGCGCGGGGAGCACCGCGCCAAATCGATCTGCGAAGTCAGCCGTCGTGCGGATCGGAGCCGTGAAGAAAAGATGGTAGATGCCCCACCGCTCCGCGTCTGGAGGAGTGATCTCGCACAGTGCGTCCTGGCCGACATCCCAGACGAGTCCGGCGCGGGTTCCATCTGGCGCAACCACAAACGCGTCTCCCCATTCGCAGCCCTGCTCCTTCTCATATTCCGTGATCGCTCCAAAGCACCATCCATCGGACGCAGTCTCCGGGACGAGCGGAAATCCATGGTAGCACGGCGCGCCATCGGGCCGCGCTAAAAGTGCGGGCAAGGTGCGGTCGGCAGAAGCGGCCGATGAATCAAGGCGCAGCGGTTTTGGTGATTCGCTGAAGGGCATGGCAAACCGTCGCGCCTGCCGTGAGGAGCGCCAAGCAAAAGCTCGGCACCGGACCTTTGCGACAGCGGCTAGACAGCATTTGCACCGTCGCATTTTATCGATGCAATGCCCGCCGACCTCATCACCCATCCCGCCGATCTCCGCCCGGATACGCTGTGGAGCGCGACGCGGTGGGCGTGGGTGGGGGAGGAGGAAATGGTGGATCACCACGCAAAGCCGCGGTTGTGCGTGGCGACGCTGCTGCCGTTTCACCATGGCGTGCCGGACTGGGCGGGTTTCGTGCGTTGTGTGCGGTGGATGCAGGAAGCCGCGGCGCACTTCGGCGTGGAGATCGTCTTCGTGCTGAACGCGGACACGGGCTACATCTTCGACCTCGACGACGCGCTGTATGCGGAGGTGCTGCGGCAGTTTCGAGCGGAGTTTCCCGCGCAGCGTTTTATCGCCGGAGTCACGGCGCGCGGGGCGGAAAGGGACGGCGATTTCAAACCTGAGCGCTGCCGTCCGCTGCTCGAGCTCGCCGGCCAGGCGCTCGGCCTCGACCTCGCGCTCCGCCAACGCAGCCCGGGCGCGCCCGGCCTCGGCGACCGTGCCGCTCGCCTCCGCGC
>CAXSDZ010000034.1:0-21109 GCA_964235505.1 uncultured Chthoniobacteraceae bacterium
CGCCGCCGCGCGCGATGATGACCAGATCAGCCAGACCCCAACGAGCCACACGCTTCAGTGCGGCGCAAAGCTCTCGCGGCGCGTTGTCTCCCTGCACTGCCGCATGCGCTACCACGAGTTGCACGCCCGGGGCCCGGCGGCGGAGCACGGCAATCACGTCGCGCACTGCTGCCCCGCTACCACTCGTGACGATCACGACATGACGTGGGAAGCGAGGCAACGCACGCTTTCGCGCGGGGTCGAGGAGGCCATCCGCTTCCAGTCGGGCACGCGCCGCCTCCAGCGCCTTTCGGGTGCTTGAGCGCGCCATCCTCCACGATCCAGCCTTTCGCCGGAAGCGCTGTCGCGCCGACCCCGTGCCAACCCGCGGTGCTTTTGCCATCGAAGAGCAGCTTCCAGCCAGCGGCTTGCTCGTCGGCGGTGAGAGTATTCGGCGCGCTTTGCGCTAAGCCGGAGGCGGTCAGCACGAAGAGAAGTGCGGTGTAGAGGACGGTGCGAAGCATGGGTGGAATGGGGAGTTGTAGGCGAGCAGTAAGCAGTAGTGAGTGGGCAGTGTCCACGCGCGGCTGAGCACTGCTCACTACCACCGCCTTCACCGGCTCGGAATGCGCGACTTGAAAGGCGTCGGGCCGACCCGCGGGGGCGCAGGCGTTCCCGCAGGCACGGGCGTCGCCACGCCACCGACGGGCGGACTGAGGACGCGCAGCTTCAGCGATCGAAACGCGACCTCCTCGCCTTGATCGAGCAACACCAGCGGCGATCTCACTTTTGTCCCGAAGGTCGGCGGCAGCTTCATGCCACTCGCGCGGGCCGCCTGGACGAGCGCCGGGCTGCCGAACTCGTATTCGAGCACCTTTGCGCCGTTCACCCAGTGCTCCACGTGATTTCCCTCCACGCGCAGACGCCCTTCGTTCCAGCCCGTCGCGTTGATCTGCTTGTTCGCACCTGGCTCGAGGATGCCGTAGAGCGCGCCCGTCCGCTTGATCGGCCCGCCCTTCAAGCCGTCTGGATGATGCACGTCGTCGATGATCTGAAACTCACAGCCCGCCGGCTTCTGGCCCAGATTTGCCCGCGCATTGTAGAGCACTCCGCTGTCGCCGGAGACACCGAGCTTCCACTCCCAGCGAAACTCGAAATCGGCGAGCTGCTGCGGCACGGTGAGATCGCCGCCGGTCGGCTTGCCGCTTTGCTCGATCGTCTTTGTGAGCACGAGCGCGCCTTCTTCGATCTTCCAGCCAGCCTTCAGAAAATCGGGCTTTTGCAGCCCGCGCAGACCGGTGGCGGTTTTGCCGTCGAAGAGCAAAGTCCAGCCGGCGGCCTGCTCCTGAGCGGTGAGGAAATTCGGCGTCTGCGCCCGCGCGAGGAGCGGCATCGCGAGCAGCGCGGCGAGCGCCAGCCGGGGGAAGAAACGCAGAGCAGTCGGAGCACTCATCGGGATTGTCTTCCTCACAAAATCCGCTGGGCGCCAGCCCGGATTTGTGCGGGAGATCATGGTGCGACGACAGGCGTCCCTTCGATCGCGAGGTCCTTGAAATACACGAGCCCCTCCTGTCCGGCGTGCGTTTGCAGGGCGATGCGGCCTTTGCTCCGGCCTTTGGGATCATCGATGTCCGCAGTGATCTGGCCATTCACGCGGACCGTCACTTTCGCGCCTTGGGCAGTGATCGTCATCTCGTTCCACTCGCCCGGTTTGAACCAGCTTTTCACCTGCTCCGGCGTGGGCTGCACCACCCACGAGCGGCCATTTGTCTCGTAAAGTCCACCCGTGTCGCGCACGGGATCGATCTCCGCCTGGAAGCCCGAAACGCCGCTGAATGCGTTCGGATCTTCGTCGATGCGGAAATAGACGCCGCTGTTTCCCGCGACCGTTTTGAACTGCAAGCGCAGCGTGAAATCACTATACGCAGCATCAGAGACGAGATGGCTGTATTCCTTCTCGCCCTTATCGTGGCGACCGACGATTGCGCCGTCCTCGACGGTCCACGTCCCTTTGCCGATCACGTGCCAGCCCGCGAGCGATTTGCCGTCCCACAGCGGCTTCGGCTCAGCATGGGCGACGGTGGCGGCGGCGAGAAGTGCGAGAAGCGGGCGAAAGGGAAACATGACCCAAACCTGGAGCGCGGCCCCCGACCTTCAAAGCGCAAAATCGATCGTGGCGACGCGCCAGAGCGTCGGTGCGCCGGCAACTTTGCGCTTCCCAGCGCGAAGGCCGCGCTCGCATCTTCACCAGCAATGATGCCTCCGCTCCCGATCACCGTTTATCGCACGCCAAAGGGTCTTCTTGCGCAGGAAGATGGCGACTTGCTCCTGCTCGCAGGGACGGATCTCGACGCGCTTTTCGAGCAGGAAAATCCCGCGGCGTGGCTGCGCGAGCAAATGACCTGCGGCGCGCCCGAGCTCGCGCCAGAACGCTGGCTGCCGCCGATCGCGAGCCAGGAAGTATGGGCTGCGGGCGTGACGTATCTGCGTTCGCGCGACGCGCGGATGGACGAAAGCAAGGACACGGGTGGCGGCACATTTTACGACCGCGTGTATGAAGCCGAGCGGCCGGAGATCTTCTTCAAAGCCACGCCGCACCGCGTGGTCGGCCACGGCGGCGCGGTGCGGCTGCGCAGCGATTCGCAGTGGAATGTGCCCGAGCCGGAAGTGGCGCTGGCGGTCAATTCGCGCGGCACAATCTTCGGCTACACGATCGGCAATGACATGAGTTCGCGCGATATCGAAGGCGAAAACCCGCTCTATCTGCCTCAGGCAAAAGTTTATTCCACGTGCTGCGGACTCGGCCCGGGAATCGTGGTGCGCGAGCCGTTGCCGCGCGAAACGAACATCCGGCTGACGATCCTGCGCGGGGGTCGAGAGGTGGTGGAAAGCGCGACGTCGCTGACGCAAATGAAACGCGAATTCCCGGAGCTCGTGCGGTTTCTTTTCCGCGACAACGATTTCCCGCACGGCTGCTTTCTGCTGACGGGCACGGGCGTAGTGCCGGCGAATGATTTCACGCTGCAAAGCGGTGACGAGATCCGCATCGCGATCGATGGCCTCGGCACGCTGGTGAACGTGGTGGCGTGAACGGTCATGGAGCGTGGGGGCGACAGCACCCCTGCCCAGCTACTCCAAGCCGCCGGGCGTGTTGCCGCGGAAGTTCGGCGCGCTTACCGAGGGTGCGCTGCCGTTGATGCGGCCCGCCAGAGTTAGCTTTTCCTTGGAGATCGGCAGCATCTGCTCGGCGAAACGGCGGATCTGCTCGTCCTTCGACTTCATCGCGCCTTCATAAACCGCGACGCTTTGCTGCGCCGCCACGACGATCTGCTCCATCAGCGCTTTCTCAAACTTCGGTCCCTTCAACGCGCCAAGTTGGTCGGCGATTTTCTTCTGCTGAGTCGGGGCGGTTTTGCTGTTTGGAAGGTCCACGCCTTTGCCGCGCGCGAGGCGTGCCAGAAAGCGGGTGCTTTCCGCCTGCGTCGATTGCAGCGCGTCGCCGATCGCTTTGATCTGGTCGGTTTCTGCTTTGTTCTTTGCGAGGTCGCCAAGCCAGCCTTCGAGCCGCCCCACATCGACGGCGGAGTGGAAAAACTGCAAGTCGCGCCCGCCGACTTCCGAGGAGATCAGCGGCGTCTGCTCGGCATCGTCGCCCGGAGCGGGTGGTCGGGCAGTCTCCGCCTCCGGCACACTCTGCGCGGGTGCTGCGTCGTCTGCCGCCGGAGCGGGCGCAGGACGCGCGGGCGCAGGGTTGATCTGCGGCGCAGGTGCGGTCTTTGCGCTGGCAGGCATCGCCTTTCTTGCCTCTTGGGAAAAGGCGGGCGTGGCGAGGAAAACGAGCAGGAGAGCGGTGCGCAGGTTCATAGGGAGCAGCGGAAATTCCATTTAGAGTGCAAGCAGGCGGGCGAGGATGTCGCCGACCAGCGCCGGGTTGGCCTTGCCTTGCGACAGCTTCATCACCTGCCCCTTGATGGCATTGATCGCCTGCGCCTTGCCAGCCTTGTATTCCGCCACCGCCTTCGGACTCGCCTCGATCCCCTGCTGGCACAGCGCCTCCAGCGCGCCGACGTTGCTTTCCTGCTTCAGCCCGCGCGCTGCCACGATCGCGTCCGCATCCGCGCCGCTCGCGAACATCTCCGCGAAGACTTCCTTCCCCTGCTTCCCCGAGATCGCGCCGGTGTCGATGAGCTCCACGAGCGCATCGAGCTGGCGGGGAGCGATGGGGCACTCAGCGAGCGTCCCACCTGCGGCGCTCACCGCGCTGAGCAGATCGTTCAGGATCCAGTTCGCCACGTTCTTCGGCTTCTTGGAATGCTGGACCGCAGCCTCGAAGTAGCGCGCCAGCGCCAGGTCATTCGCGAGCACGCTGGCATCGTAAGCGGTGACGCCAAACTGCTCCACGAAGCGCCCGCGCTTTTCGCGCGGCAGCTCCGGCCGGCGCGCCCGGACCTCGTCCATGAAAACACCCGTCCGCACGGGCAGCAGGTCGGGATCGGGAAAGTAGCGGTAGTCGTGCGCGTCCTCCTTCGACCGCATGAAAAACGTCTGCCCCGTCGCCTCGTCCCAGCCGCGCGTTTCCTGCTTCAGCGTGCCGCCGCGTGCCAGCACTTCCGTCTGCCGCTCGATCTCGGCGGCGATGGCGCGGCGCACGCCCGAGATGGAGTTCATGTTTTTGATCTCGATCTTGGTGCCGAGCTCCGCCTGACCTTCCGGCCGCACGCTCACGTTGCAGTCGCACCGGAGCTGGCCTTTCTCCATGTCGGCATCGCTCACCGCGCCGTAGATGAGGAGCTGCTGGAGCGCGGTGAGATACGCAAATGCCTCCTCCGGCGAGTCGAGGTCCGGCTCGCTCACGATCTCCATGAGCGGCGTGCCGGCGCGGTTGAAATCGATCCCGGTCGAGGTCTCGAAGTGCGTGCTCTTCGCCACGTCTTCCTCCAGATGGATGCGCACCAGGCGCACGTTTTTCCCCGGCTGCGCGATGCTTTTCTGCGCGTCTTTCGGATACGCGAGATCGTGCAGCGGCACCGCGCCGCCCGCGCAGATCGGCACGTCGTATTGGGTGATCTGGTAGTTCTTCGGCATGTCCGGGTAGAAGTAATTCTTCCGGTCAAACTTGCAGACCTCGGGGATCTCGCAGCCGAGCATGAGGCCCGTCAACGCCGTCATTTTCAGCGCTTCCTCATTCATCACCGGCAGCGCGCCGGGGTAGCCGAGACAGACCGGGCAGGTGTGGGAATTTGGGCTGGCGCCAAACTCCACGGGGCACCCGCAAAACATCTTCGAGCGGGTCTTGAGCTGGACGTGGACTTCGAGGCCGATGGTCGGGATGATGCGCATGGCAGGCGCGGAGAAAGTCGAGGGTCGAGGGTCGAGGGTCGAGGGCAAAACTCAGCGCCCGGCCGGCAGCGGCTCGCTTCCTTTCGGCTTCCGGCCTTCCACTTTCGGCGCCGCAACCAGCGCGTGGTCGAGCGCTTTTTCAAACTCCAGGTTGCGGATGAGGGCGAGCATTTCCGCGTCGTTCGCGACCTGCACGACCGCGGGATTGCGCAGCAGGCCGAAGTAGTTCCGCGCGAGGATGTCGCGCGCGATCTGCGGATCGCGCAGCAGCGCGATCATCTTCGGATGCTCCGCCAGCGGGCGCACGCCTGGGAAGGTGAGAAAGCGCTCCACCGTCTGCGCACTGGAAGCCATCGCGCCCACTTTCGAGATCGTGGAGTAGATCGTGCGCGGCACGGGATCGACCTGCTGCACGACCGCGCCGGCCGCGCCTTGCTCCAGCGAATGCTTCATCTCGGCGAGGCCGCGCACCCAAGCCTCCGGCTGCGGGCGATCGAGCGATGCCGGGCCGCTTCCCGCCGGGCGAGGCCGCGCGGAAGTCTCCGCCAAGGTGCCGAGCACGCGAATCCCAACCAGAGACACCCACACCAGCACGAGCCCGAACACCGCACCGACGCACGCGCCTGCGGCACCGTAGCCAAAGCGCACAAGGCCCACGCTTTGGTCCGAGGTTTTCTTGAAGAGAATGGCGCACACCAGGTTGATCCCCGCCACGGTCACCAGCGCGACGACCGTGCCTGCGACGACGGAAAGAACGGCATCGGGCATCCCGATCGGTCGCAGCAACGGCGCAAGCCCGGGCCCAAAAACATATGCGGCGAGATACCCTGCCGCCAGTGCGGCGATGCTCGTGACCTGCCGCACCACGCCGAGCCGCCACCCGCGCCAAGCCTGCACGAGCACGAGCAACGCGGCGGCGGCGAAGAACACGGTCTGCCAGTGATCGGAAGGGGCGTCGGCCATTACGGCGCGCAGCTTTCCACACCACACCGGGCGGCGCAACGCGTCACTCCGCGAGCCAATCGGCCCCGCAAATCGTGCGGTGCTTCAACCCAGCAGGCCCCACGCGCGCAGCACTTCCAGCAGCGGCGGGCGCTCCCAAAGCCAGCCGATTTCCAGCCACATGCCGGGCAGGGCACGGGATTCGTAACGGCCAGCCACAAGTGGAATCGTCTCGTAAATGCCTTCCCCGTTGAGCTGGTGAAACTCCACCGCCCGCCGCGGCGGATCGATGATCCAGTATTCCCGCACTCCCCCTGCCTCGTATTCGTAAAACTTTTCTCCCCGATCCCGGGCACCATGTTCGGGCGAAATGATCTCCACGACGAGATCAGCCGGACCATTGACGAAGACTTTCCGCAGCCGATCGAGACGCGCGGTTTGCAGAAATAGGATGTCCGGCTCGCGCCCTCCGAGTTCCGGCCCGACTTTCATCTGCACCGGCGCGGCAAGGACAAGGCCGAGTTCCTTGATTTCGACGTAAGTGCCGAGAATCCGCGACAAATACGCGCTGATCGTTTGATGCTCGATATTCGGAGGAGGCATGGGAAGGACGGCGCCATCGACCCACTCCGCGCGGAAGTCCTCGGGCACCCAATCAAGAAACTCCTCGTAAGTCATCCGGCCCGGCGGCACGGGCACCTGCCGCGTGGCGACCTCGGGAAGCGGGGCTATTGCAAGGCTCATGGCGCGCAGCGTATCACTCCGGGCTGTGCGCGGCAACGGGCGCGCCGCACTGCCCGCGCTGCCGCAGCAGGTGGTCGCAAAGCACCAGCGCGGCCATGGCTTCCACCATCGGCACGGCGCGCGGGAGCACGCAGGGATCGTGCCGTCCGCGCGCCTGCAGCTCCGTCGCTTCGCCGGTGGTGGTGACGGTTTGCTGCGGGCGGAAAATCGTCGCCGTCGGCTTGAAAGCGATGCGGAACTCGATCGCTTCGCCGTTGGAAATGCCGCCCTGCACGCCGCCGGAGCGGTTCGAGGTCGTGCGGACGCGATCGCCTTCCATCACGAAGGGATCGTTGTGCTCGGAGCCGCGCAGGCGCGCGCCGGCAAAGCCCGATCCGATCTCAAAACCTTTGCTCGCCGGCAGGCTCATCATGGCCTTGGCCAGCTCGGCCTCCAGCTTGTCGAAGACCGGCTCGCCCAGTCCCGCCGGCACGCCGCGGATCACGCACCCCACCACTCCGCCGATCGAGTCGCCCTCGCTGCGGACCTGCTTGATGAACTCGATCATCCGCCCCGCCGCCGCCGCATCCGGGCAGCGCACGATGTTGCTTTCCACCTGGGGCAAAGAAACCGTCGCCGCGTCCACCGCCGCCTCGATCGTGTGGATGGATTTCACATACGCCACGATCTCCAGCGCGGGGAAAAGCTGCGCCATCGCGGCTTTCGCCACCGCCGCCGCCGCCACGCGCCCGATCGTCTCGCGCGCCGAGGAGCGTCCCCCGCCCTGCCAGTTGCGGATGCCGTATTTCGCCTGGTAAGTGTAATCCGCGTGCGACGGGCGAAAGGCGCTCTCCATTTCGCGATACGATTCGGGCCGCGCATCCTTGTTCATCACGGCGATGCAAATCGGAGTGCCGAGCGTCTTCCCCTCGAAAACGCCGCTCAGGATGCGGCACTGGTCCGCCTCGTCGCGCGGCGTCACGATCTCGCTCTGGCCGGGCCGGCGCCGGTCCAGATCGCGCTGGATGATCTCCTCGCTGAGCTCCACCCGCGGCGGGCAGCCATCGATGACCACGCCCACGCCGCCGCCGTGCGATTCGCCCCAGGTGGAGATGCGGAAAAGCTGACCGAAGTGGCTGGACATAGGGGCGCGGAAAGTAGTGCCCACGGCTCGGAGCGTCCAGCGTGCAACGCAGCCGAAGCATCGACGAAACGCCGCTCCCGGTGAACTGCATCCGGTGTTTTTTTCCGCCCCGCTTTTCCGGTGTTCACCCCTAGCTCTGCTTGCCTGCTGCGCCTGGCTTTTGCCTGGCCTGAGCCGCGCTAGCACTCTCGATCTCTGGAGCGAAGCCGGCGATCCGGTGGCGGCGGGCAGACGCTGCACTTTGAAGACGCCAGCCCGTCAGGGTCTCCGGAGAGCTTTGAATGTCCTCCCGCTCCCGCCAGCACTTTCACCCGTCTCGGTGAAGGAGCGCGACGCCAGCCTGCTGTGGCGATTCGTCTTTTCCCGGCCCTATGAAGCCCCGGTGCGTGTCGGCATCTTCGGCGAGGGCAGCCCCCAGCCTCCGTGGGTGCCGGCGTGCTCGCTGCGGATTATTTCCCCCAGCGGCGCAGTCGCTGTGAGTCACCGGGTGGAGGTGAAAGCAATCCAATATCGTGAACGCGACAGCGTTGCTTCGCTTCGCTTCGCCTTTGCCGCGCGGGCGGAAGGCTCGGAAGCGATGCTGCGGGGCGAACTGGACTTCTGGGTCTCCAACTCCTACCAGCCAGCCCTGTTCACCCCGACCACCGCTGGCACTTTCACCCTGAGCCAGCCCTTCACACCGACCGTGCGGCTCACGCCTTTTGTCGATGTGATCTACCTGCCCGCTGGGGACGTGCCCATGAAGTGGAGCCGCCTGGACGCCAGCGATCCTCTCGTGTTTTTCCACCCCGGATCTGCCGCACACCGACGTCACCTTCCCCGGCCCGGGAGACTACGAGCTCTACCTGAATGTCTTGAACCAGGTTCGGCGGAGTGGGCACAGCTTTCGCATCTCGCTTTATGACCCTGAGGAACGCACCTCCCTGCGTGAAACGGTGAGCCGCTTCCTCGGGCCGCAGGAAGGCTTCGCGCCGCCCGAATAGGTGCATCGCACGCTGAACGAAAGGAGTTTTAATCCGGCGAAATTTTATGCCGCCAGTCGGAGCGACACCTAGGATTCTGGCGTCCGGATGCGCTCCTTCGAGCGCGAGTTCGTGTCCACCTTGTTCCAATCCCCGCCGGGCCAGCGGCTCACCGCGGGGCCGAGGCAGCGCGGCGTCCGTCGCGGAGCCCACGGGAGCGGCGCGCCGATGATCTGCACGGACAACGGGGAGGAAAATCCCAACCCGGAAACGGCACAGATCGGCAGCTTCCAACTGCACGAGCTCACCACCCGCAACAGCGTGCCCACCTCGCTCGCCGCGACCTATGCAGTGGCAGACAAGTCGGGGGAAGTCTTTCGCACTGGCGCGCTTTGCTTTCGCGCAGCGCCCGCCACCAGCCTCGCCGCCCCGCCGCTGCACATTTTTTTCTTCGCGCGAGATTTATGCTCGCGGTGAGCCGGTGTGGCTGGGCTGTCACTCGACCTCCGGCGATCCGGCGGCGGATGCCGAGCCGGGCCAGTGGAGCGTCGTGAGTGGACCGGGCGAAGTGCAATTCATCAATCCTACGCAACGTTTCACGCGAGCTACACTGCCCGCGCCGGGCGTGTGTGTGCTGCGGTTTGCGAGCGCGGAAGGCGGCGCTCCCGCAGCGGACGAGCTCACGGTGGAGCAGTCCGCGCACACGAAGCTTTTCGCGGCGACCGATGAAAACAATGGCAAGGCTGCGTCGATGCCATTGTCTGGCTTCACCGAAACAATCACCATCGCGGCGCCGTGCGGCTCACAGGCGTGGCGGCCGATGGCACCGCCTTTTCCGTCGGGACCGAGGTGCTGATGGGCGATGCCATCGCGCTTTTGGTGCCGCTTTACCGGCCCGATAGCGGGATCGGCGGCACGATCGCACTCGGGGAAGAGTGGTTCACCAGGGCTCTGAGCTGGGCGCGCCCCCCGCGAAAAGGCGCGCGCTATCCCAGCGGATTCGCCATCCCCGTCGGCTTCGTTGCTTCGCCCTACACGCCTCCTGCCCGCGGCAGCGACGCCCTCGCCGGGAGCGCCAACCCGTTGTTTTGTGAATTTCGAGTTTCCGAGGAAAAAGCGGCCCTCTCCGCTTCAGCTTGGGAGCCAATGCCCGCGCCTCCTTCACGCCCGCAGAATCGAAGCTGGCACTTTCGGCCGCACCCTCTACAGGGCATTTCCGCGGCACCTTTCCCGACCAGGTCGCCGGGCAATCACGCGCCTTTCACGGTGTTCTGTTGCAAGGGCTGCGGGAAGGCGTGGGGTTTTACCTCACAGCGGAACTGTCCGGCAGCGTGGAGCTCGAAGTGAAGGAATAGCCCTGCGCAGCCAGCGCCCCTTTGCGGACTTGAGTCCGCCGCGCGAGAGCACTTTCAGCGCAGTATCTGAACGAAAGTTTTGTCGGATGGCCGTCGGGGATGGTAGGCAGTGGGGAGTGCTCAGAAGTCGGAGATCAGTGGTCAGTGCTCCGTGCTCCGTGCTCAGCCGCGAAGCGGCGGCGGAAGGAAGCCCCGGGTGGAGCGAAGCGGAACCCGGGGGAATGGATGCAAACGCCATCAGCCCCGAATGGGGCGGCGGAAAGATCGCATCGACAACAGGCATCCAAACGGCAGGCGTTCATTTCCGTTGCCCCATTCGGGGCTGGCCATGCTCGCCTGCCAAACCCTGGGTTGCACTCGCCTGAGGCTCGCTCCACCCGGGGCTTCCTTCCACCGCCGCTTCGCAGCTGAGCACGCAATGCTGACGACTGATTACCCGTCGCCGGCTTCTGAGCACTGATTTCTACCCCCGAGCACCTTCCTTAGCGTGAGGATGCCGTGGAGCTTTTGTGCAAACACTTAAAGCGTGTCATGCACTTTTGGCGGCGTAGTTTGGCGGGTGAAAAGCCGCAAAGTTTACCCGACCGATGTGAGCAATGAAGAGTGGGAGTTTGCCGCTCCTTATCTGACGCTGATGAAGGAGGACGCGCCTCAGCACCGTTACACCCTGCGCGACCTTTTTGACGCGGTGCGCTGGATGAAACAAAGCGGGTTGTCCGTGGCGTCTGCTGCCCGGGGACTTTCCTCCCTGGAGCGCCGTTGAACAACAGGCCAAACGCTGGATGCGCGCGGGTTGCTTCGAGGCCATGAGCCACGATCTGCGCGCGGTTTTGCGCCTCCTTCACGAGCGCAAAGAGCAGCCCAGAGAGCGGAGCCCGCGCAGGCTACGACGGCTACAAGCGCAGGAAGGGCAGCAAGGTTCATGTGGCCGTGGACACCTTGGGTCACCTGCTGGCGCTGGCGGTCACACCCGCCAATGAACAGGAGCGCTCCCAAGTGGCAGCTCGGGCAGCGCAGGTGCAGGAGGCCACCGAGCAGAGCGTGCAACTCGCCTACGTGGATCAGGGCTACACCGGCGAAAAGCCCGCCGCGGCTGCCGCCGCGCACGGCATTCAACTTGAGGTGGTCAAATTGGCTGAAGCCAAGCGCGGCTTTGTGCTCCTGCCACGGCGCTGGGTGGTCGAACGCTCCTTTGCCTGGCTGGCAAGGTTCCGGCGCCTTTCGCGCGACTATGAGCGTCTGCCCACCACACTCGCAGGCTTCCACTGGCTCGCCTTCGCCAGCCTGCTGCTAAATAACTTGTTCTAGCTCAACCATCAAAGTGCATGGCAGGCTCTAGCGGAGACCCTCCTACCGGACGCTGTTCAACCTGATTCCACAGCCCCCGTGCTTACAGTCTCGGAAGCCGCTTCGACCGCAGAGCCTGAACGAACACCAAACAACTTCGTTCAATTGGTTGCCGCACCTAATCGAAGCGCCATGGCTTGCCAGCACCCATCTCCTTCGGGAAAGCTGTCCCCCATGTTCGATCCTTTCAGGCAAAGCATACATTTGTGCATATGGAGCTTGCGATTGAACCCCTGCCTCCCGCCTGCCAAAGCTTCACAAACGATGTCCCAATTTTTAAGGCTTCAAAAGTGAAGCCTACTACGTGTTCGGCGATGCTACGCGCTCACCGAGTAACGAAAGCCAAACAGGCAACCACTAAGCTCACACCACATCCGATATGTCAGCCGTCGCAGACTTCATCCGATTGCCAGCAAGCTCCGTCGAGCAACTTCGCTCCAACTACGACCAAACCGTAGCGCAGCACGGCCAACCCGCAGCCAGCTACGACTGGTCAGGCTACGTGCTCGCGACGCTTCTTCCGTATCTGGACGAGCACGGAATCAAACTTATGGAGTCGCCATACGATCCTCTAACGACGCATCTGTCCCAGAGCCGCGGAGCGACCATTTTTGTTTTCACGTCGGCACACAAGGACGCCTACCACGACAGGCTTTCTCCTTCGCTATTCTCATCAGATGAGTTCCGCGACTACTTCAACGAGTTCAACGCGACCGACGATGCGGATATTGGTCAGGCTATGCTGGACGGCATTGCAGCTATCCAACAGAGTCTCGCCAGTCTCGACGCTGGTTCAGTCATTCTCTTGTCCATCGGATGAGCTTTTCCCCAACACCCGCAACGCTGAACCATGCGCTGCAGCGAACTGCTCCGCGCGTCACAGCGGCTGCTCAGACCACCTCGCTTCGCTCGCCCCCACCCATCTTTCCGCAGCCAGCGCGCCGCGCTCCGCAGTCGCTGAGCTTGGGGTCGTTAGGCGACTAAACCTCATGCGGCGATCCAGCAATCCACTCACAGCAGCGACCACCAGCATCCTCAAGCCGTGGATTGCTCGCCACGGTTTCCGCATGATCACGGGCCGGAATTGCGGCCGTATTTCAGACGACATTCTTCACTTTTTCAACCTTCAGCTTTCAGCCTACGGCGGCAGTGATTTTACTGTGAACTACGCTTCTATTGCCCTCTTCCGCCCACGCACCCACATAGTCCTAGATTGCGGAGATCGTCTGCGACGCGGCGTCGCCGAGGCGTGGTGGCCGTCGAGCACTCATCAAGCGGCTGACGACGCAATGCACGAGGTGGTTACGGCCTTGCAGATACAAGCGCTTACTTTTTTCGATTCGACTTCAACCGTTGCCCGTCTTCTCGACATCCTTACGAAGGCAAACCGCGCTTCTCAGCACCATTTGGAGTTCGACCGTGCTTGTGTGTTGGCGAGGCTCGGTTGTCTCAGCGAGGCCGCGGAGCATCTCCGATTGGCGGTGACGCTTTATCGGGCAGACGGAAGCTCTTGGTGCGCAAACTATATTGCTCAGTGCGCTCGGCTCCTCAATGCGATAGATCAACTTACCGTCGAAGCACTCCTCCAAGAATGGATCGACTCCTCAGTTGAGCATCTTCGGATTACGTCTCTCCTGAATGCAACGAACGTCGCCTAACCATGCGCTGCACCGAACCGCTCCGTGCGTCACGGCACTTGCTTCCGCCGCTGCCTTTCCACCCGCCATGCAGGTGCCGCGCCGCACTCCGCGGTCGCTGAGCTTGGAGTCGTTAACCGTCGCACGCGTTCAACTATGCCAGCACTTATTCAAGCACTGCCGCAATGGACACAGACTGCCCTCGTCGTAGTCCCAGCCATTAGTGCCATCTTTGCCGCCCTCGCGCTGTTGCTCAACTTCTTCCAGTCTCGCCGCACGAATGCACAGGCTTCGCGCAGCGTTGGTTGCAGGCTGCCTCAAGGGCTTCACCTAGGACGACACAATCTAAGACGGCTTTTACTCAATCGAATATAGCCACTTCGATCCAATGAAAGGCGAGGCGCGGCTAGCTCAAGCGCAATCGTGCTGCCGGAGTTCAGCGGAGGGAGTCATTGGTTGCACACAGGTTCCGTTCCGTCACCGCCGATCAAGGCATTACTGCCAGTGTGGCCGTGACCTTCGCGCGCGAGTTCACCGCCGTCTGCGCCGCGCGCGTCAGGAGGCCGCGCAGCAGCAGCGCCCCTGCCCGATCCGCTTCAAGGAAGCCGCCGCGATCTGTCCGCCGACCGTGGTGTTCGCGGAAATGCCCATACTCACGATCGAGTGCCCGGCGATCTTTAAAACGCCGATCGTTTCCGTCTGCGGCTTCGTGAAAAAGCCAGTCGCGCGCAAGATCAGTCGTCCGCTGTGCAGCTCGACCGGCGCAGTGTTGCGAATGCGATCTAGCGTGCCGCCGACCGCCGTGCCATCGACCGTGAGCGTGCTGCCCGAGCGCACATCGTGGAGCGAGGTGTCCGGGAGCGCGCCGGTGCCGGTCAGCAGCAGCTTGCCCGCTTTGTTGGAAGGCGTGGGGAAGCTCGGGTCGAATTCGATCCGCGGCGCGCCCGTGTAACTGGCGGTCTGAGCCAGAGTGGTTTGCAGGACATTGAGCCCCTCGGCGATCGGGCTCATCCGCCGCGCCATGCCCCATTTTCCGATCGCGCTGGAAATGGAAGGGAACGTCGCCGAATTGCTGCCCACGACCAGCAGCTCACCTTCCAACAAGACTGGGTTTGAAAACGAAGAGTTGTTCGTCGTGAAGCGCAGGCTGCCGCCACGCACCGTGAGGGGTGCGCTGCCTGCAGTAATAGTGCCGGAACCCAAGACGAAATTGCCGGACTGGAGCAGGATGCCGCCCGTCGCGTTGTATGCGCTGGCGAGAGTGATGATCTGCGCGTTCAATGAGCGCGTCTGCCCGGCGATCAACAACGCGCGAGGCGAGGCGAGCTGGGAGATCACGCCGGAAAGCGTGAGGTTGCCGGGGCCAGTGCCGCCGATCGTCAACGCCACAAGGCCCGAAAGATATAGCAGCAGCGGGGTGGAAAGTGCGGCGTTGCCGATCCAGGCCCACGATTGCGGGCGCGCTGCCGGTGAGCCGCAGCCCTTTTCCGCCAACGGCGAAAGGCTGCGTTGACTCGCTCTCAGATTACACGCAGTTCAAATCGCAAGGCGCGGCAAAATCATTGGTTGCCGTGCTCGCGGCGTTGCCGCACGCAGGGAAGTGCAACATAAGTTCAGGGTAGCTGGCGGTTGGCGTCGCATTCTGCCAGCCCGACGGGGACGCTCCAGATCTTGGAAGCTGGCGCGATCCCGACTTCCTCCGCGACATCGCCGCTGCGGGCATTCGCGCAAACTGCGAGCGCGCTGGAGCACGCCAAAACGGGGTGCCGGTGTTTCGCTGCGGAGCGGGGGGACTTCGTTTTCCAATCCGTCATAATCCGCGCCGGCTCTACCGGCACGCCACGCAATGACAAATGAACAGCGTGCGCGGTTTACACGCTGCCGCCCTGAAGTGAAGCAGTGGGTTGGGCGGGACTCGAACCCGCAACCAACGCCTTAAAAGGGCTTAGCTATACAGTGACAAATTGACTGAAGTGCCAATAACGTAGGCATGAAAGCTTCGATCGCTCCTGTCTCACCCACAGTTAAGAAATCGCCTCGTCGTGCCACACAGCGTTGGCCCTTACATCAAGAAGCGAATGTATGCTTCTGGAGCAGTAGGGTGGGTGGTAGATGCGCGCACGAAGAGCGGTGGTGAGCGAAAGCAGTTTGCCACGTTGAGCGAGGCGGAAACGTTTGCAGAGCAGTGCCGGGCACGACGGCAAAACGAGAGACTTGCGGCGTTTGGAAACGAGGAACTCGCCCGCTTTGGCAAGACGGTTCAGGACGCCATCAACTTTTACCTCGAACACTTGCGTCGGCAGGAGCACTCCATTTCGGTTTCGCGAGCGCTCACAGAACTGATTGGAGTGCGACAGGCGGCGGGCAAATCGAAGCGATACTGCCACGACCTTGAGCTGCGCCTCGGCCGATTTGCCGCGACTTTCGGCCAGCGCGCGTCGGCGGGATTTGACACAAAAGAACTCGATGAATGGTTGACGGGACTGCCTGTCGCTCCTGGCACGCGGAACACCTTTCGACGCGATCTGCGGACGCTATTCAGCTTTTGCGTAAAGCGGGGATACTCCCCCACCAATCCAGCTCGGGCGACGGAGATCGCAAAACAGATCGATCATGCGCCCGAGATTCTGAAAGTCGCGGAAGCGGGGCAACTGCTTGCAGCCTGTGATGAAGAGACTCTTCCTTACACGGCGATAGGGCTGTTTGCCGGATTCCGCAGTGCGGAGCTGGAAAAGCTCGATTGAAGCGAGGTCGATCTTGAAGGCGGCTTTATCGAAGTGAAAGCGCACAAAGCAAAGACGGCGCGGCGGCGGCTGGTAAGAGTCGAGCCCGCACTGAAGGCGTGGCTCGAAGTCTGTCGAAAAGCGGCTGGGCCGGTTGCTCCATCTGCGCTCCGCTACCGATTGGATGCTGTTCGGAGAGAGGTCGGCTTCGGGGCACCGGGAACAGAAACAGATCAGGCGCAGGGGACTGGATTGAGGCTCACGCCTTGGCCACAGAACGCGCTGCGCCATTCGTTCGGTTCACCTTGGCTGGCAAAGCATCAGGACGCGGCAGCGCTGGCGCTCCAGATGGGAAATCGCCCGGCCATGGTGTTTGCGCACGACCGGGAGTTGGTAAGGCCAGCCGACGCCGAGCGTTTTTGGAACCTGCTGCCTTCGGCAGGTGCTCCAAAGATCGGTGCAATCGAATCGGCGAAATGCATCGCTACGCCGAGTGAAGAGCAAGGCTCCCGCAATGCGGCTTAGGTTATCAGCCTCCGACGGAGCGACGCTCAACCCGTGCTCCTCCCGCAGCGCCGCGGCGATGCGCACATAGCTCCAGCGCCGGGCGCGCCGCTCCCGGATGAAGGCGAGATGCGGCAGCAGTTTGGATTGGAAGGGCTTTCCGGGCATGAGCTTTGGCGCTCATTCCTAGCCGCCGAAAACGTGAAAGTTGCTCCGAGACGAGCGCAACTTGCGGGCTGCCCTCCGGCTACGCTGCCGGTCCTTATGCACCTGTCTTGCCCGTCTCCCGTGCCACGCTTCCGAGCTCGTCCCAGTGCTTCGCACGGAGTTGAAACGCTGCTTCGAACAAAGCTCGAACAAAGCTCGAACAGCATTCGAGCTGCGTGCGGATTCGGCCGCTCATCAAAGCCGCGCTTTGAAATATTGCGTCTTCTCTTCCTCCCACCTGCCCCCTTGCAGGTGGCCTATGTTCGCGGCGTCTAGCCCATCCAAATCGGCATGTTCACGATGGCCAAGATCCGGGATGGCTCGACCTATCTGGCGAAGCATCTTTCAGCCAACGACTACTACGCTGAAGAAGAGAAAGTGCCCGGCGTGTGGGTGGGAAAAGCGGCAGCGGCGCTGGGCTTGAGTGGCGAGGTGGCACCCAAGCAGTTTGAGGCTCTTCGGCAAAACCAGAAGCCGGGCACGGAGGAGCGGCTGACACCCCCTGACTAAAAAGGAGCGCGTGGCGTTCTTCGACTTCCAGTGCTCGGCGCAAAAGTCCGTGTCCCTCATGGCGGTGCTCGTGGGCGATGAGCGATTGCGGGAGGCTCACCAGTCCGCCGCAATGACGGCATTCGTTGAGCTGGAACGCTTCGCCTGCCGGCAGAAGAACGGCGTCTTGGTGCGTGGCCGAGAGCCGACGGGCAACGTCTGCGCCGCGGCTTTCACGCACGATGCGAGCCGGGCCTTGGACCCGCAGCTCCACACCCACTTCGTCGTTGCGAATGCCACCCGAGATGCTTCCGGCAAGTGGATAGCGCTGGATGAATACGAGATGCTCAAAGCGATCCGCTACGCTGGCAAGGTTTACCAGAACGAGCTGGCCCGCCGCGTTCGTGCGCTCGGTTATGAGACACAGGAAGTGCGAGACACGAAGGGGAACGTCACCGGCTTTGAGATCGCTGGCGTTCCGCCAGAGCTGTGTGAGCGCTTCTCAAAACGCCGGGCGGATATCGAGCGGGAGATCGCCCGCTTTCAACAGAAGCATGGACGGGCGCCGAGCGCGGCAGAAGTCGCCCGGATAACGCGCGAGACCCGCTCCGAGAAGCTCTCCGAGATCAGCACGTCCGACGTGCGCGCCCGTCAGCGCAACCAGCTCCTGCGCGGAGAATGGGAGCGGTTGCAGGCGTTGCGGGCCGAGGCACTGAAACAGGTAAAAGCAGGGGCACATCATGAGCACACCGCCGAGGTAGAGCGGCAGGCGCTGCAAGCCGCCGTGGCCCACCTTTTTTGAGCGGCGCAGCGTGGCACCTGCTCACGAGGTGCTCGCCGGAGCACTCAATCAGGCGCTCGGATCAGTGGATCTCGCGCAGCTCAAGCACGCCGTGGAGCAGGAGCAAGGTGAACTCGTGCAGCTTTCAGCCCAAGCGGGTAATCCGCTGCTTGCTGAGTGCTGCACCCGCTACGGGCTGGAGCTGGAGCGTTGGAGCGTGGCGTTCGTGAATGCCACGAAGGACCGCCGCCAGCCGCTCAACGCCAACTTTGCGTCGGCTGGCCAGCTCTCCGCCGAGCAGCGCGAAGCCGTGCGTGCGATCCTGTCCACGCGCGACCAAGTCTTCAGCTTTCGCGGCGTGGCTGGCGCCGGAAAGACGACCACCCTGCGCGAAGTGCATCGGGGGCTCGCCGAGGCTGGGCACCGCGCCTTTTACATTGCGCCTACAGCTGCTGCGGCCAAGGTGCTCCAGCAGGAGGGCTTTGCCGACGCGACCACGGTGGAGGATTTCCTGCAGAATGTCTCCCGACACGAGTTGCTCCGCGGCGCTGTTGTGATCTGCGATGAGGCGGGCCTGAAGAGCAACCGCCAAGGCGCGGCGCTCCTGCGCTTGGCTCATGAGCGCGACCTGCGCGTGCTGCTGGTGGGAGACGTGCGCCAGCATGTGAGCGTTGAGGCAGGCGACTTCCTGCGGGTGCTGGAAGCGCACAGCCAGCTCGGGCGCTGTGAGGTTGCCGAGATACGTCGGCAGCAGGATGCACCTGCTTACAAGGCAGCGGTGGAGCGTATGGCAGCGGGCGACGCACGCGGCGGTCTCGCCGCTCTGAACGCGCTCGGCTGGCTACAAGAGAGTCAGGTCGATTACCTCCATCGTGCGACCGAGGATTACCTGCGTTTGACCCATGGTGGCACTGACCTGGAGCGCTGCCTTGCTGTGGCGCCCACTTGGGCAGAGAAGCACCGGTTGACTGAGGCGATCCGCTCCGGTCTCCAAGCCCGAGGACTTCATGAACGCAGTGATGGCGCTACGTTCACCGTGCATGACTCGCTCCAGTGGACAGCGCAGCAGAAGCGCAACGTCCACAACTACCGGACCGGGCAGGTCGTCGTCTTCGCCCGCGCTACCGGCGTTTGGAAAGCAGGAGAGTCTGCGGAGGTTTGCTCAGAGGGTAAAGGCCGATTGGCGCTCTTTACCGTCGGCGGCGTGGTGCGCCCTCTGCCGCTTCGTGCAGCCGAGTCCTTCGACGTGGGAACGCCGAGAAGCATCGAGGTCGCTGTCGGCGACAAGTTGCTCGTGCGCGCCAACAGCAAGCGATTGGGAGTGGTGAACGGGCAGGTGCTCACCGTTGAGCGAGTCGAACCAGACCAAAGCATCATCACCAACGAGGGTGTATCCATCCCGCACAGTTTCCGGCAATGGTGCCACGGCTACGTCGTCACCTCGCACAAAGCGCAGGGCCGCACCTGCGAGCACGTCGTGGTTGCCACCAAGCGGCTGGATGCCAAAGCCGCTTACGTCGCCTGCTCGCGCGGAAAAAGCACCTGTGTGGTCCATACGCCTGACAAAGAGCGTCTGCTCGCGCGGCTGCCTGAGGGGAGCCGCCGGGCTGCTCTTGATGCGTTCTCCCCAGCGGCTGCTTGCAATCACTCATCTCTCGCGATTGCAACCCGCCTCCAGCTCTGGGTGCGAGTGCCACCGCAAACTGCCACCCAGAGCTTCGCCCGAACAGCAGCGCCGATGCGGCAGCGGATGGAGCAGGTCCAGCAAATGGTGCGGCGCTGGAGGGAACGTCGCACCGCCATGTTGCAGCGACCGCAAGTTGCTCCGAAGCGAGCGCAACGTGCGGCGCAGATACGGGCAGTCTGAGCGTGCAACCCTTTCTTTACACCATGATCCGCACCTCCGAACGTAAATCTGCTCCACTCGCTTCTGCCTGCTACGAAGAAGCCCCGCAGTCCTCGTTCGGTATTGCCTTTGAGAAGCAGGACGGCACCAGACGCTTTGTCCCGTATGCCTTCCTCTCGGCGCTCGACTTCGCTGGGGCGGGCGAGCTGATTTCCGCTTTTCTTCTGGCACCGTCACACTCTGCGGCACGGCACTCGAAGCACTCTGGAAAGCCGCCTGCACCGGGGAGCTTGCGCGCGTATGGGAAAGCGAACAGCCACCTGACAGGAAGGCAACATGGGTGCGTGAGATCGTTCTCAGCGAAACCGAACCGGGGAGCAGCCCCAAACTGCCGCCGTTTCCACGAGAGCCGCAAGAGGAGTAAGCAGAGGAAAGCCCCCGGCTTTTTTTTCCTGAAGAAAAAGCCATAGGCCCACCTCCGCAGAAGCGGCGCAGCGGAGGTCAAGAGAGAAAAACGGAATAAGTGCCCGCAGGGCCGAGCCGCAGGCGAGTTATGCCGGCTTCTTCTCTTTGACCGCAGCGGAGGCGCTTCTGCACTCACGAGCAACCGGCAATGAACGCCCACGCCCCGCAGTTGCACAGCACTGCTGTGCTTTAACCTCGCCCAGCGCGCCCGGGCTGCCACGAGATGCTCCCATCCTTCGGGCGAAATCCTCCCCTTGCATTCGCCTCGCGTGGGCTTGGCGTCGGCAACCCGCGGTGTCGCACCCGATGACAGGGCTGGCTGCCCTTGCCTCTTCAACGCGGCGGCGAATTCGATTTCGGCTCCTTCGATTTGTTCAGCAATTTCCAGCGCTCGCTGGAGCCCTAGAGGCTGAAAGCACGTTGGCAGGTATTCTGGGACACCGCGTGGCGCTTCGCACCGGTCGTCAACGCCGGCCAAGGGTCTGCCGCCGTAGCATTGCGTGTTCACAAGCGACTTATGGGCTGCGGTCAGCAAGCGCGCCGTTTGCGCCGTCCCCACGCTTCTGCATGCGGTGCCGCACATGGCTGCGATGGTAGCGACGTGGTGAAAGTGGGACATGGGAGGCGTAGTCTTGCGCGGGGGCAGGGGCGCGGGCGAAGGCGGG
>CAXSDZ010000034.1:21119-21811 GCA_964235505.1 uncultured Chthoniobacteraceae bacterium
CTCAAGCACCTGCACAAGTCTACGCCCGCGGAAGGCGGAGCCTTTTTCCTGCATGGCGTGGTTGCCGGCCTGGTCGTCTTGCCAGCCCGCGGGGCGCTGCGGCACAATAGGACGGACGAACTTCCGCGAGCAGATAGTCACTGCCGCAACGAGCAATTCGATAGAGGCTTCGCGCAGGATTTCGTGGGTTCGTCGCTGAGGCCGATGGAGGGCGGCAGCAGCGAAAGCGAATGGAACGAGTGAAGTTGCTCGATGAAGCAATCAATAGGTGACTCGGCAACCGCTGCCTTCATCAAGTCTCACGAAAGTGGTTCATCCCGCGGCAGTCGCTGTGCAGCGGAGACCCTGTTCCGAGTTTTACGAGGAACGTGTCGCCAGCCACCTGAGATCACGCGCGCAGATCCAGGTCTGCGCGTCATGCGGCCCGTTCTCCTTACTTTGAAACAGATCCGCCTCTATATCGGTGGGTCGCCGCGAACCACCCTCGCGAGACTCGAATGGAATGCCGTCGATGCGCGCTATCCCTGCAAGATGTGTCGGGTTGAAGGACGTGATCGCGAGCGAGGATCCTGCCTGCACCCTGGCCCTCGCGCGACGGCGCGAATGGCGCGCCGCCGCTCGCGTTCACTCGTCCGGGTGCGGCGAGTGGGCGCGGACGAGCGGCGGTTCCTTCACTGGCGGGCGCTTCGTCG
>CAXSDZ010000034.1:21821-28227 GCA_964235505.1 uncultured Chthoniobacteraceae bacterium
GTCGCTTGAGCGGCACGCGGCGGCATCTGCGGGAGGACGGGCGTGAGGCGGACGGCCCGGCCGGTCTTGGCGGATTTATGCAGCGCGGTGATGATACGCACGTCGGCCCGGCCTTCGTTGCCGTCGGGCTCGGGCCTTTTGCCGTGCAGGATGCAGTCGGAAAAATGGAGCAGCTCGGGGGCAAATTGGTCGCCGGCGGGAAAGGTCTTTTCCTGTTCTTTGCCGCCGATCGTCACCGTCCACTTCAGCTCGTCCACGTAGTCGTAGGCCGGGTCCATGCGCAGCTTTCCTTTCGTGCCGGAGAGCTCGAGGACGCCGGCGGAGGCGGCGTTGAAGGACGTGACGAACGTCGCGAGCCGGTCGTCGGGAAAGCGCAGGATCGCGGCGTGCAACTCTTCGATTTCGGCGAAGCGCGGGTCGTCGTTCGCCGCGCTGAAACCGGCGACCTCTGTCGGCTCCGCGCCGAAAAGATAACGCGCGGCGTTGATGCAATAAACTCCGAGATCGAAGAGCGGGCCGCCGGCTTGCCCCGCTTCGTTGCGCACATTCTCCTCGGCGACCTGCATGTTGAAAACGGAGGAGAAATGGCGCACGTCGCCGAGCTTGCCGCTCTTCGCCAGCGCGATGGCTTGGAGGTGCGCGGCGGTGAAATGGAGGCGATATGCGATCATCAGCCGCACATCCGCTTTGTCGCACGCGGCGATCATCGCGCGGCAGTCGGCTTCGGTGCCGGCCATGGGCTTTTCGCAAAGGACGTGCAGGCCCGCGCGCGCGGCGCGCTCGCAGTGCGCGCGGTGCTCGGGATTCGGCGAGGCGATGTAAACGGCGTCGAGCGCCTGCTCTTTCACCGCGCGCTCGAAGTCGTCGTAGTGGAAAGCGGGCACGCCGTATTTCTTCGCGAGCTTCTTTTCCTTTTCCGGGTCGCCGGTGATGAGCGCGGCGAGCTCCGAGTTTTTATTCGCGTGCGCGAAGGCGGGCAGCACGGCAGTCTGCGCGATGTGGCCGAGGCCGAGCACGGCGTAGCGGATGGTTTTCTTACTTGATGTTTTCATGGGTTGGAGGGAGTTCGCATCCGCGAAGAGGCGTGCGCTGTCTCAGCGCGCTTGCTGGGGCGTGCGCGGTCCTCAGCGCACCGGAATTTCCGCTGGGGCAGCCGCCGCTACAGGCGCTCGCCGGGCCGCGATGCGCGTCACGGCACGCGCGGCACCGCGGGGGCGGCGCTCGGCTTTGTGAACTGCCGCGGGTCGGGCGCGGTTTGGGAATACTTCACGTTCCGCCATTCCAGCGTGCCGAGCGGCTTGTCGGCGGCCCCATCGCGAAAGCGAACCATGCGCCCCTTGCGCGGCACGAGCAGGCCGCCGGCTTCCTGCCATTCGTCGAAAATCACGGCGATGGCCTCGGTCGTGCCCGTGCCCGCGTCAGTGCTGGTGCCAGGCACGAGCGGCTTGGCACGCGTCCACGTCACGAGCCTCAGACGCTGCGTGGCGGGGTCAGCGTAGGCCACGTAAGTCTCCGGCGGCGCGCCATCCCGGACGACCACGACTTCGGTGGCGGTCCATTCCTTGTTTTCAAAGGCGCGCGTGCCCAGCGGCTTTTCGCTCGCGCCTTTGCCGCCGAGCGCGAAAGGAAGCGCGAGAAACTCGCACCCGACGCGAAAGGCCGCGACCGGATCGAGGTCGCCGAGCGCTTTGCGGTCGGGCTCGACCCACGCTTCGCGCGCGTCGCCGCCGAGCCGGTAGCGCTCCGTTTCCGCGAAACCCTGCCCGGTGCGCAGATCGACGATGCGATGATCGGTAAAGTCGCCACCGGGCGAGCCGGTCCAGCTCCAATCGAACTCCGCCTGCCGATTTTCGCTCCACTTTTCCATGCCGCCATGGGCGCGGATCGTCTCGGCGAGCTGCGCGGAAGCGCTCGCGAGGAGAGCGATGGAGAGCAGGGCGAGCGCGACGGGAGTTTTCATAAAGGGCCTTTTTTTTTGCGCACGCCGGATCGTGCGAGGGAAAGCGACGGGATGAAGGTGCGAGCCGCCGGCGCGCGGCTTATTCCTTCGAGACTTCACGCCGCGAGGCTTTCACAGCTCCGCGTGGCCGTCGCCGTTGCGGGCACCGTCCGTTCGAGCGCCGTCCGTGCGGGCGAGGATGGCGGCTTTCAATGCCTCCGGCGGGCGGAACTCGCTGAGCTTTTGCACGAGGGCGGCGTCGAAGGCCTGCTCCTCCTCCCACCACTGCGCGAGCGCGTCGTCGCTGCGTGCGAGGGCGAGCGCTTCGGCAAAAAACGGGTCACCCGCGTCTCGCCCAGGGCGGAAGATCGCGAGTCGGCGGCGGGCTTCGACGCTATTCATGGCGCGGCTCCTTTCCGGTGGAGGCGGACTCGCGGGCATGAGCCAGCAACTCGCGCCAGCGCGTCTTGGCTTGCGAGAGCGTGAAGACCGTTTCTTCCGCGGGAAGGCCGAGGACGTCGGAGATGACGTGCAGGGAAGCGGCGAGTCCATAGAAGAGCATCAGCGCGGCCCGCTGCCGGCGCGGCAGCGAAGCGAGCGAGCGCAGGAGGGCATCGGCCGAAAGGCTCGCGACTGCGGGGAAAGGAAGCGCCACCGGCTCGGGCGGCATGGGTGCGGCGCTCGCCGCCGCCGGAGCCGCGGGCTCGTCGAAGCGCTGATACATCGCCATGAGCAGCGCGCGCCGGATGTCGCCCCCGGCACCCGTAGCCAGGCCGGGCAGCAGGCGCTCGAAAGTCTCCTGCGTGAGCTGGGCCGCCGCAGCATCTTCCCCCGCCAGCGCCCAGGCGAAGCAAAACGCCGGCGCGTAATGCTCTTCAATAATGCGGTGCCACTCCATGCGTGCGGTGCGTGGGAGAAAAAGCGGGACGATGGAAAACGCGACGCTGCCTGAGGCGGGGCGGCGGGGACAGAGTGCGGGGGCGGGACGGAGGTGGCATGTGTCCCCCCTGAGAACCGTGGGGTGTGGCGCGTATTCCACAAATCTTTGCCGCCTGCCGCGGTCCAGGGCGGCAGGCAAAGAGAATGAAACAGGCAGCGCTGGCAGGACGCTTCGTGAAGACTTGGAGACTGGCACGGACGAGACACCCATGCTCCGTGGAGCCCTCGATACTGCACCAGGGGAAATAGGTTGCCACGATCCGCATCCACCCTGTTATCTCCCGTTCGGCCCGCTGATGGCATCTTCTCCTCCAACCCGGCGCGGCCCACCTCCCGCGAAGCACCGCCTACTCCCGTGAGCGTGCCGTCCGATTTCACTCTGCCTGGCAAAGCGGACTCTGCCGCTCGTTTCGAGGCGCTGGTCGATCGCTGTTATGCGCCGGCGTATCGTTTCGCGCTGGCTCTCACGCTTTCTCCCGCTTCCGCGGAAAAGCTCGTCGCCGAAACCTTGCGCGACGCGCAGGTGGATGGCGTCGCCTGCGACGACATCGGGGTTTTCACGGCCATCCGGCACCGGCACACAGGGGTAAATGGCGGCGCGGCGTCCCCGCGGGATCCGGCCAGCGGTGCTTCCGCGCTCCTCACCGCGCTCGAGACGCTCGACCCGCCCGCCCGCGCGCTATGCGTCCTTTTCTACTCCCACGAGCTTTCCTGCCACGAGATCGCCGCCATCCTTTCCCTCGATATTGCCGAAGTGCTCGCGCTCCTGCCGCGCGCCAAGGCAGCCCTCCGCGACGCGCTCGGCGCCTCTGCTGCCGCGCCGCCGCGCACGCCGGAAACCGCTCCCGGCGAAAAGGGAGTTTGATGACCGCAACGTTCTTCACGCAGCCTGCCGCCTTGCTTCCCGACCCTTCCCAGATCGCGACCGAAGCGCCGCGGGCGCAAGCCGAGCCGCTCCCGGATCTCGCCCTGGAAGCGCCGGCCGACCTCGCCGATTTCGAGCGTTTCGTCCACGAGCGTTACGAGCAGGCGTATCGCTTCGCCTACTCGCTCACGGGCAATGACGCCGACGCGAGCGACCTCACGCAGCAAAGCTTTTTCCTCGCGCAGACGCGCCAGCACCAGCTCCGCGAGGCGGGCAAGGGCAAGCAGTGGCTTTTCACCATCATCCATCACGAATTTCTGCGCTCGCGCCGCTCCCAGGGCGTGCGCGAACGGCACAAAATGGAATTAACCCACCAAGGCAGCACTCCCATCCGCGTGGACCATGCCGCCTCTCTCGACGCCAAAGCGCTCCTACCGCTGCTCGACGGGCTTGATGAGGCGTTCCGCGTCCCGCTCAGCCTCTTTTATTTCGAGCAGCTTTCTTACAAGGAAATCGCCGAGGCGCTCGCCATCCCCATCGGCACCGTCATGTCGCGGCTCGCGCGGGCCAAAGGAATGCTCCGACAGGCGCTCGAGCAGACCCCGCCTGCGCCGAAAAACGTCCCGCCGCGCGAATCCGGCGTATCTTCACCCCAACATGGATAGAGAAACCGCCAAAGCGCTGCTCGAATGCTATCGTCCCGGCGATCTGGACGCCGACGATCCCATTTTCGCCGAGGCGCTGGCGCTGGTAAAAACGGACGCCGAGCTTGCGGAGTGGTTTGCGAAAAAGCAGGAGTTCGACGCGCTCATGGTCGAGCGCTTCCGCGAGCACCCGCGCGGCTCCAGCGCGGGAAAAGAAGCGATCCTCGCCGGTGTGCGGGCGCGCGCAGCGGGCACCTCGCATGGTGCGGAAACCGGTGTGGCGTTGGCTGTCCCCAGCCGACCCGCCGGTGCACTGGGGCCAGCGCACGCTGCACCTGCCGAGCCGCCGCCGGGAAATGTGATCCGCCTCACGTGGCCGCGCGCCATCCTCGCCATCGCGGCGGTCTTCGTGGCCGCGCTGCTGCTCGCAAACTTCTTCTCGCGCCCTAAGCCTCTGACGCCCGCGCAGCTCCTCGCCCAGCAAGGCATCACCTACACGAGCAGCATGCCGGCGCTCCAGATGGTCTGCTTCGATGCGAGCGTCGTGGCGAGGTGGGTCAGCGAGCGCCCGGGGTTCACCGCCGCCGACTTCGCCATCACGAAAACCCCTGAAAACATGCGGCTCATCGGGGCCAGCGTCGCCGAGTGGCAGGGGAAGCCGGTCATCATGCTCAGCCTGCAAAACGATCGGCAGATGGCGATGTTCTATCTCGTCCGCGGCGATGATTTCGCGCTCCCGCCCGAGACCGATTACGTCGAGGAAAAAGACGGCTGGGTTTCCAAAGTTATCCGCACCGGCGGCCACGCCGGCGTGCTTACGACGAAAGGCACGCGCGACGATTTGAAGTTCGACATGCCGTTTTGACGGCAAGCTGTAGAGGCGGCTCTGTCCCGCCGAGATGGCGGAAGCGAATCGCGGAGGAAGGTAGGCGGGCGAACCGACGCGTCGCGGGACGTGCCGCCTGTCGCATCCCGAGAAGCAGAAGAAGGTGCGCTGCGGAAGAAATGGAGGTGGTCTGAGGAATAAACCGCGCCCTCGCATCTCCGAGCTTCACCCCGGAGCTTTCTTGCTTCCGCGGCATCAACTGACTCCTCCCATGAACGACCCTCTCTCACGCCAGAACCGCCTCGAAGCCATCGGCGAACCCTTCATGCGCTACGCCCTCGCGGCGATCCTACTCTGGGTCGGCGCGCTGAAATTCACCGCCTACGAGGCGAAAAACATCGAGCCGCTCGTGGCGAACAGCCCGCTCTTCGCGTGGGCGCTGAAGGCGTTCGGCCTCCAGATGCTTTCCAGTCTCATCGGCGTGACCGAGATCGTCACCGGCCTGCTCCTGCTGGCGCGGAAGTTTTCGCCGCTCACCTCCGCGCTCGGCGGTGCCATGGCCGCCGTCATGTTCTGCCTCACGATGAGCTTCGTGCTCACGACGCCCGGCATGTGGGAGCCAGGCTACGGCTTCCCATTTCCGTCGGGGATGCCCGGCCAGTTTGTCTTGAAAGACTTGCTCTTCCTCGCCGTCGCGATCTTCCTCACCGGCGAATCGCTGCGCGCCGCCAAACTCCCGCGCCCCGTGATGTAGCGTCGGCTGTCCCCAGCCGAAAAGAGTTGTGCCCGCTTGCTGCCCCGGCTTTCGGCGTTTGCGCCGGGGGGGGCAACGCACGCGACATTGCGCGAATCTGGAGACATGCTCGACGCTCTCGTCATCGGCTCCGGCCCGAACGGCCTCGCCGCCGCGATCACCCTCGCGCAGGCAGGCCGCAGCGTCCGCGTGCTGGAAGCGCAGCCCACCCTCGGCGGCGGCGCGCGCACCGCGGAAATCACGCTGCCCGGCTTCCGGCACGACCTCGGCTCCGCCATTCATCCGCTCGGCGTCGGCTCGCCGTTTCTCAAAAGCCTCCCGCTCGCGCGGCACGGCCTGGAGTGGATCCACCCGGCCCTGCCGCTCGCGCATCCGCTCGACGACGGCACCGCCGCCGCGCTCCATCGCTCGATCGATGAAACCGCCGCGCTGCTCGGCG
>CAXSDZ010000035.1:0-8310 GCA_964235505.1 uncultured Chthoniobacteraceae bacterium
GGCGCGCTCCAGCGCACGATGGCTAATGATGTCGCCTGCAAAAACGTCGCCGCTGACTTCGCGCTTCTGCCCGAGCAGCGCCGCCTTTTCCCAAAGATCGAGCCGGAAGTGGTGCCGGGTGAATCCGCCGAAGCCGACGAGCGCATCCGCGAGACGCTCGTCCACCTGCACGAGCTGATCCTTGGCCGCTTCGATGCCGCGGACAGCGGGGAAGTGCAGCGCACCTTCGATCTCTTCGCCGGGATCGTCGCCGACGCGCATGAGCGAAAGAACATCGAGCCGCTGGAGAACTACTCCTGCCGCGCCACGGGGGAGCAGCGTTTCAAGGATCCCACTTATACTGTCCGCGCGTGGCGCGGCGTCGTCACTTATCTCCTGCGCCAGCGCGACTTCTTGTATGAGTAAAGAAGGGAGCCGTAGCACAGGCTTCCAGCCTGTGTGGCCCGCAGGCATCTTGCCTGCGGTTCTCACACGTGCAGGCTGGAAGCCTGCTAAGCCACACAGGCAGCGCGAGTTTCTCTATGAGTAAAGATAGCAATCAATCGCGACGGCACTTTCTAAAGCTCTGCGGCCTCGCTGGCTTGGGGGTCGCCGCGCCGCTGTGGTTCCCCGCTCCCGCGCGTGCCGATTCAGATGGCACGTATGAAGGGCCTTTCTATGTTGTCTTCAACGCCTCCGGCGGCTGGGACACGACTTACTTGATGGACCCGAAAGGGATCGGCGACATCAACCGGCTCTATCAGGAGGGCGACATCCTTACGGACGGCGCGCATAAGTTCGCCCCCACCAAGCCGCACCTGCAGGCCGGCGGAATGAGTAATGAAGAGTTCTTCGCGGAATATGGCCGCGAGTTACTCGTGCTCAATGGCATCGACTACTCCGTCAACAACCACTCGCCCGGCGCGCGCTACATGGCCACGGGCAAGCTGGATAGCCTCGCCTATCCGACCTTCGCGGCATTAGTCGCCGCGGCGAAGGGCTCGGGCTGTCCGCTCTCCTTTCTTACCTTCGGCAACTACTCGAACACCGGGAACCTCGTCGCCATGTCGCGCATTCCCTACCTTCCCTCGCTGCAGCGTGTCTCCAACGCCGACAGCATTGAAGGCAACCTGAAGAGTCCCTACCACGACCCCTTCGTCCTCGACCGCATCGAGCGAGCGCTGAAGGACCAGACCGACGCCACCCTTTCCCGCGCCATCCTCCCGCGCATGGAGCGCGCCGAGAGCATGCTCTACGCGGCGCAGCTGAATTCCAAAGCGCTCGGCCGCGTCACCCCCTTCATCCCGAAGGAAATCCCCAAAGAGCGGCTTTCCCAGCAGGCCGAGATCGCGCTGGCCTCCTTCAAAGCCGGCGTCTGTGTCTCGGCGAACCTTTCCATCGGCCAGTTCGACAGCCACGCGAACAACGACGCCGACCAGATGAAGCTCATCCCCGAGTTCCTCGCCGGCATCGCCTACCTGCTGCGCCGCGCCGAGACGCTCGGCCTCCGCGAAAAGCTGGTCGTCGTCATCCAGAGCGAGATGGGCCGCACGCCCGACTACAACAAAGGCAACGGCAAGGACCACTGGAGCATCGGCTCCATCATGTTCATGGGCCACGGCATTCGCGGAGACCGCGTCCTCGGCGCCACCGATGAGAAGCAATTCGCCATCCCCCTCCGTCCCGACACCCTCGCCTGCGACCCCGCCACCGGCATCCGCATCCGCCCCGAACACCTCCACCTCGCCCTCCGCGACCTCGCCGGCATCGCCGACCACCCGATGAGCAAACAGTTCCCGCTCGTCGTGCCCGAGAAGGAGAGGCCGAGCGGGTTTTGGGGGTGAGCGGTCGGGTAATCGCATCGTCCGCCCCGCACATTCTCCCGCTCGTCGTTCCCATGCTCCAGTCTGGGAACGCACTTGTCTTCGAGGCTTTGCCTCTCCGGTGCCCGGTAGCACCGAGCACGTTTTCTGTCGTCGGACGGTGATCGAGGCGGAGCCTCGGGGACAACAGCGTTTCCAGGCCGGAGCTTGGAAACGAGAGAAGTCTGCTTCACTGGGTTTGCAGGCGCATCCAGAGATGCGTCACCCAGTTTAGCAGCTTATCTGTGAATCGCATTTCGCTGGGCGCCCGTCTAACTACTTCTTCTTGCCTTTCGTGACGATCAAACGGCGATACTGCTCGGCAAGAGGGTCAATTCTCTTTCGGGAAACTAGCTTTTTGTAATCAGCAACAACACGGCCTGAAAGACTCTTTACCCAACCTTCGTCTCGCAATCTACCTCGATAATCGAAGTCTTCGCCGAGTTGATCTAGCTCGGCGTTCAAATCAATGACGATATCGCTCAGCATTGTGTCCACACAAGCCAACACGGCACCTAGCTTACCGGGGTTGAGCGTGAAGTTCTCTGGTGACTGCAACAGATCTCTTCCAATGTCATCGGTTTCAAATATAAGTCGCAAGATATACAGAAGAACATATTTTGTGAGCGCATATTTCGCGAACAAGGTGTTATTCAATTCCTTGATGGCCTCCTCTACGCGGCTAATCAAATGATGGCATAGCACAATTCTGTGCGCCGAAACACCAGGTCGGCCGAAAAGACTCGCATGCTCGTCCTCGAACACTTGATACTTGCGGTGCGTTGCCCAAGGTTTTTTGAGGTCAAACGCCATTAGATACAAACCAGCTTCCTCATTGGTGATGGTAACTGCGCCTTCGCTGTCCTCACCACGTTTTATTTCGTAAAACCATTTTCCTTTATACGCAGTATTAAACTCGTTTTGGAGACGAATCTGGAGTGGATTATTTGATTTGAAGTCGCGCGCCTTTACCCCGTTTTGATTGTTCGAGAAACTGGTTACCACTGCGGAGAGCGGCGAGGTGGCCTCCATTTTGATCAGCTTCACCAATACACGTAGCTGATCAGTGATGGCGCCCTTGTTGTTGTAAAGCTCGCTCAAACTCTGGCAACCATTCACAACGTAGTAATCTTCAATGCTAATTCGGTCCTTAAGGCTCTTGACAGTCTTCGCGATGATTGTGATTCCGTTGTGAAAAAGCGGGAACAGCTTGTGACGCGAGGGATTGCGAACACTTGCGGCAATATCTTTGTTGACCTGTGTCCGTCCCAGAGGGCCTCGAACATTGAACGCATACAAAGCCTGGTTCGTGATGCCGTCCAGCTTCACAAGTTCTGATGCCTTCAACGGGGCAATAATAGCGCTGTGGTCTTTATCAACGATGTAGGTTGCAACGTCGTATCCACTTACGTCAAATGATGCTGGTTTAGAAATCCGGACATCACGACTGGAAGAGATGTAGGTCGACTCAAGTTCTGCTTTGCCTATGAATCTGATGGCAGAGTGAGATTTCAAATAATCTGCACCATTTCCGTCGAGGTCGATATTCGATAGGAAAATGCCTCTCACCTCGTAGTCATCGACCTTGTCCACCAGCCCGAGCCTGTCGATAAGGCGGGCGACATCTGCGGTTCCCGCCGACTTAATAATTGCCCTTATCGAGCTTGTGTCCTTGAACTGAAGTAGTGTTCCTTCGAATTCTTTGAGAGCGGTATCGCCGATGCTGCTAACTTTCTTCTGCGAAATCTTGCTCTGGTAAACCTCGATCGTATTTGCATCTTCATTGACGTAAATCCCGTCGACGCCTTTGTCGCCTTTTTGGTCGCAAACACAATCAATTGCCTCGACGGCATCGAGACGAAGATAGTTCTCCAGATACCATATAAGAAACGACGCGGTTTCAGTTCGCTTCGGGTCCAAATGCGCTTGGAAAAGTTCGAGTAGTTTGGGATACGCAAGGTCAATTGTTGGCATAACTGATGAGAGGTTTCGGGCCTTGGATGATGCCAGAAGGTGTTCGAGGTCGAGTCGATAGCCACTCCTTCGCTGCTGCGCGACCTCCTTCGTTCCCAGGCTCCAGCCTGGGAACGCACTTGTCTCGGAGGGCTCTGCCTCCCTCAACCTCTGCAGCCACGATGCGCTCGCGCTACCTCGTCCATGATCCGCGGCTGGCGCACTTCGTCACGGCGACGGTGGTGGAGTGGCTGCCGGTCTTCAGCACGGCGGCGTGCTGCGATCTGCTGGTGGAGTCGCTGGAGTTTTGCCGGCGGGAGAAGGGGCTGAAGATCTATGCGTGGGTGATCCTAGACACGCACTTTCATGCCATCCTCGCGGCGCCGGACTTGGCCGGGGTGCTGCGGGATTTGAAGAGCTTCACGGCGAAGCGGCTGCTGGCGCAGGTGGAGATGGAGGGGCGCGAATGGCTGGTGAATCAACTGCGCTTCTACCGGGCGGCGCACAAGGCGCAGACGCATCAGGTTTGGCAGGAAGGGTCGCATCCGCAGGCAATCATGGGCGACGCGATGATGGAGCAGAAGCTGGTGTATCTGCACAATAATCCGGTGAAGCGCGGGCTGGTGGCGTCGCCGGAGCATTGGCGGTATTCGTCGGCGCAGGAGTCGCTGGCGGGGGCGCTGCCGGTGATGAAGTGCGAGGGGTGGAGGTGAGAACGGACGCGGTGTGTGGTGGCGGGAAGTGAGGGAGGCAAAGCCTCCGGGACAAGTGCGTTCCCAGGCTGGAGCCTGGGAACGAAGGCGTTCTCACCAGAGCGAGCGGGCAGGCGGACGTCCGCTAGCGGCGTCGGCGGGGGCCGCCCGTCATGATGCCGAGCAGGGAGCGGGTGAGCGTGCCGGCGACGTTCACGGCGACGCTCCGGACGACGCTCTTCGCGACGGTGCTGCCGAAGATGTTGCCGATCATCGTGGAGACGCCGGATTCCGCCTGCGCGGGCTCGGGGCCGGGATACGGGACGCCGGCGGGCTCGGAGTCGGCGGTGCCAAGGGCTTCGGAAAGCTCGCGATCCCGCGCGGCAGCGACCGGTGGGGCAGCGCCGCCGCCGAGCGGAGAAAAGGTGCGGCGAGCGGCGCCCGCAGCGGGTTTGCGGGCGCTCGCCGCAGTGGCCGCGGCGATCTTGCCACCGAGGATCTCGTAGGCGCTCTGGGCGTCGATCGGCGTGTTGTATTTCTCGGCCATCTCGGAGCGCGCGGTCAGTGCATCGAGCTCGGCAGGCGTGAGCGGACCCATGCGGGAACGCGGCGCGCAGAGGAGCGTGGCCGCGAGCGGAGTCGGCGCGCCGCGCTCATCCAGGACGGTGACGAGCGCCTCGCCAATGCCGAGTTCGGTGAGGAGCCGGTCGGTTTCGTAGAAGCTCGACTCAGGATAATTCTCCGCCACGAGCTTGATCGCCTTGCGATCCTTGGCGGTGAAGGCGCGCAGCGCGTGCTGGATTTTCAGGCCGAGCTGGCCCAGCACGTCGTCGGGGATGTCGGTCGGGATTTGGGTGCAAAAGAAAATCCCGATGCCTTTGGAGCGGATGAGTTTGATGACCGTTTCGATCTGATCGAGCAGCGACTTTTCGGCTTCGTCGAAGATGAGATGCGCCTCGTCGATGAAGACGACGAGCTGCGGCTTTTCCACGTCGCCGATCTCGGGGAAGGTCGCGTAGAGCTCGGCGAGGAGCTGCAGCATGCAGGAGGAGAAAAGCTTTGGGCGGGTCTGCATGTCGCCGAGGCGCAGAATCGAAATGACGCCAAAGCCATCGACCGTGCGACAGAGATCCTGCACTTCAAAGGAGGGCTCGCCGAAGAATCCTTCCGCGCCTTGCTGCTCGAGTTCGATGAGCTTTCGCAAGATCAAGCCCGCGGAGGCGGCGGGAACGGTGCCGTATTCCGCGGCGACCTGCGCCTTCGCGTCGCCGGTGATGTATTCGAGCACCTTTTTGAAGTCCTTCAGATCGAGCAGCGGCAGCCGTTTGTCATCGCAGAATTTGAAGATCAGCGCGACGAGGCTCGATTGCGTTTCGTTCAGGCTGAGGAGGCGGGAGAAAAGGAGCGGGCCGAACTCCAGCACGGTGGAGCGGAGGCGCGCGCCTTTCTCCTCCGAAAGCGTGAGGAACTCGACGGGGTAGGCGCCCGGCTCCCACGCCGAGCCGATCTTCGCATGCCGCGCCTCGATATTCGCGCTGGCCGTGCCGGGCATCGCGATGCCGCTGAGGTCGCCTTTCACATCCATCATCAGGACTGGCACGCCCGCCTCGGAAAGCTGCTCGGCGATCATCGCGAGCGTTTTGGTTTTGCCCGTGCCGGTCGCGCCGCTGATGAGCCCGTGGCGGTTCAAGGTGCGCAACGGCAGCCGGATCGGCGCCTCGGCAAGGGTCTCGCCATCGTGCATCGCCGCGCCGAGCAGCAGCGATTCGCCGGTGAAGTGATAGCCGTCCTGCATCGTGGAGAGAAATTCTTGGGCGCTCATGATTGGTGAAAAGGCCGGCCATTGTGGACGCGCGACCTGCGCGCGCAATCCTTCGATGCCAGGAGTGGCGATGGGGGAAAATTTCGCTCTTCTCGCGTCGCGGTCTGCTATCCAAAGGCCGAATGAATTCGTTGCCACGTCCACGCCATTCTCCGCGAGAGCCAGCCAGCCCGCCGCCACGCAGCCCACAGGTGTCTTTCCTGCGATGAGCGACGGACGACTCCACTTCCGCGTCGAAGCGCAGGCGACTGACTCTCGCGCGCGTGCGGCCACTTTCCACACTGCGCACAATGAAGTGCGCACGCCGCTCTTCATGCCGGTCGGCACGCAGGCCACGGTGAAGGGGCAGCTCACGCAATCGCTGGAGGATGCGGGGTCGCAGATCCTGCTCGCGAATACCTACCACCTGCTGCTGCGACCGGGCGCGGAAGTCTTCCGCCGGGTCGGCGGCATCCACGGCTTCATGAGCTGGAAGCACTCTGTGCTCACCGACTCCGGCGGGTTCCAAATCTTTTCGCTGCCACACTCGCGCGCCATGTCGGAGGCGGGCGCGGCCTTTCAAAGCTACATCGACGGGCGCACGATCCTGCTCTCGCCAGAGCTTTCCATCGAGACGCAAAAGGCGATCGGCAGCGACATCATGATGGTGCTCGACCAGTGCATCCCTTCCACCGCGGATGAAGCGACGGCCCGCGCCGCGCTCGGCATCACACAGCGCTGGGCGGAGCGGAGCCTGGCAGCGCGCGGAGATTCCCAGCAGGCGCTTTTTGGCATCGTGCAGGGCGCACTTTTCCCCAAGCTGCGGAGGGAAAGCGCGGCTGGTCTCACTGAGCTGCCCTTCGACGGATTTGCCATCGGCGGGCTCGCGGTCGGCGAGGGCCGGAGCGAACGCCAGGACACCTGCGAGCTGACCGCACAGCTCCTCCCGCCTGATCGCCCGCGCTACCTCATGGGCGTCGGCACGCCGCTCGACATCCTGGAGGCGGTGCATCGCGGCGTGGACATGTTCGACTGCATCATCCCCACGCAGGTTGCGCAACGCGGTGGCGCCTTCACCTCGCGCGGTTTTCTCCAGCTCCGGCGCGGCGTTTATAAGTTCGCCGAGAGCGCCCTCGATCCGCTCTGCGCCTGCCCGACGTGCGCGCGCTACTCGCGCGCCTACCTGCACCACCTCACGAAGACCGGCGAGCACCTCGGCTGGCAGCTCATCGGCCAGCACAATCTCTACTTCTACCACCAGCTCATGCGCGACATCCGGCAGAGCATCCTGGAGGATCGCTTCCTCGCGCTCTACGAGGAAAAGCGCGCCTTTCTCCACGAGTCCGACGCGGAGAATCCGATCAAAAAGCAGAAGCCCAAAAAGCGCATGGCCTTTCACCGGGGAAATTACGAGGTCCACCGCGCGCCGGAGGGTTTCGCGAGCATCCGGCAGATCTCGTCCGGCGAGATCATGCACTCGCGCACGCCGCCGATGATCGAGGCGCAGCTCCTTTACGTCGAACAGGCGCGCGTCGCGGAGCGGCTGCGCATTTCGGGCGGTCTGGGGGGTAAAGATTTTGAAGCCACGGGGAGCACGGGGAGCACGGGGAGCACGGGGGAAGGGCAGGCGGATGCTGGAGTTCTCCTCCCCCGTGTTCCCAGTGCTCCCCGTGGTTTATTCGCAGATCCGGAGGCGATGGAAGCAGGCGCGTGCGGCTTTTCCGCGCCGCTCGTCCTTTGGGATGTCGGGCTCGGCGCGGCCGCAAATGCGATGGCCGCAATCCTCTGCTACGAGGTGCAGGCTGCCGCCGGCCCCGTGCGCCCGCTGCACGTCGTGAGCTTTGAAAACGACCTCGACCCGCTGCGCCTCGCCTTCCTGCACAACCGCGAATTCACCTACCTCCGCCACCCCGGCCCTTCCGCCATTCTTGCCGCTGGCTGCTGGCAATCCCCGCTCCACCCCGGCCTGAGCTGGACGCTGGTCCCCGGCGATTTCCCAGCCTCCATGCCGCATGCTTCCTCG
>CAXSDZ010000035.1:8320-8850 GCA_964235505.1 uncultured Chthoniobacteraceae bacterium
TCCGGATCTCATCTTCTTCGACATGTTTTCCAGTAAAACCGATGGCAGCCAGTGGACGCTCCGCGTCTTTCGCCAGCTCTTTGCCGCCTGCGCCGGACGCCCCGCGGAGTTCTTCACTTATTCCTGCTCCACGCCGGCCCGCGCCGCGCTGCTTGTCGCGGGCTTCCAAGTGGCGCGCGGTCGCGGCATCGCAGATCGCGCGGAAACGACTATTGCCCTCACGCCTGAGGCGGACCTTGCTCAATCACCCCGGAGCCATGATCTGCTCGGCGCCGAATGGCTGGCGCGGTGGGGTCGCTCGGGTGCCAAGTTCCCCGCGGACCTTCCCGCTTCCGAACACGCCGCCTTTGAGCAAGCGATCCGCACCCACCCGCAATTTCAGGGCGTTTGATGGATTGGACAAACCACCGAATGCGGGACCAGAGTTGCTTCATTGAAAATGCAGTTTAGCCGGGCTCTCCACCTGCCACCGGCGAGGTCGCGGCCAAGCCCGTGCCGCCGGTGCTCTCGACCGAAATTGCATTTCGCGC
>CAXSDZ010000035.1:8860-28215 GCA_964235505.1 uncultured Chthoniobacteraceae bacterium
TTGACTGTTCGCCTCTTTGCGCCCTTACGCGACGCCGCCACACCTCCAGCAGCAATCTCCCTTTTCCATGAGTCTTTCCGATCGTCGGCGCAGCCACTTCGCCATTCTTAAGATTGCCGCCGCACTGTCGTTGATCGTCGGTGCGCCGAGCTACTCGATGACCTACTACCTCGTCGATGGCGGGGCGAGCTGGCCTGGGGATATTCGCGCGCGCATCATCCAATCCATGGATGAAGCAGTGGCGATCTACAACGCGAACTCCGCGTTCAACGTCAACGTGCGGGTGAATTACAACGCTGGCATCCCGACGGCGCAGTCGAACTACAATGGGGAGATCGGCTTCGGCGGCTCGATCAGCGCGCGGGTGGCGATGCACGAGATTTCCCACTATCTCGGCACGGGCACGACCGGCGAATGGAACGCGCAGTTCAACAACGGCATCTGGGTCGGCGCGGCGGCGCGGCACTTTATGAAGCTGTATGACGGACCGGGCGGTGAGCTGCGTTTATCGGGGCAGCACTACTACCCCTACGGCCTGAACTACGACAACGAGGACAGTCCCCAGAATCGGATCCGCGAGGTGAAGCTGATCCTCGGAATGCGGTTCGACATGGGCGGCAATGACGCCGACGCCGACGGCATGTCCGACGAATGGGAGAGAATGAAGGCTGGCACCACCGCGCTTTCCGCCGCCAGCGACTTCGATGGGGATGGGATTTCCAACTACGATGAATGGTGGACGGAAGGCGACCCTATGCGGGCGGCGCCGGTCAAGCATGGGCACACCTACGTAATCCGGGCGCGGCACAGCCAGAAGGTGATGGAAGTGGCAGGCGGCAATCTGGCCAACGGCGGGAACGTGGTTCAAAACGCCTTGGCGGGGACGCCGAGCCAGAAGTGGACCGCCGATTATCGAGGCGGCGGTTACTGGAGGTTCATCAATCTCGGCAGCGGGAAGGTGCTCGAAGTGGAGAATGTGAGCAGCGCCGCCGGCGCGAATATCCGGCAGTGGGAATGGCTGAACAATGACGGGCAGCAATGGCGCCTCGTGCCGGATGGAGCGGCCTCCTGGAAGATCTTCAACAAGGCCAGCATGAACATGGTCGTGGATGTTGATGGCGGCATCGGCGCGACGGGCGACGGGACGAACATCTCGCAATATTTCGACGTGCTCGGCGGGACCAATCAGGACTGGGCATTTGACGACGTGACGCCGGGTGAAGTGCCGGGCCGGCTCGTCGCGGAATACAAGCTGGAAGGCAATGGCCGCGACAACAGCGGCCATGAGCTGCACGGCGTGACGACGGGTGGCATTTCCTACACGGCGGGCCGGGTTGATGGGCAGGCCGCGACTTTCAACGGGACGAATGGCTCCGTGGAAATCCCCGCATCAGTCGAGGTGGATTTCACGATCGCTTGCTGGGTGAAGACCACCGCGACCGCAGGCGGGGCGCAGTGGTTCAACGGCATGGGCCTCGTGGATGGCGAAGTCGGCGGTGCCAACGCGGATTTCGGATTGGCGCTGGTGGGGACGAAAGCCGCGTTCGGATTGGGCAATCCTGACACCACGATCACCTCGAGCGTTTCGATCAATGACGGTGCCTGGCACCATCTCACTGCCACATTGGCGACGGGCACGGGCGCGATGAAGCTTTACGTGGACGGCGTCTTGCAGGCCTCGGCGACCGGACCGATCGGCGCGCGGACTGCGCCCGCCAAACTGCGGCTCGGCAGCATCGGAGGCGCGTTTGGGTTCTTGAATGGCAGCCTCGATGAAGTGCGGCTCTACAACACCATCCTCGGTGCGTCCGAGATCGCCCGCCTCGCGACGGTCGGCAACACGCTCGTCGCCAGCTACTCTTTCGACGGCAATACGCTCGACTCCAGCCAGCACCGCAATCACGGCGATGCCGTGGCCGTGACTTTCCCAGCGGGGAAGATCGGCGGAAATGCCGCGCAGTTCGACGGCACCGGCAGCTTCGTGAAAATCCCCGCGGCGGTGACGGCGGATTTCAGCATCTCCTACTGGGTGAAGACGACGGCGACCGGCGGATTTGGCCAATGGTATGCCGGGAGATCGATGGTGGACGCCGACATCCCCGGCGTCGCGAACGACTGGGGCATATCGCTGACCGGTGATCGGGTGTCCTTCGGGATGGGTGATGCGGGCGCCGGCTTCACGATCCGATCGACCACTCCGATCAACGATGGTGTCTGGCACCACGTCGCTGCCACTCGGGTCTGCTCGACAGGCGCGATGAAGCTTTACGTGGATGGCGCACTGCAAGCCTCCGGTGTGGGCTCCACCGCGGTTCGCAATGCCCCGGGCGGGATCCGCCTCGGCAGCACGCTCTTCGGCGGCACCTATTTCAGCGGTGCGATCGATGAGCTGCGGATTTACAACTACGCCCTAGAGAATTCGCAGGTCGCTGCGCTGGCAGCGCCCCTGCCCGGGCCGTGGATCGCCAGCAACATCGGAAATCCCGGCAGCGATGGCTATGCAGGCTACTCGGCAGCGAGCGGCGGCGTCTTCACGGTGGTCGGAGGGGGCACGGATATCGGCGGTTCCAGCGACCAGTTTCATCTTGTCGCCGCACCGTCGAGTGACGATCAAATTGCCGTTACGCGGGTGCTTTCCACCCCCGTGGATCTCAGCGGGATGCCGGCGGCGAATGGCAGGGCTGGCCTGATGTTCCGGGACTCAGCGGCGGCAAATGCGCCTTTTGCTCATGTCGTCTTTGAAGGGTCGGCTGGGCTCCGCTTCCAGTATCGTGGTGCCATCGGCGGGAGTGTGGCGCAGGTTGGCGGCAGCGTGCAGGTGGCAGCGCCGGTCTGGCTGCGGCTCGCGCGCCGGAGCAGCACTTTCACCGCCTCCTACGCCACCACTGCCGACGCGCCGGCCAGCGGTGATTGGACTTCTCTCGGCTCCGCGGAGGTTCCGCTCACTGTCAGTCCGCTGATCGGCCTCGCCGTCGCATCCCGCAATCCTGCGCAAGTGGTGACAGCGATGTTTGGCAATCTCGCGGTGACCGCAGCGCCCGGAACGATTTGGCGGCAGCTTCATTTCTCTGCTTCCGCAAACGCCGGGAATGCGGCAGATGGCGCCGACCCGGACCGCGATGGACTTACAAATCTGCTCGAGCGCGCGCTAAGCCTCGACCCGAATGTCGGCGACCCCGGTGAGGATCGTTCGCAGGTGGGGAAGGACTCGAATTTCCTTCGCTTCACCTACTCGCGCAGTCGCGCGGCGACGGACCTGCACTTCCAGATCGTCTGGAGCAGCGACCTCCTCACCTGGTCGGAAGCCGGCGTGACCGACACCGTCCTTTCCACCACCCCGACCATCGAACTCCACGAGGCGCGGGTGCCGCTCAGCACCTTCGAGCTGGGGCACGGTTTCCTCCGGTTGCAGGTGTCTCCCTAGGGCGCTGCAGACAAGGGGGAAACCTCCCGTAGCCTTTTGGGTTTTTACCCGGTTCACGCAAAGCTAGATCGATTTGCGTTTGGGTGTGCGCGGAGGGACGCACTCCTAAGCTACATCGATGGGCGCACGAACCGACCGACAGCAAGCGGAAGCATTGAGGAGACCAGCGCCATGAGTCGCTTCACGCAAAACGACACCCGCCACAGGGCGTCCCGCTACTCCTGCTCCCAGCGCATCCCGAGATAGAGTTGCTCCACCTTCTTGCGCGCCCACGGCGTCTTGCGCAGGAACTTCAAACTCGACGACACGCTCGGCTCGAAATTGAAGCAGCGAATGTCGATAATCTGGCCCAGCTCGCCCCAGCCGTAGTGATGGACGAGCGCCTTCACGATCGTCTCCAGCGTCAGCCCATGCAGCGGATCTTTGGGAGGCGGTTGCGTCATCAGTGCGTGAGGATTCGGAAATCGTGCCGGGGCCGTGCGGCTGCGATCCTACCGCGCTTCCACCCCGAGCGCCCGCAAATCCGTCCGCGACCTTTTGCGCCGGGCTGAACTCCGCGAAACGCGCTCAGCGCCGGCCTTCCCGCTCCTGCCCCGCCCTCCGCGTCGGCGAGCTTTCCAGCGCAGCGGCGCACGAGTTGGCGATGATTTCCAGCTCCGCCAAAAACCCCGCGCGCCGCTCCGGCGGCAGCACCGCCAGCACTTGAGTCTGCAGCTCCACCGCGATCCGGCTGGCCTGCTCAAAAGCATCGCGCCCCGCAGGCAGCAGCCGCACGCGATGCGCCCGCCGGTCGCGCTCGTGCGGTTCCCGGCTGAGCAGCGCGGCCCTTTCCATGCGGGAAAGGATCGAGGTGATCGTGTTTGGATCGCTCGCCATCAGGTCGGAAAGCTCGCGCTGCGTGAGCCCGGCCGGGTCGCCTTCGCTCAGCCAGCGCAGCACGGAAAACTGATCCGGCGTGATCGCGAGATGTGCGACGCGCTGGCGGAATGCCTGGTTCAAACCATACCACGCGCGGCGCAGCAGCGGCGGCAGGCGGCGCGGCAGCGGGGTGTGGACCGGTGACGGCGGAAGGCGGTCGGGCATGGGCATTTTTCTGCGGAAGGACGGGAAAAGTGGGCGCCGCGCAACGTGCGGCAGCGATGCGAAAAAGAAGGCAGCCGGCACTTTCGGCCAAAGAATCCGCCGGTCGCAAAATAATACGTGTAAGTATTTTTTTTGACACGGTCCGCAGCGCGTCCTTTTACTACTCGTCTCCGCTGCCCGCGCCCGGACTCTCCTCCCGTCTCCCTATGAAGCTCCGTCTCTTCCCTGCCCTTTCCCTCTCCCTCGCCTTGGCCGCACCAGCCTTCGCCGCGCCAAAAAAGGCCATCGCCGTGCGGCCCGATAAAGCCTCGTCTGCGCCCGGCGGCTCCGGCCAGAGCGGCGGCGTCGCGGGCTGGCTGCAATGGCGCGGGCCAAATCAAAACGGCTCTTCGCCAGAGACCGGCCTCCCGGAGAAAGTGGACGCGAAAAGCGCGCTCTGGACCGCCGATTTCCCGGGACAAAGCTCACCCGTCATCGCCAACGGCAAGCTCTACATCAACGGCTATCTCGGCGACGGACCGGAGTTGCAGGAAGCCATCGCGTGCTTCGATGCGGAGACAGGAAAGAAGCTGTGGGAGCACCGCTTTAACGACTTCCTGAGCGACACGATCTACCTCCGTTACGCCACCAGCGCGCCCGCGATCGATGCGGAGACGGGCAACGTTTACATGATGGGAACGCAGGGTCTTTTTGCCTGCTTCACGGCGGACGGGAAGAAGCTTTGGGAGCACTCGATGATGGAGGAGTTCGGCCGGCTCACTTTCCCGAACTCGCGCACCGCTTCGCCGGTCATTGATCAGGAACTCGTCATCACGCGCGGCATCACGAGCAACTGGGGCGCGCACGGCCCGGCGGGCGACCGCTTCTACGCCTTCGATAAAAAGACCGGCGAACTCGTCTGGACCAGCGCGCCGGGTGAACGTCCGCAGGACAACACCTTTTCCAATCCGCTGCTCACGTGGCTTGATGGGAAGCGCGTCCTCATCTCGGCGGGCGGCGACTCCACGATCGTCGGCATCAATGCCCGCACCGGCGATCCGCTCTTTCGCTTCCCCGCGGCCAAGGCAGGTGCGAAGGGCGGCATCAACGCCGCAGTCGTGCGCTATCAAGACAACCTGCTAGTCATCCACGAAAGCGAGAACCTCGATTCCAGCGAAGTCGGCCGCAGCGCTTCCTTCAAAATCCCGCAGGGCGCGACGCCGCCGGAACCGGGCAAGCCGCAAATCTTCGACCCGAAGAAGCTCGAGAACTGGCGCAATCCGCTGGGCAATCTCGCCTCCTCGCCCTGCCTCGCCGGCAACCGCATGTATGAAGTGAGCGGCATCGGCGAGATCGCCGGGATTGATGCCGACAGCGGCAAGGTGCTGTGGAAGAAAAAGGTTGCGCCTGAGCAGCGGCAAAGCTCGCCTTTTTACGCGGACGGCAAGCTCTACGTGGCGCTCTACATCGCAGGCGCGCAGGCGGGCGGGGAGGTCGGCGCGACTCCGACTGAAGGCGCTGGCGGCGGCGGAAATGGTGAACTGCTCGTGCTGAAGCCGGGCGATGCGGATGCAGAAATCATGAGCCGCACCATCCTGGAAGGCCGCTGCTACGGCTCGCCGATCGGCTACAACGGCAAGCTCTACGTGCAGACCGATCGGAAGGTCTATTGCTTCGGAAAGAAGGGCGACAACGCGAAAGGCAAAGAGGCAGTCGCGGGCGCCTACGCGACGATTGCCGGCGAGCAGTGGCCGCAGCCCGGCCCGGTGGCGCGGCTGCAGATCATCCCGAACGAAGTCTTCCTGCGCCCGAGCGAAAGCTACCCGCTGCGGGTCCGCGCGCTCGATGCAAATGGCTTCACCGTGCAGGAATCAGCCGATCTGGCGCAGATAAAGGTGGAGCCTTTCATCCCGCCGACCGCGCTGGTGAAAACCACGATGAAAGGGAGCTACGCCGACGGCAAACTGACCGCCGACCCTGCGCCGATGCCGAGCGCAGGAGCATTTCAGGCAACTTTGGCTGGTGGAGAAAAGCCGATCACCGGAACCATGCGCGCCCGCGTGCTGCCTGACTTGCCGATCAAGCAGGATTTTGAGGCGTTTGAGATCAACCAGATGACTGGCCCGGGCCTCGGCGGCACGCCTGCCGCAGGCGATGCGCCCTCGCCTTCCGCAGCCGCGGCCGGCCTTGCGCCTGGCGCCGCAGTGGCCGCTCCGGGCAACACAGCCGCGACTGCCGCGCAATCGCCAGACAAACGCGCGCAGCAATCGCCCGAACTCGCCGCGGCTGGCACCGGGCTCTCGCCTTCGCCGGCCATCCCCGCAGTTCCCACCGCTGCCGCGCCGGCCGCACCGCAGCCGGGCCCGACGAACTGGAACGTCATTGAGCCGCCCACCGCCTTCGCCTATCCCCCGCTGCCGTGGAATGGCGCGCGGTTCCGCTTTGAAATCCGCAACGCTCCCGCAGGCGGTGGCGCTCCAGCGCAGGTCGTCGCCGGCAAGGATGCCGCCACCAGCGATGCGAGTGCCGCAGGGAGCGCAAAGGCCGCCGGCAACAAGGCGCTTTGCAAATCGATCGACAACAAACTCTTTCAGCGCGGACAGGTTTTCATCGGCCACCCGAGCGCAAAGAACTACACCGTCGAAGCCGATGTCCTCACTGAAGGCAACAAGCGCAAGATGAGTGAAATCGGGCTGATCAATCAGCGCTATCTCATCATCCTGAAAGGCAACGCGCAGCAGATCGAAGTGAACTCCAACCAGGAGCGCCTGCGGCAAAGCGTGCCCTTCAAGTGGAGCCCGAACGAATGGTATCACATCAAGACGCGTGTCGATGTCGCGGCGGATGGCAGCGGCATTGTGCGCGCGAAGGTTTATAAGAAAGGCGAAGCCGAGCCCGAAGCTTGGAACATCGAAGTCCCGCACAAGAACGCGCACCCGAACGGCTGCCCCGGCTTCTACTGCCTCGCACCGCAGGAGCAGCGCGCGTGGATCGATAACATCTCCGTCACTCCGAACAGTGATCCCAAGACCGCCAGCAACTAACTTCCCATGAACTTGCTTACCCGCACCTGCATCCTCGCCGGCAGCATCGCCGCGCTTACCTTTTCTACTTCCGCTCAAGACTGGCCGCGCTGGGGCGGACCTGACGCAGGGCGCAACATGTATTCCGCGGCCAAAGGCCAGCCGAGCCAGTTTGAGCCCGGCAAGTTCAAGCCGAATTCTGAAGAGGTCGATATCTCCACCACCAAGAATGTGAAGTGGGTCGTGAAGCTCGGCTCGCAAAGCTACGGCAACCCCGTGGTGGCGAATGGAAAGGTATTGGTCGGGACAAACAACGCCACGCCGCGCGACCCGCGCTTCACGGATGATAAGTCGATCCTGATGGCGCTGAACGAATACAACGGTGACTTCCTATGGCAGCTTACCGTTCCAAAGCTGGCGAGCGGCAAAGTAAATGATTGGGAGTATCTCGGCATCCTCGCCTCGGCCGATGTGGAAGGTGACAAGGTATGGCTCGTCACGTCGCGCTGCGAAGTGCTCTGCCTCGATCTGAACGGACAATCCAACGGCAACCAAGGCCCGTTCATGGATGAAGGACAATACATGGTCGGCCCCGGCAAGCCCGCGGTGAAGGCTACCGAGAAGGACGCCGACATCCTGTGGCGTTACGACATGATGGATGAACTCGGCGTCTTCCCGCACAACGCCTCGAACTGCTCCGTGCTATCTGTCGGCGACACGCTCTTCACCTGCACGTCCAATGGTCAGGACTGGACCCACGTCAACATCCCGTCTCCGCAATCTCCTAGCTTCATTGCGCTGAACAAAAACACCGGCGAGTTCCTTGCCGAAGACGACGCGGCGATCGGACCAAACATCAAGCACGGTCAATGGAGCTCGCCCTCAGTAGGCGAGGTCAATGGCAAGAAGCAGGTCTATTTCGGCGGTGGCGACGGCTTTCTCTACGCTTTCTCACCGGAACCAGTGAAAGAAGGCGACTCTACTTTCCTCAAAACCGTTTGGAAGTTCGACGCTGTGCCGGAAGAGTATAAGAAGGATAAAAGCGGCAAGCCGATCAAGTATCCCGCTGCCGAAGGGCCGAGTGAGATCAATGCGACGCCGGTCTTCTACAAGAACCGCGTCTATGTCCCGATCGGCCAGGATCCGGAGCACGGCGAAGGGATCGGTCGCCTAATCTGTGTCGATGCCACCAAGACCGGCGACATCACCAAAACCGGGCTCATCTGGGATTACAAAGGCATCAACCGCTCGATCTCTTCAGTATCTATCGATCCCGAGAATGGACTGCTCTTCGTCGGAGATTTTTCCGGCTTCGTCCATTGCCTCGATGCGGAGACTGGCAAACCCTACTGGACGCATGATATGCAGGCGCACATGTGGGGTTCCACGATGGTCGCCGATGGCAAAGTCTATGTCGGCGATGAAGACGGCGACTTTGTGGTGCTGGCTTCCGCGAAAGAGAAGAAGGTCATTAGTGAAGTGAACATGGGCGCGCCGGTCTATTCCACGCCGGTCATCGCAAATGGCACGATGTTCATTGCCACGCAGACACATCTTTACGCGATCGGCGAAGGTGCGAAGCCCGGCGACGCAACCGCGGCTCCTGCTGCCACTGCTGGATCTGCCGCGGCAGTCGCCGAGACAGCTACTCCGGCGGGCCTACCAAAAGCCAAGAAGGCTGCTAAAGGCAAATAACCGCACCTGTCACTCGATCTTGTTATACCCTGAGGCAGCTTTCTAACTAGGAAGCCGCCTCTTTTCTTTTCCTCGCATCGCCATGTCACTTTCCTCCGCTCCCCGCCTCACTCTCCGCCACTGGCTCGTCATCATCATCGCGAGCATTGGGTTTCTCTTCGATACCTATGAGCTGCTGATGACGCCGCTAGTCGCCGCGCCTGCCATCGCGGAGTTGTTGAAGGTTCCGCTCAACAATCCACTCGTCACCGAATGGGTAGGACGTCTGCTCTGGATCGCAGCGCTGTGCGGAGGCGTCTTCGGACTGCTCGGCGGCTGGCTCATCGATAAGCTCGGGCGCAAGACCGTGATGGCGTTGAGTATCTTCATCTACTCACTCTCGCCCTTCTGCGCAGCCTACGCGCAGTCGCTCCCGGCCTTTGTCTTCTTCCGCTGCACGACTTTCATCGGTGTCTGCGTAGAGTTTATCGCTGCAATTACCTGGCTGGCGGAAGTCTTTGAAGACCGCAAACAGCGGGAGAAGTGGCTCGGCATCACGCAGGCCTTCGCGTCGCTAGGCGGCGTGCTCGTTACTCTCGTGAGCATCTGGATCTCCTCGCATGCAAAGACGCTGCCGCACATGGGCCTGCCGCTCGGGCTTGGCTCGACGGACCCTGGCTCGTGGCGCTACCTGCTAATGACCGGCCTGCTGCCTGCCCTCCCGATCGCGCTCATGTTGCCCTTTGTTCCCGAGTCCCGTGTCTGGAAAGAAAAGCGCGCCGCCGGCACGCTCCAGCGCCCCAGCTTCGCCGCCCTTTTTACACCGGAGCTGCGCCGCGTCACGCTTGTCACCGCCATCCTTTCCGCGTGCGCCTACGGCATTGCCTTTGGCGCGTTGCAAGTAACCGTCGCGCGCGTCACGCCCGGACTTCCCGAGATGCGCCCGCAAGCCGCACAGCTCGCGCCGCTGCGCAAGGAAGCCGAGGCACTTAACACGCAGCTCAACGCCCTTCCGCCCACCGATCCCGCGCGGAAGGATCTTATCGCACAGATCAAGGGTAACTTCATCAAACAGAAGCCGGTCAACGATGTCGTCAAAGAGAAGGCCGACCAGGTGCAGTTCCGTCAAGAAATGGGCGGACTTGTCGGACGGATACTTTTGGCCGTCCTACTTATCGTCGGCATGAGCCGCGTCGCACTGCTGAAGGTATTCCAGCTTCCCGCGCTCATCATACTCCCGCTGACCTTCTTCAAGTTCTTCCACGTTGGCGGCGAACTCTTCCTTTGGAGCTACTTCTTTTGCGGCCTGCTCACCGTCGCGCAGTTCTCCTACTTCGGGGAATACCTTCCCAAAGTATTCCCGCTCCACCTGCGCGGCACCGGCGGAAGCCTCGCCACGAATGTCGGCGGTCGCATGATCGGCACCAGCATGGCGGTTCTGAACACCGCGTGGCTCGCCCCGCTGCTCGCCGGCGGGGTGGCAATGGTGAAGCCGGCGCATGTCGCCATGGCCGCCGGCATCATCGCTACAACCATGGCAGTCATCGCCGTCGTCGTCGGCTTCTTCCTGCCCGAGCCGAAGCACGAAGCCCTCGACGCTGACGAAGCAGCAAGAGCTGCGGTGCAAAATCCTGCGGCCACTCCGGCGGCGTAGCGGAGCCGCTTTGCTTACCCCAGCGTTGCCTTGAAGAACTCTACTGTCCGCCCCCACGCCAGCTTCGCTGCTGCTTCGTCGTAGCGCGGCGTGGTGTCGTTGTGAAAGCCGTGGTTTGCCTTCGGGTAAAAGTGCGCCGTATAGCGCACATCCGCAGCCTTTAGCGCTGCCTCATACGCTGGCCAGCCTTCGTTCACCCGCGTGTCCAGCTCCGCGTAGTGCAGCAGCAGCGCGGCCTTGATCTTCGGCACCTCTTCCGCCGCCGGTTGACGCCCGTAAAACGGCACCGCCGCCGCGATCACCTCCGGCAAGCGCACCGCGAGAGTATTCGCCATCCCGCCGCCAAAGCAAAAGCCAACCACGCCCACCTTCCCGTTGCAGCCCGGGTGCTTTTGCAACCATTGCGCTGCCGCCACGAAGTCTTCCGTGATCTCTTCCGGCTTGCGCTTCGCCTGCATCTCGCGTCCCGCGTCATCATTCCCCGGGTAGCCGCCCAGCGGCGCCAGCGCATCCGGCGCAAAGGCGAGAAACCCCTCCACCGCCACCCGCCGCGCCACGTCTTCGATATACGGATTCAGCCCGCGGTTCTCATGGATCACCAGCACCGCCGACCGCTTCTTCTCCTCGCCCGCGGGCCGCACCAGCAGCCCCTTCATCGTCCCCGCGCCCTGGGGCGAAGGATACTCCGAAACCTCCGATTTCACCCGCGCGTCATCCTTCGCCACCTGCTCGGCCAGCGCATAGCGTGGGCTCAGCACCTCCAGGATTGCCGCCGCGCTCAGGCCCGCCACTGCCCACTTGCCAGCGCGATCCAGGAAGTCACGCCGCGAGATGCGGCTATGCGCATAGTCGTCGTAAAGGTTCAGCAGTTCCTGATCAAAGTCGGCAGCGGTTTGGCGATTCATGGGGCGGCTACTGTAGCGCAGCCTTCGCGCCGATGGGAAGCGGCGCTTCCTCCCTGGCTCGTCTCCCGCCTACTCCATGTGAAAAGTCGGCCGATCCGGCGGCAGCTCATCCACCGAGAGATGATACCCTGCCCGCATCCGCGCCCAAGCCAGCATGCTGCCATGCTCCGCCCAGACACACCCCAGCGCCACCACCAGCCCTCCCGTGGCCAGCAACCCGCGCAGCGAGAGTTGCCAGTCTGCATACATTTCCCACCGCTGCGGCGTCTTCTTCGCCCCCGCCTTTCCTCGCTGAGTGCCCCCCACCGGCCCTCCGCCCGACGGGAAAAACACCGCCACCACCGCTACGATCAACGCCACGCCAGCCAGCGGCACTTTTGTCCAGAGCGCGACCAGCAGAAACACCAGCACCAGGAAAAAGGCAGCCATCGCAGCCCACCCGCCTGCGCTGTCCTTTGCAGCGAGAATGCTCCACGACGCCAGGCAAGGGATGAAAAACATAGAAAGTTCAGATGCCGAATACGTCGCCCCACCACCGAAAATACCATCTTAAAAACGTCAGCCCGGCCCCCAGCAGCGCGATCATGCCGATCACCGCTTCGAGATTATAAAAGCGCAAGCTTCCCGGCATCACCGGCACCACTCCACCCGTCTTTTTCTCGATCCGCTCTAGCTCTTCCTCGCTCACCGGCACTGGCTGCGGGTCGGCTCCCTCCTTCTGCATGCCTCCCTCCTTTGTCTCTTCTAGCTTGCTCGTTTCCTCGGCTGCCGCTGGTTCCCGCGCCGGCACGGGAAGAGTAGAAAGCTCCGGCGTTGCCTGCCCCGGCACAGTCTCGCCCGGCTGTTCCCGCGCTGACAGTGATTCCTGCTCTCGCCGCGTTTCTGCGGCGCCCTCCGCCGGGGCATACACGTAGCGCCCGCCCGACACCCAGATCGGCACGATGTAGCCCGTGTATCGCATCTGGACTTCGTAGCGCAGTTCGAGATCGCCCTTCACCACCTCCGGCGTGCAGGGGAAGCGCGCAATCTGGACCCAGTTTGCGGGCATGCCCAGGCTTCGGACGCCGAGATGCCAGATGCGCCCCAAATGGCCCACTTCATAGAGCATCCAGCTCAGCGCGATGAGCACGATCAGTTTGCCGGCTCGTTCCCACATCGCACCGTGTTCTTCGCACGCTAGGCACCACCCCGCTCCGCCACCGCGCCGGGCAGGCCGGTGCCCACCGGAAGCGGTGCTACGGGCGGTGGATTGCTCCCACCCGTTTCCGTGGTGATCTGCCCGAGCGCATCGCCCTCCGGCGTCCCGGTGGGGAACTCGCCCTGCCAGGCCGCATACCAGCGCTTGTTGTGCTGGTCCACGCGCGCTGCGAGCAGCCGCAGAGCGCTGCGCCGGTCGCGCAGGATTGCATCCTTGTCCTGCACCGCCTGCGCCTTGGCGGGCAGGCTTTCGAGCTGCGCCTGGAAGGTGGCGAGCGCCACTCCGCCGACTGTCAGCGCCGGGATCGCCGGAGCGGTGGCCGCATTGCGGGCGTCGAGCTTTTTCCACAGGGAAAGCACCCGCTGCCCGCGCGCCTGCACGTTCACGAGGCTGTCGGCGGGCACGGAGCGGATATCCTCCAGATCGCCGTGAAAGGGATCGTCCGGGGCGAGATCGCCATCGAGCCTGCGCGGCACGCGCACGGAAAGCTCGCGCACAGGCTCGACTGCGGCATCCCGCGCCGCGCGGGCATCATCCGCCGCATCCTGCGCCTCGGCGACGCGCTGTCCTGCGGGTGCCAGCCCAGCAACAGCCGAGCCGTGCTCCGCCCAGGTGAGCCCCCGCAAGGAGAAGCTGGGTGAATGCTGCTGCCACACCGCGAGCGTCTGCTGCCCGCGTTCCAGGATGGTTTGCCAGGTCGCTGTAGCCATGGGGAGAGGAAGAAAGAGCCGAAGGAGAATCCGCAGGGGAGGAATACGAAACCGCTCCGCCCCTTGTAGATCTCCGGCCACACCCGGCGCAATCTTCTTCTCACCCCACGCGCCTCCGCCCTCCCCCGCACCGCTTCCGGTCGCCCCTCGCCCCGTTTCGGCTCCCCTCGGAGTTCTTCCGGCCACCCCCGAAGGGCTTCCGGCTTACCCCGGACCCCATCAAGTCACCCCCACAACGCCTCGAGCCACCCCCCAGTCACCTCAAACCTCCCCCGACACGCTTCGGACAGCCCCCGGCCTAACTCCGCCCTGCCCGGCCACATTTGTGGTTCCCCGGATCCAGCTCATTTTACTTCTGGCGGTCAAAGTTTCATACCCGGAGCCTCTCCGGCCACATCCTAACGGGCCCAAGCTCAGCAACACGCTCCTGCGGCGCGTGTCCGTCTGCAGCGCCGTGTTAGGCCACTTCATGGGGTCGTCACGGGCGGACATTCATCGCGAAGGATCTTCGTCAGCTGTGGATCAGGCGGAAGCCTGCCTTTCTGCCGTTGGTGTTGAGCAACAAGTTGACCGAGCGCCTTGAGGAAAGGTGGAGTGTGCTTCACGATGAGCTTACTTGAGCTCGGCAACAAGATGCCCGATGCACCGACCGGCCATGGAGTGGCCCCTAAGCTCAACCGCGAGCAAACAATCATCCCGGCTGGATATGTCGGTGCCGGCTTCACGTCATTCTCCAGCCACTCAATGAACCCCGGAGAGATTCGATACTCACCGGTGGCAAGAGCAGTCGGCGGCTCGGCGGCCGTCACGGCTTGGGTGAGCAACATCAGGACAAGAAGGGCAACGCGTTTCATGGAGGCGGCTAGTGGCCTAACAACCCGGGCATGAGCGACGCGCGGAGCAGGCATACGCTGTGCCGGGGCGAAGGTGGTTTGCAAGCGCAGCCTGTGACTGCGTAGCGTATTCGCTCGATGCTATGGTTAGGCCCGGTTCTCATTCGGAGCATCTTGATGTGAAGAAGTGGATGAGCGGAAAACCTCCAAACCACTTCGGCGCCAAATCCAGAAGGGCACAGTAAGGCCAAAGCCTATCCACAGCACGAGAGAAGCGAACCTGCCGTTCAAACCAATCGAATATAAGCGAACCACCGCCATGGTTGGGAAAAAGCCGATGCTCCAAGAAAAGCATTGAATCCAGCGATGGTTCGACAAGGGACCGTAGGCAAGGCACACACCGGCAAGCAGCGAGCTTGTGACGGTAACCGCGAGGGCAACGATCGGCGGCTGGAAAACTACCGAAAGAGTTATAGCGGCAATGAAGATCGGGAGCGATAGCCACGGGTAGAGCACGTAGTTGATTCGCTTGCTGTGACGATCAAACTCTTGAGAGAAGATGTTCACGAAGGTTCAAAGGCCTAACATAAAATTAGGCGAAAGTTTTCGCCGGAAGGGGGACTGGTTTTCTCATGTCTCCAGCTCGATGCGCGGAGAAAAGGCGGGACAGAGAGAAGAGGCGGCGGGTGTATCGGGCGCGTCGCGGAGGAAGAACTCCATGCGGCCGTCGCGGTGGCAGAACCAGACTTCCTCGGCACCGGCTTCAAAGTAGAGGGCCTTTTTCTCGCGCATTTCGCGGCGGGAATTGCTCGGCGAAATCACTTCCACACAAATCTCGGGCGCTTGCGTGAGGCAAGCTCGGCCGCGCTGCGCGCGCTGGCGCTCGCGGGTGCTCCACGTCACGTCGGCGGCTTTCACGCCTTCCCGAGTGGAGCTGGGACACTCGACCGTCACGCGCCCATGCGGCAGCAGGGTGCGCAGTAAAAAGCCGATCTCGGCTTGTTTTTCACCATGCTCGGGAGCGGGAGGAGGCATCAGAATCGCGCGGCCATATCGGTCGCTTTCGACGCGGAACTCATAACGTGCCAGCCCGGGATCGGCGAGGATTTGCTCCCAGCGGGCAAGATTGAAGGCATGCTGCTCCTCAAGGGTGACCGGCTCGCTGTCCGGTGGAGCAACAGGTTCGACGATGGCGGGTTCAAGCACGGCAGTCATGCGGGCGAATCTAGGCGCTTGCCCGGCGCGCTGGCAAACCGCGATACCTAGCACCCGCACGAGATTCCACATTTCCCTGACGCCGCCATGACCTCTCCGCTCTCTCCCGAAGCCGCCCAGCAACAGCTCGACACGCACCTGCGCGAGATCCTCGCGTGGCATTTTTCGCCGGACACGGGGTGCCCGTTCTGGCTGGAGTGGATGAAGAAGAACTTCGATCCGCGCGCGGAGGTGCAGAGCTTTGCGGACATGGTGAAGTTCCCGCATTTCCAGGATGAATCCCTGCGCGAGCTGCAGCCGGAGGTGTGGGTGCCGAAGCAATACCAGGGGCGGCCTTTCAATATCTTCGAGACGGGCGGGACGACGGGGATGCCGAAGCAGCGGATCGGGTGGGAGGATTACAAAACGGACTACTCGGAGTTCTCGGAGAAGATCGCGGACGAGCACTTTCCGCGTGGCGGCGCGTGGCTGATGATGGGACCGACGGGGCCGCGGAGACTTCGTCTGGCGATCGAGCATCTTGCGCATGTGCGGGGATCGAGCTGCTACTTCATCGACCTCGATCCGCGCTGGGTGAAGAAGCTCATCTCGGCGAAGAAATACGACGAGGCGAAGGCTTACATGGAGCACGTGGTGGATCAGGCGGCGACCATCTTGAAGCACCGCAAGGTAAGCGGGCTTTTCACGACACCGAAGCTGCTCGAAGCGCTGGCGGAGAAAGTCGATATCTACGAGGCCGGCATCCGCGGGGTCTTCTGCGGCGGCACGACGATGCTGCCGCAATACGTGCGCTTCATCGTGGAGGAAATCTTGGAAGGGCGCATCGGCTTTTACCCGACCTACGGCAACACGCTCATGGGTCTCGCGGCCAGCGTGCCGCTCTCGAAGGAGGACCAGTTTTCCATTACCTACTACGCCCCGCAGCCGCGCGCGGTGCTGCGCGTGGTGGAGCCGGAGGACACGGCGAAGACGGTGGAATACGACACCTGGGGCCGCGTGGAGCTGACCACGATGACCAAGGAGTTCTTCATGCCACGCTTCCTGGAGCGCGACGAGGCGCTGCGCCGCCGTCCTCGCGGCATGTATGCGTGGGACGGCGTGGCGGAAGTGCGCCCCTTCGGCGCGATGACGAAGACGATCGTCGAGGGCGTTTACTAGCGCGCTACGCGGGGTTACGCTTTCACCATGCATGCGATTCTGGAAGCACCCTCCATCCGTGCGCGCCTCTCACCTGTCACGGTTGAAGAATATCACCGGCAGCCGGAATTCAATTCCAATGGCCGACGCACAGAACTCATCCGCGGAATCGTCATTGAGAAGCTGGTGAAATCGCCCTTGCACTGCACCATCCGTGCGCGCCTGTTTCAATGCATCCTCGCTATGCTGCCGGAAGGCTTCTGCGCTCGCGAAGAAGGCCCGTTGACGTTGAGGGATTCCGAGCCGGAGCCGGACGTGGCGTTGCTGCGTGGAAAGTTGACAGACTTCTTTCACGCCCATCCCAAAACGGCTGAGCTCACCATAGAAATCGCGGTGACGAGCTTGGTGGAAGATCGTGAAAAGGTGCTCCTTTATGCTGAAGCGAAAGTGCAGGAATACTGGATCGTCCTACCGCGCGAGGGTGCGGTGGAAGTGTATCGCACCCCGGAAAATGGGCGCTACCGCGAGATGCGTCTCTTTACCCGCGACGAGACGCTGGAATGCCGCAGCGTGCCCGGCGTGAGGGTCTCGCTGGCCGAGCTTTTCGCGGGGATCGACCCGGCGGTGGGGTAGCGCGGAGAAAGCGCAGACGCAGAAACATTTTCGCGGCGCGGATGTAACCTTGCGCCGCCGTTTCCTCAGGAAGAGGCAGTATGAACCCGACTGCCGACTCCACTCCTGAACCCGACCTTTGCCCCGCGTGCGGCACATCCATCCCGCCCGGCGCGCCGGGTGGCCTGTGTCCGAAATGCCTGCTCGCGGGCGTCGCCGTCGCCACTGAAACCGGTGCGCCGACAAGTGGCGAAAAGGCCGAGCCACCGCCGATTGCGCAGCTCGCCGCGGCCTTTCCGCAGCTCGAAATCCTGGAGCTGATCGGGCAGGGCGGCATGGGTTTTGTCTTCAAGGCGCGGCAGCCGCATCTCGACCGTTTCGTGGCCTTGAAAATCCTGCCTGCACGGCTCGCGGCGCTGCCGGGTTTTCGCGAGCGGTTTGGGCGCGAAGGGCGCGTGCTGGCGCGGCTCGGGCATCCGGCAATCGTGGCGGTGTATGACTTCGGCGAGGCGACGGGAGCGGGCGCCGCGAAGGGTGAAGCAGGCGAGGGCAATCCCACCTTCTTTTACCTGCTGATGGAATACGTCGATGGTGTGAACCTGCGCCAAGCGATGCGTGCGGGACGCTTCACGCCGGAGCAGGCATTCGGCGTGGTGCCGAAGATCTGCGACGCGCTCGCCTACGCGCACGGCGAAGGTGTGCTGCATCGCGACATCAAGCCCGAGAACATCCTGCTCGATGCGCGTGGCCGGGTGAAGATCGCCGACTTCGGCATCGCCAAGATCGCCGGCGAAGCGCCCCTGGCAGCAGGCGCGCTAACCGCCACCGGTGCCTCGCTCGGCACCCCGCAATACATGGCGCCGGAGCAGATCGAGACACCGAGCGAAGTGGATCACCGCGCGGACATTTATTCGCTGGGCGTGGTCTTTTACGAGATGCTCACGGGCGAGCTGCCGCTGGGCCGTTTCGCGCCGCCTTCGGAGAAAAGCGCGACCGATTCGCGCGTGGACGACATCGTCCTGCGCGCTCTCGCAAAGGAGCGCGAACATCGCCAGCAGAGCGCCGGCGAGATGAGGACGCAGGTGGAAACGCTCGCCTCCGCGCCGCCCGTGCCTCTGCGCTCCGCCGGATCTGTTTCCACGCCGGAGCAGCGCGCGTGGTCGCACAAAGCAGTCGCCGGCGCGGTGCTTTCGGCCCTCGCGTTTCCGGCGCTCGGCATCCTGGGGGTCGTTGTTCCGATGGTCATCTACCAATGGCGGAATGCCGGTGCGCGACCATCCTCGTGGGGCATTCTCAGTGCGCTCCTGGTCGCTGCGCTTTTTGCGCTGCCGATCGCGCTCGGTCCGGTGCTGGGCTGGCTCGGACTGCGCGACATTCGGCGCTCGGGCGGGCAGCGTCGCGGGCTCGTGCCCGGCGTCTTTGCGGCGTTGTTCTGGCCGCTGCTGGCGCTTTCAGGCGCGCTGGTCTTTGGGTTTGGAATGCTGATCGCCAACAGCTTTCCCAACCCGCCGGGGCAGAGCGCGCCACTCCGCATTTATCTCCTCCTCGCGCTGCTCGCGCTGGCGGTCGATGCCGTGGCGCTTTATCTCGCCGCGCGTTGGGGCGCCGCGTTGCCACGCCGTGGGCAGCCATCGCGCTCGGCATACTCACCGGCCACCGCGGCGTGGATCGCGGCCGGCATGCTCGCGGCGATTTGCGCGGTGTCGCTGCTGCCGGTCGCGATCGGGGTGCCGGCCTACCAGCGCGCGCACGCTGCAAGCGAGGCGGAGCGCGCCGTCCCGGCGACACGCGCGTCGGAAGACCCAACAGCGCTGAAAGATGCCACGCCACTTCCGGCCGGCGCGATCACGCTCGGTGACGATGCGATCCGGCTCGCTCGTGAATGGCTTGAGACGGTGCGGCACCGCT
>CAXSDZ010000036.1:0-8391 GCA_964235505.1 uncultured Chthoniobacteraceae bacterium
AACCACGGTGCCGCTGCCAGCGCCTGTCGGAACGCCGGGCGCAGGATCGGCAACGCTCAACTGCAATGCGTAGGCGCCCGCGACAAACGCCGGATTTGCCACCGCCGAAAACCCGCCGGATTCCGCCACGAGCTGCCGCTCCCCGGTGCTGCCGGAATGCTGCACCGTGCCGGTGATCCGCCGCTCGTCATCCAGCGTGAAATCCACCGTGACCGACCCGCCGCGCGCCGTCCGCGCGGTGCCAGCGAAGTGCAGATCGCTGCGCATGACTCCTTTGAAGCGATACGTCTGCCCTTCCAGCCGCACGCTCGCGGTGAAGGCGCCGCCTGCGCCGAGATCGAGCGTGAAAAACGCCGGCTCGCCCGCGGCAGCATCCGCCGGCGTCGCGAGTCCATTGTAGCGGCCGCGCAGCTCGGAAAAGGGATTTGGATAGAAGACTGCGACGATCGCGGCGAGCGCCTGGTCCGGCGTGAAGACAAACGAAGGCGCGCGCGAAAGCACGCTGGCGTCCTCGTCCTCCACGCGCGGATCGAGCCATGCGTAAAGCAGGTAGCCGGGCGCGGGCCGCGACTTGAGGGTGATCGGGCGATTGCGCCGCTGCACGGAAGTGCCGAGCAGCCGGGCGGGCAGCACCGTGCCGGGGCCGGAAACTTCCAGTCCAAGCAGCGTGGAGCCGGTGAAATCCGGCGCGGCGAGGTCGTATCGTCCGCGAAAGGAGACCGCGTGCGCGATGATCGATTTCCGTCCGCTCACTTGGAAAAAGTAATGCTGCCCGGCGACGGCAAACAGCGCGCCGGTGCCGTCGTCGGCACGAGCCAGGTCGCTGAACGTGCGCCCTTGATAAATCGCGACCGACGCGTCGCTGCCGTCGTCGGTGAAGATTTCAGTGACAACGGTCCCGGTGTAGGGCGCCGTCCACTGCCACCAGAGTGTCGCTTCCCGGGAGCCGGCAAACGGCTCGCCGGGCTCTAGGCTGGTATTTGGCAACAGGCCGGAGCCGGTGAAAAAAATGTCGCTGCCGAGCGGCAGAGCGCGCGCGAAGGCGTCGTTGACAGGGGCCGGCGCGCGACCGTCCTCGTCCAGGGCGCGGCGCACGTTCAGGCGCCCGGCCGTGGCGCATTTCCCACTGAGCCCCGGCACCGGGTCGCAGGAATGCAGCACGCGCCAGATCACGCTGGAGGCGCTGGCTGAAGCCGGCATTTCCGCGCGGACCAGCGCCAGCGCGCCGGCGACGAGCGGGGCGGAAAACGAAGTGCCGCTGCCGACTTCATAAGCCGTGTCGCTTTCCAGCGAAGTGGAGGGGAGGTCCACTCCCGGCGCAGCGAGATCGACGCTGCGGAAGCCGAAGTTCGAGAAAGTGGTGAGCAGGTCGTTGCGCGTGGTCGCCGCGACGCTGACGACGTTGCTGTTCGGGTAAGTCGCCGGATATTCCGTGAGCTCCGGGTCGAAATCGTTGTCCGCCGCGCTGTTGCCCGCGGCGACGACCAGAAGGACGCCGCTTTGCTCCAGCGCGGTGATCGCATCGCCGAGCGGAAGGCTCGGGCCACCGAGTTCACCGAGACTGGCATTGATGATCTGCGCGCCGTGCTGCCGCGCGTATTCCATGCCCGCGATGATGTCCGAATCGCTGCCGCCGCCGGCTGCGGTCAGCACTTTCACCGCCATGAGCTGCACCTTCCAGCAGACGCCGGTGACACCTTTCGCATTGTCGCCGACTGCGCCGATGAGGCCTGCGACGAAGGTGCCGTGGCCTTCGTCATCCATCGGCTCGCCGGTGTTATTCACCGTGTTGCAGCCGAAGACGTCGTCGATATAGCCGTCGCCGTCATCATCGATCCCGTTGCCCACGATCTCGCCGGGATTGCGCCACATATTGGCGGCGAGGTCCTCGTGTGTGTAGCGGATGCCGGTGTCGAGCACGGCGACGACGACGTCCGGCGCGTCGTGGCGGATCTCCCACGCGGCGCGCGCAGAGATGTCAGCGCCGGGTTTCCCCAGCTTGCGCCCGTCGTTTTCCAAGTGCCACGCATCGCCTTCCGGCGTGCCGGAGTCGTTCAGCACGAGTTCGTGCTTTTTGCGGAGGCGGTCGGGCTCGGCGTAGATGACGCGCGCATCGGCGCGATACTCGGCCAGCGCCTGCTCCACCGTGGCGGTGCCATCGAGCTGGATCACCTCGATGCCGAGCGCGGTAAAACGCCGGCTCACCTGCCCATGCGGACGCGCGTCGCCCGCAGGCGCGGAGTCCGGTTTGAACTTCACGAGGATGCGATCCGCCCGGTGCGACGCCTCGGCTGCCGCAGAGAAACCAGAAAGCGACACGAGGAGCAAAATGAGAGCGAAAAACCGCGCGGGCATAAGGGCGCGCAAAATAGCAGCGAACCGGATCGCGGCAAGTGGAGCGGCCCCCGGAGAACCGTGCGCAGTTCGTGAAAAACGCCTGCGCCGCCGCGCTGCCGTGCCACTCTCGGCTCGACACCCGGCGAGCGCGATCCCTAGCGTCCGCGCGCATGCAACCCCAGCAACCCGGCGACCTCACGCCCGAAGTCGGCGCGCCCACCGACATCGCTCCGCTCGGTCGCACCGGCACGAAACCGCCGCATGAGGAGACCGCCGCGGCAGACGGCGATCCTCACAATTGGGCAGCCATCGCAGCGGACCCAGCCTTCGCCGAGCTCAAGCAGGCAAAGCGCCGCTTCATTCTGCCCGCCACGATTTTCTACCTCGTTTATTACATGTCGCTGCCGGTGCTCATCGGCTTTTTTCCTGCGCCCATGAAGACGCAGGTGTGGGGCAAGGTGAACTACGCGTATCTCTTTGCGCTGTCGCAGTTTGTAATGACGTGGGTGCTCTGCGCGCTCTACGTCCGGGTGGCCCGCCGCTGGGATTTGATGAACGCCGCGCTGCTCGCCCGGCACGCCGGGAGTAAGGAGTGAGGAGTGCTCAGTAGCCAGCGCTCTGACTTCCCCTCTCCCGCTTGCCTCCTGGCAATCTCGCTCTGTGCCCCTGCTTCTCTGCTGACTGAAAACTGAGCACTGACCACTGCTCACTCCTTCTCCCCTTCGCCCATGCTCGCTGCTCTCCACGTGACCCCCGCCCTCGCGATGTTCCTCGGGTTCGTCGCGATCACCCTCGTCATCACGTTTTTCGCCGCGCGCAAGGCGACGGGCTCGACGGCTTACTTTGCGGCGGGGCGCTCCATCAAAGGCTGGCAGAATGGCTTTGCGGTCGCGGGCGACTACATGAGCGCGGCGAGCTTTCTCGGCATTTCGGGCATCATCTGCCTCAAGGGCTACGACGGGTTCATGTATTCCGTCGGCTTTCTCGTGGCGTATCTCACGGTGCTCTTTCTCGTGGCTGAGCCGCTCCGCAATGCCGGCAAATACACGATGGCGGACCTGCTCGCGTATCGACTGAAGGCGGGGCCGGTGCGTGCGATGGCGGCGCTGAGCACTCTGGTGGTTTCTACTTTCTACATGATCGCGCAGATGGTCGGCGCGGGTGGGATCATCGAGCAGCTGATCGGCGTGAGCTTCGCGCCGGCGGTGATCGGCGTCGGCGTGCTGATGCTCGTTTATGTCGTGTTTGGCGGCATGCTGGCGACGACTTGGGTGCAGATCATCAAGGCGATCCTGCTCATGGCTGGCGCCTTTGCCCTGAGCTGGATGGTGCTCGGCCGCCACGGCTATAGCCTCACGCAGTTCTTCGACGCGGTCTCGCATGCCGATTACGCCGGCACGAAGCCGCCGGTCAACTTGCTCGATCCAGGCATGGCTTACGGCGCGACGGCGAAGAACCCATGGGGCGCTTGGGACTTCATCTCGCTCGCGCTGGGTCTCGTGCTCGGCACCGCCGGCCTGCCGCACATCCTCGTCCGCTTTTACACCGTGCCGGATGCCAAGACCGCCCGCGCCAGCGTCGTCTGGGCGACCGGCATCATCGGCGTCTTCTACGTGCTCACCACGTTCTTCGGCTTCGGTGCCGCGACGTTGCTGAAGATGAGCGACATTCCGCTCGACCTGAAAGGCGCGCCGAATGGCAACATGGTCGCACCGATCCTCGCCAAAGTGCTCGGCGGCGAGCTTTTCTTCGCTTTCATCAGCGCCGTCGCCTTCGCCACGATCCTCGCCGTGGTCGCCGGCCTCACGATGAGCGCCTCCACCTCGTTCGCACACGATTTCTGGACGAACGTCCTGCACCGCGGTCGGGAAGCGAAGCCGGGCGAAGAAGTTCGCGTGGCGCGGATCACGGCGTTTGTCGTGGGCGCGGCGAGCATCTCGCTGGCGATCAAGCTCGGACCCAGCGTGAACGCCGCCATGCTCGTGGGGCTCGCCTTTTCCGTGGCGGCATCGGCAAATTTCCCGGTCATCCTGCTTTCGATCTTCTGGAAGCGCTTCACCACGACGGGTGCCGTGGCCGGGCTCGGGGTCGGCCTTACCTCCTCCATCGTGCTGATTCTCCTCAGTAAAAATGGCCTCTACACCGCGGAAACCGCGCCCTTCCCACTGACGAATCCCGGCATCGTTTCCATCCCGCTCGGCTTCCTCGCTGCGATCGGCGGCACGCTGCTCAAGCACGAACCCACCGCCGAAACGCGCTTCACCGAGCTGAACGTCCGCGCCACGACCGGGCTCGGCGCGGAAAAGGCGGCGGGGCACTGAGCGCGGGCGGGTTTGCTAATCGCGACGAGCAAACTACCGTGCGCCCATGAAAATGATCGTTGAATGCCGGGCGCTGGAAAATTATTGCGTGTTCGTTCGCTTCGACGACGGCGTGGAAGGTATCGTGGACCTGGCGGGAGAAGTTGGCAAACCGCTCTTCAAAGCTTGGGACGACTATGCAGAGTTTGAAAAAGTGCGCATCGATCGCTGGGGCGCTCTGGTCTGGAACGAAGAAGTCGATATGTGCCCAGATGCGCTATATCTGGAGCTAACCGGCCTCAAACCCGAGGATCTGTTTCCAAAGCTTCAAGAGCAAGCCGTCCATGCCTGAAGTCAGCCGGTTCTATGGCATCACTATTGTGCTGTATTCGCGAGAGCATCCTCCGGCGCATTTCCATGCGCGTTACAATGACGACGTGGCGCAAATCGAGATCGAGACGTTGGAAGTGATCCAAGGCTATCTGCCAGCGCGTGAACTACGGCTTGTTCGAGCCTGGGGCGAGCTTCATCGCGGCGAGCTGAAAGCCAACTGGGAGTTGCTCAGGCGCGGCGAGAACGCAGTGAAAATTGCGCCATTGGATTGAACTTCATGCTACCCATTCGTCACCTTTACGTTCACATCCCCTTTTGCCCGAAGGTCTGCCCTTACTGCGCGTTTTACAAAGAAGCCAGTGACCGGAACAAGACGCAGCACTTCCTCGATGCCGTGCTCGCTGAACTGGACATGCGGCAGCGCGAGATGGAGGTGCGGCCGGAGACGATCTTCTTCGGTGGTGGGACGCCCAGCGCGCTTTCCACCTCGCAGCTCGATTACCTGCTCAGCGGCCTGCGCGCGCGGCTCGACCTCAGCGGGTTGCGCGAGTGGACGCTGGAAATGAACCCCGCCACTGTGTCGCTGGAAAAGGCGCGTCTGCTGCGGAACTTGGGCGTGAACCGCATTTCTATGGGGGTGCAATCGTGGGATGAGGGGCTGCTCCAAGTGCTCGGCCGCGTCCATACTGGTGCGCAGGCGGAACGCTCCTACGAGATCCTGCGCGAGGCTGGCTTAGAGAACGTGAACCTCGACTTCATCTTTGCGGTGCCAACGCAGACACGCGCGCAGTGGCGGGCGACGTTAGAGAAGACCATTGCCCTACGCCCGGAACACATCTCCTCATATTGCCTCACGTATGAAGAAGACACCGCGTTCTTCGCCCGCTTTGAAAAAGGTGAGCTGACGCAGGATGCCGATTGGGACGCTGATCTTTTCGAGATGACGATGGAGCTGATTACGGGTGCCGGGTTCGAGCAGTATGAGATCTCGAACTACGCCCGCCCCGGACGCGAATGCCTCCATAATCTCGCGTATTGGCTCGGCGCGGATTACCTCGGACTGGGTCCCAGCGCCTTTTCCACCATCGGCTCGCGCCGGTGGCAGAATATCGCAGACACCGCAATTTATAGTGAGCGAATCGCTGAGGGAAATTCGGCTGAGTCATTCGTGGAGCCGCTTACCTCGGATATGCGACGCAGCGAGCACATTGCCTTTTCGCTCCGAACAAATCGCGGAATCTCGCGCGCCTTGGCTGAACCTTGGGCTGCGGACGTTGCAGCTTTGGAAGCCGAAGGACTCCTCCGAGCGGAAGGCAGCAAGCTCTTGCTAACCGCTCGTGGAAAGCTCGTTGCAGACGCTGTGGTGGAGGCGTTTGTGTGAGTTCTTTTGCTTATGACGTAGCAATCGTAGGTGGCGGTCCGGCGGGTGCTACTTGCGCCACGGTTTGTGCCCTCGCAGGTTTGCGAGTGCTGGTGTTGGAAAGAAGCGTCTTCCCACGAGATAAAGTCTGTGGCGACTGTGTGAACCCGTCTTGCTGGCCAGTGCTGGAACGAATCGGGCTCCGTCGGCGTGTAGAAGCACTTCCACAGGCTCGGCTGACGTGCGTCGAGTTCATCGACACCGCGGAGCGAAGCGTCGCATATCCCCTTCCCCTCGCAATGACGGGCGAAATCGCGGTGCGGCGCAACGTTTTCGACCAGCTCTTGCTGTCACGCGCGGCGGAGGTAGGCGCCACTATTCGTGAAGGCGCCGTCGTAGTGAATGTCGCTCGCGAAGAGCGTTCGGCTGACACGTCATCAGGACGTAGCTCGCGACTATTCGTTTGGGAGATCGAAACCTGTGCCGAGACCTTCCACGCGCGGGTTCTCATCGCGGCAGATGGCCGCAACTCCACCGTTGCCCGCCTGCTGAATCTCCTCCCCGCCGCCGATCGCGATCGGGTGGGATTGCAAACCCACTTTCCGCTTCCCCTCAATGCGTCGGGACGTGTGGTGATGCGGTTCCTGCCGCGCGGTTACTGCGGCCTGGCAGATGTCGGCAATGGAGAGGCAAACTTATGCCTCGTCAGCTGGCCTGCCAATTTGGGTGAGGTCAAACGGTGGGCCTCCGAGCATTTTGGACTAGGTGAAAATCAGACATGGCGCAGCATTGCACCGCTGAGTCGCAAGGCGGTGCATCCGGCACATGATGGCTTGCTGCTCGTCGGAGATGCAGCGCGGGTCGTTGAGCCATTCACCGGCGAAGGCATCTTCTACGCCCTTGCCTCCGGCGAACTTGCGGCGCGGCATGTCATTGCCGGCGACCTCCCTTCCTACGCAGCAACTCACGCCCGGCTGTATCGCGGACGGCTGTGGATCAATCAGCTTGCGCGCTTCGCCTGTCTCCACCCGCGCATCGCCTCGGCATTCCTCCGGCTAGCGAGGTGGAAACCGGCGTTGCTGGGCTTGCTGACCCGCAAGGTCGTCGCCGCGCCACAAGACATCAGCGCTGCCACCAACTGAGCAACCTCGGGACGAACAGCAACACGCCGACTGTGACCGCACCGAGTGACGCGAGCAGGACTGCGCCGGCCGCCACATCTTTGGCCCAGCCGGCAAGCCGATGATATTCCGGTGAGATGAGATCCACCAGAAACTCCAACGCAGTATTCAGCCCTTCCGCCACCCACACCGCGGTGATCGCTAGGATGAGCACCGCCCACTCCAACGCGGAAAAACGCAATGCCGCCGCCGACCCAAGAGCCACCACTGCGGCAAGCGAATGCACGCCAGCATTTGGCTGAGTGCTCACGAGCACCCGCAACCCACGCCCGGCGTGAACGAAGCTTTGCAAATTGAAACGGCGGCGCTGCGACCTTCCAAGCTGAAGCGGCTCGCGCATGCACAGCAACCTTACTTTTTCTCCGGGAAATACTGCGGAACTTCCTGCGGTTGAGGCTGACCCGTGCTTTCGCGTGCCGCCTGATTCGATACCGGACCGGAGCCAGCAGGGTTGGTCGCCATTCCCTCTGGCGCATGTGGTGTATCCATGCTCCGATGCTCGGTGTCGCTGCTGCGGCTCTGGGTTGCAGCGGTGGGTGCGCCAGTGCCATGCTCCTCTTGCGACTCACCGAGGGAATGACGCTCACACGAGAGTGACGCAAGTGCGAGAGAGGCAAGCAGGAAAGGAAAAAAGCGGTTCATGGTAGCGGTGCAGGCTAACCAACAAACGGGTGGTGAGAAGCGGAAAAGCTGGTTGGGTCGCATCCGCCTTGCCGCTCACTGCTGAACCGTGTTCCCAAAGGTGCGAGCAGAGCGGAGTGTTATGAATGCGCTGGAGGTTTGCCGCCGGGCGGGACGGCGCGTAGCATCGCGCCTCCATGCAAAATCGCATCGATCAGAAGTTCGTGGAGCTGCGCGCCGCGGACCGCAAAGCCCTTAT
>CAXSDZ010000036.1:8401-13371 GCA_964235505.1 uncultured Chthoniobacteraceae bacterium
GTGGGCGACTTGCTGCCGCTCATCGGTACGCACGATCCGACGCTCGCCGCCACCCAAGGTCTCGCGCTGGCGCTGGAGGGTGCTGGGGTGGACATCCTAGAGCTTGGCGTCCCGTTTTCCGATCCGCTGGCCGATGGCATCGTGAACCAAATGGCCGCTGCACGCGCGCTTGCCGCCGGCGCGACCACCCGTGGAGTGCTGGAGTGCATTCGCACCCTGCGGCGCCAGTCGCAGATTCCGATCGTGCTCTACACCTACATGAACCCGATCTACCGCTACGGCTTCGCGCAGTTTCACCGTGACGCGGAGGCCGCCGGAGTGGATGGGCTTCTGATCCTCGATCTCCCGCCGGACGAAGACACGCAGAACGCCGAGCTTTCCCAGTCCACCGGCCTGAAACGCATCTGCCTCATTGCGCCGACCACGCCGCCGGAGCGCATCGCCCAGCTCACCACCGGGGCGAGTGGCTTTGTGTATTATGTGTCGCGCGAAGGCGTCACCGGCGAGCGCACGGATATCGCGGCCTCAATGCCCGAGCGGGTGGCGATGATCCGCAGCACGACCCCGCTGCCGATCGCGGTGGGCTTCGGAATTTCCACGCCAAAGCAAGTGCGCGAAGTGGCCCGAGTGGCGGACGCTGTCGTGGTCGGCAGCGCCATCGTGAAGCGCGTCGCCGAGCACGGGGAGAGCCCCGATCTAGCGGAGAAGGTGGCCGCTTTCGTCCGCCCGCTGGCAGAGGCGCTCCGGTAGGAACTCTGCCAGCAGATGAGCGCTATAAAAAAGGGCGGCCGTTGCCGGTCGCCCTTTGCTCAAGAAAGTTGCAGCCCTTCTACTTTCCGATCTGCGGGCCGGCACCGATCTCTTCCGCGCCGGGCAGAGTTAGCTCGCGCAGCCAGATGGAGCGGTAGCGCACCGGATCGCCGTGATCTTGGATGCGGATCGGCCCTTTTTCAGGATGGGCCTTGTAGGTGCCGACCGAGCGGTGATTCGTGTCGCCGATCAGCGCGGTGTGCGCTTGGGTCACCACGCCATTGTGGAGCACCGTGGCGTAGGCAGGCTGCTCGAGCTTGCCGTCTTTGAAGCGCGGACCATTGAAGATGATGTCGTAGGTCTGCCATTGGCCGGGCGGGAGCGACGCATTCACCCGCGGCGGCATGTAGGCATAGATGGCGGTGGCCTGGCCATCCGGGTAGGTCGGATTGTCGTAGCTGTCGAGCACCTGGATTTCATAGCGGCCAAAGAGAAACAGGCCGGAATTGCCGCGGCCCTGCCCGTTGTTTTTGGGCGGCGTCGGCGCGGACCACTCCACGTGGAGCTGCACGTCGGGGCCGAATTCATCCTTGGTTACGATGTCGCCAGATTTGTTGATCTCCGCATAGCCGTTCTCGATCTTCCAACCCGGGTCGCCGCCGTTCTTCGCAGACTTCCATTTGGAAAGATCCTGTCCGCCAAAAAGCACGGTCGCATCGCTCGGGGGTGTGCCGGCTTTCTCCGCAGTCGGGAACTCGCCGGGCGTGATGATTTTCGGCTGCGGCCGGTCGCCGTCATGCACATGCCATTTGGTGCCGGGAATGATGGGGGTATCGCTGTAGCCGAGGGATTTCTGCTGTGCCGCAGCAGGTGCGGGCGGCGCGGCATCCGGCGCGGCGGCGGGTGTTTGCGCGGCGGCGATGCCGGCGCCGAGCAAGAGGCTGGAAAGGAGGATTGCAGTGGTTTTCATGGGAGAGCACGAGGTTGAAGCAGACCGCGCCGCCGAGAGCAATGCCGCACTCCGGGGCGCGGAAAAGCGCAGCGAAGTGACACCGCCAACTTTGCACTTTGAACGGCTCGGAGTGCCCGTCACTCTCCCGCCCTTATGCTCCGCATCAAAGCTTTCCGAGGGCTCCGGCCCACGCCCGAACTCGTCCGCGACGTGGCATGCGTGCCTTACGACGTGGTGAGCACGGAGGAGGCGCGCGTGCTTGCAAAAGGCTCGCCGCGTTCGCTGCTCCACGTCGATCGCGCGGAGATCGATCTTCCGCCCGGCACTGACCCGTATTCCGACGCGGTCTATGCGCAGGCGCGCGCGGCATTTCTCGGGTTGCAGGAATCCGGTGCTCTTGTCCGCGAGGATGAGCCGTGCGTGTATCTCTATCAGCAGCGCATGGGCGGCCACGTGCAAACGGGCGTGGCGGCGGTGTGTCACATTGAGGATTACGAGCGCGACGTGATCAAGAAACACGAGAAAACGCGGCGCGATAAAGAGGACGATCGGACCCGGCTGATCGGCACGCTCAGCGCCGACACTGGTCCGGTATTTCTGACGTATCGCGACACGGCGGAGCTTGCCGCGCTGGAGGCAGAAACGACGGGACGAGCGCCGCTTTTCGACTTCACCGCGCCGGATGGCGTGCAGCACACCGTGTGGCGCGTGGCGGGTGGCGGACGGTTTCCGGCGGCGTTTGCAGCGGTGCCGGTGGCGTATGTGGCGGACGGGCATCACCGCACGGCGAGCGCGGCGCGGGTCGGGCGAGAACGGCGGGAAGCCAACTCCGCGCACAATGGGACGGAGGATTACAACTGGTTCCTCGCGGTGCTTTTCCCTGCGAGCCAGCTCCGGATTCTGCCTTACAATCGCGCTGTGAAAGATCTGAACGGCCAGAGCAAGGAAGCGTTCCTCAAAGCGGTCGGCACCGTCTTCCGGCTCACGCCGGGAGGCTCGCCCACCCCGTCCCAGCCTGGCGAAATCGGGATGTATCTCGATGGCGGCTGGCACCGTCTCGTGTGGAATCCCGGAGCACACTCCGACCCCATCGCCCAGCTCGATGTGACCGGCTTGCAGGACCGTCTGCTCGCGCCAATCCTTGGCATCGACGATCCGCGCACCAGCAAACGGGTCGATTTCATCGGCGGCATCCGCGGCACGGACGAGCTGGAACGCCTAGTGGATGGCGGCGGCGCGGCGGTCGCCTTTTCGATGTTTCCGACCACCGTGGAGCAACTGATGGCCATCGCGGATGCGGGCGAGATCATGCCGCCGAAAAGCACGTGGTTTGAGCCAAAGCTACGCAGCGGCCTGTTCGTGCATACGTTTTGAGGGGTCGAGTGGCGTCCGCCGCGAGTTCGGCACGCGGCGGTTGTGAGCGTGGCTGCAAGCACCGCAACGAATGTAATCCTCGGAAGGAACGCCGCGCTGCATGGAAGTTCCAACCATCAGCGCGACTCGCAGAAACGCACGGCCGGCAGCGCTCAATTCTCAACCCCTTCACCGCGCCAGCTCGCAGCGCCCGAGGCGCACCACTTCATCCCAGCCCTCGCACATGCCGCGGACATCGACCGTCTGCCCCTTTTGGAGGCGCAAGGCACCCGCTTCATTGCCGGAAGGAGTGATCACGAGCACCGTGTTGTTGAACTGCTTTTCCTCCCGGAACCGGTATTCGCCAATCGAGTAAGCGCACTGCACCCACGTGTTTCCAGCGTTGCCGCTGCCGCCGAGATACAGGAGGAACTGCTTCGGATTCGCCGGGTCCAGCCGGAAACCGCCGAGCACGCCGCGCACTGTCAGCCGCTGCGCTTTATAGGTCTTGTCCGCGCGCCCGCGATCCCCCGCATACGCCAGCAGCAGCGTGTCCGCTGAGATCACCGCGCCAGCAACAGGCGGCGTGGCCGGCACGTTCGCGTTTTGCAGCCGCTCGATCGCCGCGCGCACGGTCACGGCTTCGTCCAGTTTGCCCGCGACCGTCAGCGCTTTTTTGTGCTCGATGAGCCGCGGCAGCGCGTCCTGCACGAGCTGCGCGATGAGCTCCTGCATCTTCGCGAGCGTCTGCGATTGCAGCGCCCGCAAGGCCTTCGGCTCGGGGACGAGCACGGCGTCGGAAAGCACGGCGTCCTGCGCGATGCGCTGCCGCTCCGCGCGGACGGCGAGCGCGGCTTCGAGATCGGCCGCCTTTTGAAAAGCGGCCTGCATTTCGCTCAGCGAATCCTCGTAGCGGTTCAGCGTGTCGCGCCGCACGGAGGCGATGCGCTCCTCGCATTTCTGCGCCTCCGCCTCGCCGACGGTTGCCGCCTGCCCCAGCGTCTGCGGACCGACGCCGAGCACGAGAAGCACGGCGCACAGAGCTGCGAGCTTTTGTCCAAGGACTGCGCTCATCCGTTGCTTTGCGTTTCCTCGACGCTCGCCGCCGACCACATCTTTTTCTCCCGGTCGTAGCGCAGCCGCACTTCCCACCGCGCGGGCCGCGTCTGCCCGTCGCCTGCGGTGACCTCGCCCGGCAGCAGCACGCGGGCGCTGTCGCCGGTTCCCGCTTCCGTCGCCGCGCCTAGCTCCATGCGCGCCTGCTCGGAAGGGGCGAACGCGGCCAGCCCGCCGTCGGATTTCACCTGTTGGCGGACGGCATCGCGCGCCCGCCAATAGGCGGCGCGCGGCGTGAAATCGTGTTGATCAGCCTCGCGCCAGCCATCCATCGCCGTCGGGCCAAACACATGCGCCAGCGCGGCCAGAACCACCGCTGACCCGAGAACAATCGCCGGCTTCGCCCAGCTCCGTTTCTGCGCGCGGCGGCGCGGCACGAGATCGGTCACGGGCTGCCACTGCTCCAGCCCCTCACGCCAAAAAAGCGTCTCCTCCGCGATCAGCCGCGAGTGCAGCAGATGATCGATGTGCTGCACGGTGTAAGGCCCGCGCTGCTCGCCTTGGAGGTGGAGGTAGAAAACCTCGGGGGAGTTCAAGGGGAAGGGCTGAAGGTTGAAAGTGGATGGTTGATCGCCGCGCTTCAGCAATCGCGAACGGCACTGCGAAGCAACCGCTGGTGGACCGAAAAGCAGAGAAACATGGGAGTTGCAGGCCGCTATCAACCCTCCACTCCCAACAAGCAACTTCCCCGAAGTGCCGGCGGAGGGACTCGAACCCACACACCCTTGCGGATACCAGATTTTGAGTCTAGCGCGTCTGCCATTCCGCCACTTCGGCTTCTGCGTACAGTCTAGCTAAT
>CAXSDZ010000036.1:13381-24410 GCA_964235505.1 uncultured Chthoniobacteraceae bacterium
CGTCTGCCATTTCGCCACGCCGGCTTCTTTCAGAGGGAGGGGAAAGTAGGGGTGCCAAATCCGCTTTGCAAGCCCCGAGGTGGACCGAGGATTTCGCGCAGCACGACCGCGGAGCGCATCGATCCCGGAGAACGCAGCAGCGCACGCGCTTCCGCCGCGGGGGAAAGCGCGGCCGGCGGAGCATCCGCATCCTCGGCCGCCGATTCAAAGGGGATCGCCGTCACGACGGAACTCAGCGTTTCAAACTCGGGCACATCCGGCGTTTGCAGCGGCGCAAGATGGATTTGCGAGACCGGCAGCGTCGGAGCGTCCGCCTCATCCAGCGAGCGAGGGCGCGGCGGCTTGGGCATGCCGATGTGTGCAGCCGGCAGCCTCGGCGGTCGAGTGGAGATCGGACCGGGGAAGACCGGCCGCGCGACGATCGGCGGCACCGGGCGCATCTGCGTCGGGCGTTCGTGAGCCTGCCGGTCCGGGGCGGGTCGCAGCGTCATCGGCGCCTCGCGGCGGGAGATCGGCCGGGCACTTTCGGGCGGCAGACCAAGCGCCTCCATGAACTTGCGCATCCGCTCTTCTTCGGACTCGCCGCGGGCCTGCGGCTCCTCCCGGATCGACCGCTCGTGGACCGTCGTGCCGGGCATCGGAGGCGGCTGCGTGTTTGCTTCCCGCGCCTTGTCGGCCAGCCATTTGAAAGCCGCGAGCGCCAGCGCGATGCCGACGATGAGCACCTCGCCACCGAAGCCGGCGCGGGCGACATCCGCCAGCGCGAGGATCGCTAGGGTTGCGGTCATTGCCGCTCCTGCCGCGGTTTGTCGGGGCTGGCGATCGACTCGCGCATGCCGGTGTCGGCCTCGATGTTTTTCATCCGCATGTAGTCCATGATGCCGAGGTTCCCGGAGCGAAATGCCTCGGCCATCGCCTGCGGCACCAGCGCCTCGGCTTCCACGACCTTTGCCCGCATTTCCTGAGTGCGCGCCCGCATTTCCTGCTCCTCCGCGACGGCGGCGGCGCGGCGCACTTCGGCCTTCGCCTGGGCCACGCGCTTGTCTGCGTCGGCCTGCTCGGCCTGCAGCTTCGCGCCAATGTTTTCGCCGATATCCACATCCGCGATGTCGATGGATAGGATTTCAAACGCGGTGCCGCTATCTAGCCCCTTCGCGAGCACGTTCTTCGAGATGCGGTCGGGATTTTCCAGCACGAGCTTGTAGGAATCCGCCGAGCCGATCGCGGAGACAATGCCTTCGCCGACACGAGCGATGACGGTTTCTTCCGTCGCGCCACCGACGAACTTCTCGAGGTTCGTTCGCACCGTCACGCGCGCCTTAGCCTTCACGCCAATGCCGTCCTTTGCCACGCCATCGATCGTTGTCTTGCCGGAAGCCGGATTTGGGCAATCGATCACGCGCGGGTTGATGCTGGTTTTCACCGCGTCGAGCACCGTTTTGCCTGTGCCCTTGGTGGCGAGGTCGATTGCGCGGGCCTGATCGAAGTCGAGCGGGATGCGCGCCTTGTCCGCAGCGATCAGCGCGAGGATGACCTGGTTCACATTGCCGCCGGCGAGATAGTGCGCTTCCAGCGGATCGCTGGCGATCGGCAGCCCCGCCTTCACAGCGGTGATCCGCGCATCGACGATCTGCGTCACAGGCACGCCCCGCAGCCGCATCGCGATGAGCGTCCCCATGGGCACCGGCGCGCCGGAAACCCAGGCCCGAACCCAGGTGCCGATGAACTTGAAAAGGAAGATGGCGATGAGCGCGACGAGGATGACAATGCCGATGAGAACGAAGTTCATGGCGGGTGTGTAGCGGGCGGCGGAGGGCGGTTCAACGGGCAATGTTGACCGGTGCGGCTGGCCGGAGGTTTTGCAGGTTCGACTTGAAAGAAGGGGCTGTCGGACCGTCGAAAGCGCGACGTGCAGCCCGCTGGCTTCATGCTCCTTCCTGCCGCACGACCACCCGCGAACCTTCCACCCGGACCACTCGCACCGCTGCGCCCGCCTCGACGAGATCGCCTTCCGTGACGACATCCACGCGCCGGCCGGCAAGTCGGGCAATGCCGGCGGGTCGCAGCGCAGTGACCGCCTGGCCCGCGGCATCGTGGAGTGCGGCGTTCGGCGCTTCGGCTTTGCCTGCCACGGTTTCGTGGAGTGTCCACCGCCGCCCGATCCAGCTCCGCGGAATGTAGCGCAGCCACCACAAGAAGAAGCCGCCGCCCGCGAGCAGCAGGCAAAAAACCAGCGCGTGGCCCGCTGTGGTGCCGAAGCGCGAGTAGGTCAGTGCCGCCGCCCCGCCGAGCGCCAGGAGGCCGCACGCGCCTACGATCAAGCCCGGCAGGAAGACTTCCACGCCCAGCAACAAGACGCCGAGGGCGATGAGGGCGATGATGGAGAACACGATATGGTCCCGGTTGAACTCTGTGCTTCGCGCGCATCCGGCGCACGGTGAAGCACTGCCAGTCCGATCAACGCCCGCGCCCGCGCTCGTCGGTGAAACCATTGCCGGTGAAGAAGTTCTTCAACTGCCGCCCGCGCTTTTCAAAGCGGTTGCCGACCCGGCCGAAGAACTCGCCCACGTCGCGACCTGTGTCGCCGCTGCGACGCCGCGGAGGAGCGTCTTCGTCATAGACTTCGCGCCCGCGCGGCTCGTCGTCGTGCGCATCGAGATACGCGCGATCGGAATCCTGCGGCGAAGGGAGCGGGCGCGCCGTGCTGGCGCTCCGCGGACGCTCCAGATCACGCCGCAGGATTGCTCCCGTATCCGCCGAAACATCGAGCCCGCCGGCGCGCCCGTCGCGCCGGTCCAGCAGATCGAGCTGCCACACCGGCGCTCCGCCGCGATTGCCGCTGCGCAGCACGTAATCGATGCGATCAAAAGGCAACGGCACTTTCTGCGCCTCCTGGTTTGCGACGGTGAATACGCCGTCGGAGTCGAGGTTGAGCTGGTTCAAATTGATCGGCTGCCCGACCTCGCGCGTGGCCGGCGTGCGCTCGCCGATGACCCGTCCGCGTTGCACGTCGAACTCCCGCAATCCGCCCCGTGCGCCGGGCTCAGTGACGACGATCTTCCATTGCGAGGGCTCTGGCGCGCCAAAGCGTCCGCGCACTTCCACCACGCGGCTGAGCAGCGACTCGCCCTGCTGCTTCCCGACCACGCGAAGTGCGGCATACGCGGTGTCCGCCGACTCTGCCGCGGCGCTTCCTGCGAAGAGGAGCAGAAGAAGAAATGTGGCCTTCATAAGTGGCGAACGATGCGATGGGAGAAGAGCGGACGCGAGCGGAAAGGGAAGGCGCGGCGGATGCGGGCGGCACTTCGTGGAGGAGCGAGCCTCCTCCTGTTCGCCGTGACGGCTGCGCGGGGCTCAACGCCCAACGCCCAACGCCCAACGCTCAACGCCTAACGCCTAACGCCTAATCCCGCTCCCGCACCACGCAGCCGCAATCCGATTCTCTTCCGTCTTCCCTCCTTTCCCCGTTTCGATCGATACTTCCCCCTGCATGTCTCCCGATGCCGTCACGCTTGCGCGCCAGCTTTCGCTCTACAAAGGTCTGGTGGAAGTGAGCGCGTTGATTAACGGCATCACCGAAAGCGCGCAGCTTCTGCCGGCGATTCTGGATGTCGGGCGGCGCGTGCTGAACGTCGAGGCGGCCTCGCTTTTCCTCGTGAACTCGGCGGGCGAACTGGAGCTCGCAGCCGTCCAGGGACGCTGCAAAACGGACGGGCAGAAAATCGTGGTGCCGCCGGGCCGCGGCATCGCCGGCTGGGTGTTTCAGGAAGGAGTGCCGCTGCTCGTGGCGGATGCGTATTCGGACCCGCGCTTTTACGCCGAAGTCGATCGGCAGACCGGCTTTCACACCCGCTCCATCCTGTGCGTGCCGTTGCTGCGCGACGAGGCCTCGATCGGCGTGCTGCAAATGCTCAACCCCGGCGCGCGCGCGGCCTTTGAGGAAGCGGACCTCGAAGTGTTTCAGGCCTATGGAAATCTCGCGGCCACCGCGATCGAAAAGCTGCGCACCGTGGAGCGGCAGCGCGAGCAGGACCGCGTCGCGCAGGAGTTCGCCTTTGCGCGTGAGATTCAAACGAGCTTCCTGCCACAGACCTTGCCGCAGCGCCGCGAGATGAGCTTTGCCGCTGCCTACCGGCCCGCGCGGAATGTCGGCGGCGACTTTTACGACGTGGTCGAGACAGGGCCGGATGAGCTTTATTTTGTGATCGGCGATGTCTCCGGCAAAGGCATCCCGGCGGCGCTGCTGATGGCGCAGGCGCTTTCGATTTTGCGGCTCATCATCCAGCCCGGCATCGCGCCGGATGTTGCGCTGGCGCGCTGGAATGCAATGCTCTCCAGCCACGCCATTCGCGGCATGTTCATCACCGCGCTTGTCGGGCGGATCGTCGTGGGGGAACGGCGCGTGGAGATCGCCAATGCCGGACATTGCGCGCCTTTTCGCGTGTTGGTGGAAGGGCGCGCCGCCGATGTGCCCCTCGGCGGGTCGCCGCCGCTCGGGATTCTCCCCGAGCTTGCCTGCCATTGCGAAAGCGTGACGCTCGCCGCGGGCGAGTGGCTCGTGCTCTTTACCGATGGGCTGACCGAGTGTTTCAGCCCGGGCGATTGCCTGCTCGACCGCGCGGGAGTCGCGGGTTTGCTCGGGCACCGGTTCGGCTCCGCGAGCGATGTGATTGACGCGCTCAACTCCGGCGAATTACAGCATCGGGGCAACGCCGAACCCCACGATGACCTCACAGCCCTCGTGTTTGGGTTCCGTTAAAATCCCCGCGTCTCCTCCCTTATGGCGGCACAAAACCTGCAATTCTTTCCCCTGTGAAATTCGCCGTCGAACCGCTGGAAGGGAGCCCCTCCCGCATCGATTGTTTGGAAATGAAGCGCGAAATCGAGTTCGCCAGCCACCCCGCAAATCTTGCTCTGGTGCGCGAATTCGTGCGGCAGTTTTTGAAGGGACAGAGCTTCAGTGAAACAGAAAAGGACTTGATGGTGCTCGGTCTTGATGAAGCCTGCACGAACGTCATTCGCTACGCCTACAATCACGAGCCAAACCGGCTGATCTGCCTCGTCTGCGAGCAGGTGGCGAGCGGCGTGCGGTTCCGGGTGCGCGACTTCGGATCACAAACGGACCCGACCTGTTTGCGAGGCCGCCCGCTCGACCTCGTCCAGCCTGGTGGGCTCGGGATTCACCTCATTCGCAAGGCATTCAATGAGGTGGATTACAACCTGAAGCGACAAGGGACAGAGCTGGTGCTCGCGAAGTTCTTCGGTGCCGCCGCGTGCCATCACGCGGCGTAGAGCCTGCCCGTAGGATTCTGCATTTTCCTTCGTCGTCTTTTTCTTCATCCTCATCTTCATCGCCCGGCAGTCCGGGAGAGGGATGAAGATAAAAAAAAACGAAGAGGTCCTACGCTGCGATGTAGCGATTTCGGATCGCCCAGCGCACCAGTTCCGCGAAGGACGTGAGACCGAGCTTCCGCATCACCCGCGCCCGGTGGGTTTCCACCGTCTTCACGCTGATGCCGAGCAACGACGCCGCTTCCTTGTTGCTTTTGCCTTCCGCCAGCAGCCGCGTGACCTGCAGCTCACGCGGCGTAATCTCGCCTTTGTCGCGTTCGGCCCGAGCAATCACTGCGTTCGGCAGCGGCTTTTCCTGCCCGAGCCGGAGGGAAAAGTAAGGCCGCCCTTCCCGCACCGAGTCCACCGCCGCGACGAGCTCGCGCCCGGCGTCGCTTTTCAGCATGTAGCCACGCGCACCTGCCGCGCCGACCGCGCACACGGTCTGTTCCGAGTCGTGCATGGAAAGCATCAGCACCTCCGCGCCGGGCACCTGGCCCACGATGCGGCGCGCCGCTTCCAGCCCATCCATCTCCGGCATCGAGATGTCCAAAACAACGACATCCGGCATGAGCGCCACAGCCTGCCGCACCCCTTCCGCGCCGTCCGCCGCTTCGCCGCAGACTTCAAAATCAGGCCTCAGTTCCAACAGCGCCCGCAGCCCGCACCGCACGACTTCATGATCATCGACCAGCAGGATTCGCGTGCGAACTTTCGGTGTCTTCATAAGCCGCGGGGAAACGCGCCACGACTTTGGTCCCGTTCCCATCCGAGTCAACCTCCAGCGCGCCGCCGAGCTGCGCGAGCCGCTCGCGCATGCCGCAGATTCCCACGCTCAGCGACTCGCCCGCCATCGCCGGCAGGCCGCGGCCTTGATCCGCGATTTCCAGCGTCACCCACCGTGCGTCCTGCGTGAGCGAGATGCGCGCGCTCGGGCTTTGGGAATGCCGGTGCACATTCGACAAGCTTTCCTGCACCACGCGGAAGATCGTCGTCTCAGTTTCGGGCGGCAGCCGCCGGACCGCGGGGTCGAACTCCAGATCCATCGCGATCCCGCTGCGCGCGGCAAAGCCTTCCACATACCACTGGAGCGCGCAGCCTAGCCCGCCCTCCGCGAGCAGCGGCGGGTGCAGCAGGTAAGACGTGGTCCGCAGCTCGCGCGTGGCCTGCTCGGAAAGGCCCAGACTGTCGGCGAGCAGCCGGGCGCGTTTGGGCTCGGGGAGCACGTGCCACGCTTGCTCCAGCACGGAAAGATTGATCTCCAGCGCGGCGACCGTTTGTGCCGTGGTATCGTGCAGCTCGCGCGCGATCCGGCGCCGCTCCTCGTCCTGCATCTGCATGAGCCGCCACGAAAGCTGCCGGAGCTGATGCTCTGCCTTCTTGCGCGGCGTGATGTCGCGCACGATCGCGCAGGTGCCGACGACCTCGCCATCTCTATCGCGCAGCGGGAACCCGGAAAGCGACACCTCTACCAGGCGCCCGCCGCGGGTCCGGCGCACGGTTTCCCAATCCTCGATCTGCTCGCCCGCGCGCAGCCGGCGCTTCAGCTCCGCGGCCTCGTCCATCAAGTGCGCCGGGGTGAGCGGGTAGGTCGTGCTGCCGATCATTTCCGCCGCCGAAAAGCCGAAGATGCGCTCCGCCGCGCGGTTCCAGCTCACGATCGTGCCGGCGAAGTCCGACGAAACGATCGCTTCGCCGGAGCAGTGCACGATGCGCTCCATCTGCACGAGCTGCGCGGCGCGTTGGCGCATGCCATCTTCGAGCCCCGCTCGCACGCTGCGCATGCCCGAGATGTCCGTCGCGGCACCGATGTAGCCGAGGACTTCGCCGCTCGCGTCGCGCTCTGCCGTCGCCTGCCCGAAGACCCAGATCGCGCCGCCTGCCGGGGGAAGATAGCGGTATTCGCACTGGAAAAGCGCGTCTTCAGCGACCATGCGCTGCCATTGCTCGCACACCGTGACGCGGTCCTCCGGGTGCAGCACGTTGTGCCAACCGTCGCCCAGCACTTCCGCCGCGGCGCGCCCGGTCATCTCGCACCAGCGCTGGTTCACGTATGTGCAGCGGCCTTCCCGATCCGCGCGGAAGATCGCCACCGGCGAGACGCGCGCCAGCACCCGCAGCGAATCGAGATCGGCCGCCGCCGGGGCGCGATCTCCGGCGGTGGCTGGTGGAGGGTTGGAGAGTTCCGCCGTGCCGCTTGCCATGGGCGTGAAGCCTACGGATGGCCCACGTCGCGATACCAGTCGTAAGTGCGCGCGATCCCCTCGTGCAGCCCGATGCGCGGGCGCCACCCGAGCGCCTGGAGCCGCGAAACATCGAGCAGCTTTCGTGGCGTGCCGTCCGGCTTCGTGGCATCGAACACCAGCTCGCCCTCGAAGCCGACGACTTCGCAGATCAACTCCGCCAGCTCGCGGATGGAAACGTCTTCGCCGCAGCCGACATTCACGATCTCCGGCGAGTCGTAGTTTTCCAGCAGAAAGCGGCATGCGCCGGCGAGATCATCCACGTGCAGAAACTCGCGCCGCGGCGTCCCGGTGCCCCACACCATCACCTCGCGCGCGCCCGCGGACTTCGCCTCGTGGATTTTGCGCAGCAGCGCGGGAAGCACGTGCGAGTTCTCCAGGTCGAAGTTGTCGCCCGGGCCATAGAGATTCGTCGGCATCGCGGAAAGGAAGTTGTCGCGGTGCTGCTGTGCATAGGCCTGGCAAAGGCGGATGCCCGCGATCTTGGCAATGGCGTAGGCGTCGTTGGTCGGCTCCAGCGCGCCGGTCAGCAGAGCGGACTCCGGGATCGGCTGCGGCGCGAACTTCGGGTAGATGCACGAGCTGCCAAGAAACAGCAGCTTGCGCACGGCGAAGTCGTGCGCCGACTCGATGAGGTTGTTCTGCACCTTCAGGTTTTCGAGCAGGAACTCGACGGGAAAATCGCGGTTCGCCTTGATCCCGCCGACGCGCGCCGCGGCGACCACCACGAGCGCCGGCCGCTCTTCCGCAAAGAACCCGCGCACCGCGTCGCGGTCCCGCAGGTCGAGTTCCGCGCGCGTGCGGGTGACGATGCGCGAGTAGCCATGCGCTTGCAGCTCGCGCGCGATGGCGCTGCCCGCGAGCCCTCGATGTCCGGCAATGAAAACAGGTTCGGAATGGGTCACGCGCGGAAGCTAGCACGGGGAAATCGTGAAAGACGAATGACGAATGCGCGAAGGGTGCACGCGGCGGCGCTGCTTTGGCATTGGCGCTTCCTCCTTGCTCCGGCATTCCGTCCTTCGCCATTCGTCATTCTCTAAATGCGCGCCCTCCTTCTCGTCCTCGACAGCGTCGGCTGCGGCCATGCGCCGGATGCCGCGGCATTTGGCGACGTGGGCGCCGATACGCTCGGCCACCTTTTCGCCGCGCAGCCCGGCCTCGACCTTCCGGCCCTGTGGTCGCTCGGCCTGTGGAAGATCGTCAGCGGCGACGTCTTCGATCCGCGCTCACAGGGCACGATCGGCTGCTGGGGCCGCATGCGCGAGCGGTCGCAAGGCAAGGACACGACGACCGGGCACTGGGAAATCGCGGGCGTCGCGCTGGAGCATGCCTTTCCGACGTTTGCGCAGTTCCCGGCCGATCTCGTCCGCGCGATCGAGCGCGACGCGGGAGTCGAGTTCATCGGCAACTACGCGCAGAGCGGCACGACCATCCTGGAGGAACTCGGCGCGGAGCATCTTCGCACTGGTAGCCCCATTCTTTACACCTCGGCGGATTCCGTCCTGCAAATCGCGGCGCACGAGGCGGTGATCGGGCCGGCGCGCCTGCACGAGATCTGCCGCATCGCGCGGCGGCATGCGGATGGGCGAAAGATCGGGCGCGTCATCGCGCGGCCTTTCGACGGCGAGCCCGGCGCATTTCGCCGCACCGCCGGGCGGCACGACTACTCCATGGTGCCGCCGCGCACGGTGCTGAATGCCATCGCGGAGACGGGACTGCTCGTGCATGGCATCGGAAAAATCAGCGACATCTTTGCCGGCAGCGGCATCACCCGCTCAAGTCCCACCGCTTCCAACGCGGAAGGGATGGCCGCGATCGAACGCGCGTGGGAGCTCGGCGAAGACGGGCTGATCTTCGCGAATCTCGTCGATTTCGACATGCTCTTCGGGCACCGCCGCGATGTCGCCGGCTACGCGCGAGCGCTCGTGGAATTCGACCGGTGGCTCGGCGCATTTCTCCCCCGGATCGAGCCAGACGACCTCGTCATCATCACCGCCGATCACGGCAACGACCCGACCGCACCCGGCACCGATCACACGCGCGAGGAAGTGCCGCTGATGGCGCTGCACGACGGCCTCGCCGGCCCGCTCGGCACGCGGCGCACCTTCGCCGATGTGGCCGCGACCCTCAGCGAATTCTTCGCGCTCCGCCACCGCTGGCCGATCGGCGCATCGTTTCTCGGAAGCCCGCGAATGAAAACCCGCCGCCACCTATAACCGCATGCATGCCCCGGCTTTCATCGAACACAAACGCGAAGGCGGCGAACATTCCGGGGAGGAAATCTCGGAGTTCATCCGCCGCTTCACCTCGGGAGAGCTGCCGGAATACCAGGCGAGCGCGTGGGCGATGGCGGTTCTCTTCCGGGGCATGACCGCAGCCGAAACCGGCGCGCTCACCCGCGCGATGATGCACAGCGGGCGCGTGCTCGCCGCCAAAGGTGGACAAGCACTCGACGGGCGGCGTCGGCGACAAGGTGTCGCTGGTGCTCGCGCCGCTGCTGGCCTGCGACGATCTCTGGGTGCCGATGATCTCCGGGCGCGGGCTCGGCATCACCGGCGGCACGCTCGACAAGCTCGAAAGCATCCCGGGCTTCCAAGTGGCGCTCAGCGAAGAGCACGCCCGCGCGCAGCTCGCCCGCATCGGCGTCTGCATGATCGGGCAGACCGCCGACATCTGCCCCGCCGACAAGAAGCTCTACGCTCTGCGCGACGTGACCGGCACCGTCCCATCGCGCCCGCTCATCATCGCGAGCATCATGAGCAAAAAGCTCGCGGAAAGCCTCGACCGGCTCGTGCTCGACGTGAAATGGGGCTCCGGCGCTTTCATGAAAACGCGCGCCGATGCGGAGCTGCTCGCCGCTGGGCTCACGGCGATCGGCGAGGAGATGGGCGTCGAAATTTCCGCGCTTCTTTCACCGATGGACGAGCCGCTGGGCCGCACTGCCGGCAATGCGCTGGAAGTCGCCGAAGCGGTCGAAACGCTGCAAGGCCGCGGACCGCAGGATCTCGTGCGGCTCACGCTCGATCTCGCGGAAAAGGTCTCCGCCGCGCCGCGCGCGACGCTGGCGCGGTGGCTGGAAGATGGCACCGCTTGGGCGAAATGGGTGGCGCTCGTGGAGGCACAGGGCGGCGATGCCTCCGCGCTGGAGCGCATGCGGGAAGTGCATCCCGCGCCGATCCTCCGCGACCTGATCGCCCCTCGTGGCGCGCATGGATGCAGGCGCGATTGGCCGTGCGTGCGTGCTGCTCGGCGCGGGGCGCGCAAGCGCGGGCGACGCCGTCGATTTCGCCGTGGGCTGCTCCGCGATTCGGAAAGTCGGCGAGCGAGTCGAGCGCGGCGAGCCGCTCCTGTGCATCCATGCCCGCACCGAGAGTGCGCTGCGCGAGGCGATGCTGCTGCTGGAGTCGGGTTGCGAGATCGAGTAAATGCGGCGGGGTGTCAGCGCTTTTCCCCGC
>CAXSDZ010000036.1:24420-26452 GCA_964235505.1 uncultured Chthoniobacteraceae bacterium
TCTCCCGTCCGCCCGGTCCTGCGCCGCCCTCGCCATCTGCTGCGCGAGCCTCCTCACGACGGCGCGGGCGGACGAAAAAGCCGACTTCGCAAACCGCCTGATCCCGTGGCTGCTCGATGAATCGGCCTCCACGCGCGGCATCCTTTTCGCCGATGTGATCGCCGCGACTTCCGGCAAACGCGTCCTCCCGATCGATCGGGCGGATGCCGATACGGCACGCATTCTCGCCGGCGTCGGCGCCGCGCTGGATGCGGTGCTTGCCCGCATGAACGGCGCTGAAAGCCCGGTGCGCGGCATCCGGCGGGTGAACGAAATGAGCAGCCACTTTGAAGACGCGCTGCGCCGCCAGCTCGCCGCAGTCCCGGGCTTTGGCTGCGACATTCCGCGCACCGCAGCCGGCGGCCGGCAGCGCTCCGGCTATCCCGACCTGCGGCTCCTCGATCACGCCTCCGGCCGCGTCTGCTATCTCGACCCGAAGCTCTACGCAAAGGCGAATCGAGCGAGTTCCTTCCGCACGTTTTACTTCGAGCCAAAGCGGGAAACGAACAAGGTGACGGACGACGCGCATCACGTGATCGTCGGCATCGAGCACGAGCGCGGCGCGGACGGCGCGATCCGTTTCGTGCGCTGGGAGCTGATCGATCTCGCCCGCCTCCGCGTGCATTTGAAAGCGGAGTTCGAGGCGAGCAACGCGGACATGTATCGGCCGGATGCGGTGGTGGGGAGTGGGATGGCGAATGACGAATGACGAATGACGAATGTGCGATTTGACGATTTGGCGGGAGGCGGGAGGCGGGAGGCGATACGGAGGGCGGAAGCTCCGAACGGGGCGCGCTATCCCAGCCCAGGGCATCGCCCTGGGTATTTGCCCGTGAATGGATCAGCCCTGAAGGGGCGAAACTTGCCGCGTGCCGCGCCGATTTTGTTTCGCCCCTTCAGGGCTGATTCCGTTTTGCACGCAAACCCAGGGCGTTGCCCTGGGCTGGGATAGCGCGCCCCATTCGGGGCTCCCGCACCCCGCATCGCCTCCCGCTACGCGCCATCGCCTTGAACTTTTCCACCCGACCTCCGACCTTCACCCGCATGACTTCCGCGCCGCAGTTCGACCCGATCGACGATGTCCTCCACGACATCCGCGCCGGGCGCATGATCGTGGTGACCGACGATGCCGACCGGGAAAATGAAGGCGACCTCGTGATGGCGGCGGAAAAGGTGACTGCCGAGGCGGTGAACTTCATGGCCACGCACGGGCGCGGCCTCATCTGCGTGCCGATCACGGAGGAGCGCGCGACGGCGCTCGGCTTGCAGCGCATGGTGCTGGAGAACCGCGAAAGCTACCGCACGGACTTCACCGTGTCGGTCGATGCGGATGCCTCGAAAGGCGTCACGACAGGCATCAGCGCGCCGGATCGTGCGCGGACCATCCAGGTGCTGGCCGATCCGCAGGCGCGCCCGACCGATCTCGTGCAGCCGGGCCACGTCTTCCCGCTGCGCGCAAAGCCCGGCGGCGTGCTGCGGCGCGCGGGCCACACCGAGGCGAGCGTGGATCTCGCGCGCCTCGCGGGCTTGCAGCCGGCGGGCGTGCTTTGCGACATCCTCAACGCCGACGGGACCATGGCGCGGCTGCCGCAGCTTGTGGACTTCAAGGCGCGGCACGGGTTGAAGATGTGCTCCATCGCCGACCTCATCGCGCATCGCCGCTCGCGCGAAAAGCTCGTGGAGCTCGAGCAGGTCATCAAGCTGCCAACCGACTACGGCGACTTCGATCTGCACATGTATCGGTCGCTGATCGACGGCGCGCATCACCTCGCGCTCGTGAAGGGAACGATCGCAGAAGCGCAGACCACGCTCGTGCGCGTCCACAGCGAATGTCTCACCGGCGATGTCTTCGGCTCGCGGCGCTGCGATTGCGGCACGCAGCTCCAGACCGCGCTGCGACAGATCGAGGAAGCGGGCAGCGGCGTGCTGCTTTACATGCGCCAGCAGGAAGGCCGCGGCATAGAAGCCGAGCACGGCGGCCGGCGCCGTCTCG
>CAXSDZ010000036.1:26462-27777 GCA_964235505.1 uncultured Chthoniobacteraceae bacterium
AAGGCCGCGGCATCGGCCTGCCGGCGAAAATCCACGCCTACAAATTGCAGGAAGAGGGACTCGATACCGTGGAGGCGAACCTCAAGCTCGGCTTCCCGCCGGAGCTGCGCGACTACGGGCTCGGCGCGCAAATCCTGCACGATCTCGGAGTGCGAAAGATGCGCTTTCTCACGAACAATCCGAAAAAGGTGATCGGCTTGGAAGGCTACGGTCTGGAGATCGTGGAAGTGGTGCCGATCAAAACCGCCGCCAACCCGCACAACGAACGCTACCTGGAAACGAAGCGCACCAAGATGGGCCACCTGCTGTGAATGCGCGGGGCAGCCGACTTGAGGAGGCTCTGTTTCCTGCCGCTATCAACAGGGGTAATCGAGCCTCCTCACGTCGGCTGCCCCAAGGCTGCCCCAGAGCTGCGGGCAGTGTTCTGATTTGAATTAAGAAACCAGAAAACCAGGATGCGGCTCCCTGCGCGACCGCTCTTTCCCGGCTTCCTGATTTCCAGATGGGGACCACACCGAGCTGCGAGCGCGCTGGACAAACCAGGCGCGAACCTTCATGCCTGCGCGCTTTTCGCCATGACACGATTCTTACTTTCCGACCGCGCGATTTCTTTGAGAAAATCCACTCTGCCGGTGGTTGTCGCCCCAGACGTCCGCTAGTTTTTTTACCGCATGGGATCCAGACGCGAAGGCCGGGAAGCGGCCGTGCAATTTCTCTTTCAGCTCGATCTGAACAGTCGCGAGATGAATGCTTCGACCGACCAGTTCTGGGAGCTGCGCACCGGTCCGCAGGCCCAGCCGACGGTGCCGAAGACACGCGTTTTTGCGGAGCAGATCGTTGCCGGGGTGAGCGCGCATCTCGCCGACATCGATGCGCGCATCCAGAAATACGCGGCGAATTATCAGCTCAACCGCATCGCGGCCGTGGATCGCAATATCCTGCGCGTGGCGATCTACGAGATGCTGCACGTGGAGGAAGTGCCGCCCGTCGTCGCGATCAATGAAGCGATCGAGATCGCGAAGAAGTATGGCGGAGAGGAGTCCGGGCGCTTTGTGAATGGCATCCTCGACCGGCTGCGCTCCGAGCTTCCCCGCCCCGCCCGTGAGGCGACGTGGCGGACGGGTGGACGCTGACCCGCGGCAGTTTTTTTCAGTGTTCCCAACGGCACGCTTCCCATGGCTTTCGGCTTTTTCAAATCGATCCTGCAAAAGTTCACCGGACGCCCTGTCGATTGGGATGAGCTGGAGGAAGCGCTGATCCGCTCGGACCTCGGTGTGCCGATGACGACGCGCATCTTGAAAACTCTGAAACCGCG
>CAXSDZ010000037.1:0-27587 GCA_964235505.1 uncultured Chthoniobacteraceae bacterium
GCTCCGCCGCACCGCTGGGCCACGCTGAATCATTGAATGCCTGCGCACGCCACGCGGTGCCTTGGTTCGAGCCGTCCGCCAGATAGCGCCAGGTGCTGCCAAGTGGAACAAGCGTCTCGGTGATAAGCCCTGGCGTGTGGACACGCGCATTCGGATTCAAGCCGCCGCCGAGCAGCCGCGGGTCGGTGCCGTCCGTAGTGTAATAGACAGTGCCAGCTCCGGCGGAAACGATCACCTCCTGCGTGCTCGCGATGTAACCTCCAAACTGCTGCAGTCCCGGGGCGTCCACGGTCGGATACAATCCGTCGGTCCGGAGTTGCGGGAGAAGGTAGGTCGGCCGTTGCGAAATGAAATTCAGCACGCTGCTTTTGGCGTTCTGCCACGTAAGGCGCGTGAGTGGAGAGGCCGTTTTAGCATCGCCCCAGCGGGCAGATTCCGCGGCGATCACTGTGTCCACCGTCGCCGCTCGCGCGTTCGTCAGAGCGGTGGACTTGCTGATGGAAAGCGCCCCGCCGTTGAAGAGATGCTTGTGGACGCGATCTCCGAAACGCGTGCGGTATTCCAAGTTTCCGGTGAGATCGAGGTGGAGGAAATACGGATTGCTGTAGGCGAGCAAGTTGCGATGCCCGTTCGCATCAGAAAAGGGGCCGGTGCGATCGACCGCCACTCCGCCTCCCGGCAAACCGTAGGAATGCTCGAAATCGTGGGCAAAGAAGTTGAAGCCACGCGTGCCGTTGCGGCGACGAGAGCCAAACCAGTTGTTGGCCGTATCATTGCCTAGGAATGAGGAGACTGCGCCGTCCTCGTTGCCACTCCAGAAGGTAAGCAGGTTGTAGTCGATGAGGTTATCCACATCGAGCAGCACCGGGTCGGCAGTCGGAGTTACTCCATCTGCTGCGCGACCCTGCATTTTGAAGTAGTTCGTGTTGGTCGGGCTGGAAGAATGCGCGCGGGCCTTGGTCCAGAGATCGGTCCAGGCATTGAGATCCCCATCCGTGGCACCGATAGTGTAACCGGAGTCCTGCTCGCATTTCACTGCATCATACTCCTCCTTGTCGCCGCCAAGATAACTTGCCGCGAATGCTGCTTCGGTGCGCTCGTCGGTATCGTAAAGGCCCCAATAAACGCCATTCAGATAGAGATGATAGTAGCGGCAGTGGGAGCCGAGCTGGCCCATCGCGAGCTGCGCATCCCGCGAGCCTTCTTCGCGCAGAAATGTCTGGTTTCCATCTGCGCTGAACGCCCACGAATAGTTCTCCGTCGTGCGCAGATCGATTTGATCAAACTCGCTCGCACCTTCCCGCCCGAAGAGTGGATACTTCAGCTTCGACGTGCCGTAATCCGACCGGAAGTAGAGATGGAAACCGTGCTTTGGATTGTCCGTGCTGCGGGAATATCCACCACGGATGCGGATTCCGCAGTTCACTTGGAACCCACCGGCAGCGTCACCGATCAGCTCAACCGAACAGGGCCGCTCCCATGCGAAACCGCGACTGCCAGGATGCGTATAGATTCCTGTGCTGGGATTCACGAGGTTCGGCAGGCTCGTGACAATCGAGACCGTCGGAATCGCCGCGAGCGCCGCTTTCACTGTCGCCATGCCGCCAACCTGCGGGTTGGCGCTGTTCACAATGTCCGGGTCCATGCCGTAATCGAATACTTGGCCATTCACGGAGCCAGTCGGCCAACCCGCTGGGGCAACGCCGCTTGCGTATTGCGTCAGCACATCATCTAGGAAGAAGTAGCTCTGGGTATCGACATCCGTCGGATCCCACCCCGACTTAAACCCGGCAGCCCGAAGAATGGTGGTTTTGCTGATGGTGATCGGCCCTGCATAAACCGTCCCAGTCGTCGCTGAAGGTTCAGAACCATCCAGAGTGTAGCGGATTTCAGCGCCGGCTGTCGGCGTGGTGATCGTCACCTGGAAAGGCGCGGAGAAGAAGCCGCGCTTCACGCTGAATTGCGTGTCTAGCACTCTGCCCTGCGACGATGCGCCCGAGTTCACCGCGCCCGGGGTCGCGGAGGTGAAGAAGACCGGCCCTCCGCCTAGCAAGCCACCCGCGACCAACTCCGGCAGAACCAGAAAATTGGTGTCTGCCGCCGTGACGTTCAGCCCTTGAATCGCAAGCACGTTCGCGCCCGCGACGACTTGAGGCAGGAATGAGGTGACGTTGATTGCTTCAGTGGCAAGCGACTCAGCCGTGGTGCGCGTGGCGGACGCAGCAGAGTTGTAAGCCGCCGTGGCAGGCGCATTGCGGCGCGCGATCTCCGTCCCGTTCAGGTAAGCAACAAATCCGTCGTTGTAGCGCATTTTCAACGACAGCGTGTTGAAGCCCGCAGTGTTGCTTGCCGTGAATGGAAGCCGGACGTAGACCGACGCATTCACGTTGCGCATCGCGTTCTCGATATTCGTCCCGATCACCGAGCCAGTCACCCCAGACGCAAGCGGCAGCGTTGTGACCGCCAGACCCCCGTTCGCCGTGTCGCCCACGAGCTTGAAAACCGCGCTCCAGGTCGTGAAAGTGCCGGGTGCGGCAAAGAACTCCAATTCATCGCCGCCACCTCCTTCAAAGAAGACCACTTCAAAGCTGTGCAGTCCTGCCGATAGGTTTGCCACTGTCCCGAAATGGTCCAGCGCTCCGTGGCCGGTGTCGTCGATCATCACCGTTTGCCCGTCGATCTTGATGCGCGCGCCATCGTCCGAATTGACCCCAAAAGTCCATGCGCCTGCCGTGGGAATCCGGATGGTGCCGGTAGCCTTGATGCAATACGAGTCGCCAAAAAACGGCAGCGCAGCATTGCCGCTGTAATGTCCATCCCCACCTTCCCCAAGGTAGTTTAGTCCGTTCGCAATCACCGTCGCCTCCGCCCCGATTTCCGAGTTCCCTGTCGGGAGCGCGAGCACGCGGTCTGTTTCTGCGAGAGTGGAAATCGCGCCCGACACCTTGCGCACCTGGCGAACCGTCATACCCGGCACTTCGATGCCAAAGCCGAGCCCCGTCATGCCGCTCAGCCATGCGTTGTGGTTAAACGCGGTCGCGGTCCACGTAGCGCCGAGTCCTGCATTCGGTGGCACGAGATAACGTGCCGCCGCCCCCTGCCCTACCAGCGTGCTGCCGCTGAAGCTCAAGCCGTAAGAGCGGTTCGCATCCTGCGCGGGATATGCCGGCGCAAATTCGTGCTGCACGGTGACGCCGTCCGGACGGACCAGCGCGAGATATTCGCCGCCCGCCGCCAGTGAGAAGTTCGTGTGCAGCGGCTGGCTGGCCACCCGCTTGTTCTTCGCCGAAGCCCACACGACTAGGAACTGGCCCGGACTCAGCGACACACCGGCAGGGAAGCGCCACTTGGTGAGCTGCGTCGCGCTGTCGGTGAGATACCAATCCGTCAGGTCGATCGAAGCGGCTGTGGGATTGTGGAGTTCGATCCAATCCGAAAACGCACCGTCCTCATCAGCGATCGTGGACCCGTTGTCGGCCATGAACTCGGAAATGACCGGGTTCGCGCCAGCGAGTGCAGCGGAGAAAAGGAACCAAATCGCGCAAAGCGCACAGCGGGAGAGATTACGAGTAAACACAGGGGGAGTGCGGGACGGTAGTGCTGACAAGCATCCGCGCAAGGCAATGTTACAGGCACGTTACGAGCGTATCTTTCTGGCCTCTAAACGGACCACTCAACTCACTTACCGTGACGCGGCAAGTGGCGGACGAGAGATTGTTGTCGATCAATCAAATGGCGTGTCTCGCGGAAGTTTGTGTTCGGTGCTTATGCATTTTCAAGCCCCGCGATCGAATTCAAAGCGAGCCTGTTTGGGATTGGAGCAGGTTGAATCACGTGACCGGCGACACGACCTTCTGAGCGGACCGCCAGCATCCATTCCCCCTTGTCCTCGGAGCAGACAAGCTCGCGCTGCCAGAGCACGAAGCATCGCGCAACCTCGCGCGAATGCGGCCGGCATTTGTGACTAGGAAATATTGTAAAACACACCTTGACATCGGAAACACGTGCCCGCTACACGCGAGCCCAGCGTTTCGGTCGCCCGCTCTTGCGTTCGCAAGCGGGCAGTGGTGCGGCCGGCTCGTGCAACGTCGTTTGTTCACCTTGCTCCTTCAATGAAGAACCTACTCTCATCTCGTTCTGCCGGTTTCCGGTCGCGCCTTCTCGTTGCGCTTGCGACCGTCCTTTCGATGGCTTCAGCATTCGCTGAGATTGCACCGTCTTTGACGGTTACTGAGACCTTGAAGCGCAACGCGGAAAAGCAGGGAAAAGGCGCCGACGCTGTGTTTGTCCAAGCTGGATCGTGGCGCAACACCTTCACGATCAAGCTGCCGCTCACTCCGGGAGCGACGATGGAGGACATCGGCGAGGAGGACGTCCTCTCGATTACAATCGGGGATTACAGCTTCGAGGGTGTGTTCGGAGACGCGGCGATCAATCAATCAAAACGGGAAGCGGTATTCACACTACTGCCGGAGGATGAATTCACACCCACCGGGACGGTGACGTTGAAGTGGACCCCCGACGCAGTGACCATCATCGGCAAGGTTGCTGCCGAGGATCCTGACGCCACGACGGTGTATCCGCTCGATTCAGCGGATGAGCACGGCAAAATCAACGATGTGACAAGTGCCGCCGTCGAGATTTCCGGCAATCCTGACAGTGACGAACCACGGGCGTTCAAAGAGTGGGAAGCGATCAAAGTCCACGGCAACGAGCAGTTCCGCGAGATCACCAAACGCGACGAAACCTTCCTCAAAGGCAGCCACTCCATCACCGGCACCGCCGACAATGTGCGGCCGACGATCAAAGTCGAATCCGCGAAGAAAGATGTGCGGCTGGAGAATGGGCTGGATGAGATCGTCTTTGCCGGCACCGCCCGAGACGACAAGGAGCTAGTCGGCGTGCTGGTGCGGGTCGATGGCGAAGACCCGGAAGATGCGACCTTTGAGGCGAGCGAGAACCTCAAAAAGGGTGAGTGGAGCTTTGAAACCGGGCCGCTCGAAGCGGGGCCGCACCGGTTCGAGTTTCAAGCGATCGACCATGATGGACTGCTTTCGCTGCCGACAGTGCGGACCGCCACCGTCGTGAAACTGGCCACGCTCACGGTGACGCAGAAAGGCTCGGGAACGCTCACCTTGCACCACATACGCCCTGCGGGAGGTTCCGAGGAGCTCGTAAGCAATTTCGCGTCCGGGTCGCCGCTCACCTTGGAAGCAGGTGCGACTTATCGCCTGGAGGCAGTCCCAGCTCCGGGAGACTGGGTTTTCGGCTCGTGGAGTGGCGATGTGGAGGCTGCGGAGGTCGCAGGCGCGAGCTTCACGTTTGTGCTGCCGGATATCGGCGACGTGAACCTGGCGGCGCTTTTTGTCACCAACCCGTATCCGGCGTTGGCCGGCAGCTACGCCCTTCAGTTTGGCGCGGGCGACGATGCGGTCTCGCTCGATTCGATCGGCAACCTAGAATTCAATGTCACGCCCGGGCAGGGCTCGGTCAGCGGCAAGATCTTTCTCGGCGGCAGCACGGGTGCGATTCCTTTTGCTGGCCAGTTAAGCGCAAGTGGCGTTCTGCGTCTGCTGGTCGCCGCCAGGCCGCATCTGAATCTAGCGGTGGAAATCACGGTCGATCCTGCCGATCCTGCCGATCCTGCGGTCAGCGGCACGGTGGTTGGTTACGACGCCGATCCTGAAGATCCGGTTTTCGAGACCGACGCCACCGGGTTCCGCAGTTTCTGGAAGCCGGGCGGTGCCACCGTCCGGGATGAGCTGGTCGGGAACTACACGCTGCTGCTGGAAACCGCAGATCTGGCGGATGACCGCGGCATTGCGCTCCCGCGAGGCTATGCGACGGCGAAGGTCAGCAAGCCGGGAACCGTGACCCTCACCGGGGCACTCCCAAATGGCGCTCCGTTCACCTTCGGCGGTGAGTTGAGCCAGGCGGGTGACGTGCTCGTCCGCCTCCCAGTGGATGGCGGAGTGGTCACCGGCGTCATCTCGATCGCGGCGGGGACACCGAAGCCGACCGTCGAAGCGGTCCTATATTGGAACTTCGAGGAAAAAGATGCCGCGAGCGGTGAGACTGAGTTCAGCCAGGTTTCGCTGGAAGCGACCGGCGAGCGCTTTGTCCCGCCAGCCGTTGGTGAAAGCCTCTTCCTCGGTAGCAACGGCATCGGAGCGATCGACATCACCACTTACATTCTGGATGAGGATCGCGCGTTGACTGCAGAATCCATTGTGCGCGAGCTGACCCTATCCGCCGCCAACATCGCTTCCGTCGAAGGTGAGCCTTCCCCCGATGCCGTCACGGTCACGTTCAATCTGCTCGATGGTCGTGTCAGCGGCAGCTTCATCCATCCCGGGACGGGGCACCCCGTCACGTTTAATGGAGTCGTGTTGCAGGACGGCTTGCAAGCGGCAGGCTTCTATAAGGACGGCACGGACGTGGCTCCCTTCGAGATTAACTTCTGATCGACGCTGCTTCGACAGCCGCTGGACTCGCGCATCGACAGGAACGCCGGAGCGACGTTTCAACAAAGGGAACAAGTTCGGTTCGTGTCCCGTGATGCAGGTCCAGCGACGCTGAAGGGCGGCGAGGTTGCCGAGCTGATTTGTGCGAGTGAGTGGGGGGAGATGCAGCGGGTTCAGGGAAGTCTCGTCAACTTCCCCCTTCCCTCCCCCGCTCCGCCTCTGGCACATCCTCCCGCGTGAGACGCGCCATCTATCCGGGCAGCTTTGACCCCGTCACCAACGGCCACCTCGATGTGCTCGGGCGCGCCGCAAATCTCTTCGATGAAGTGATCGTGGCGGTCGCCACCAACGAGCAAAAGACCGGGCTCTTCGCCACGGAGGAGCGCATGGAGCTTCTCTCCAAAACGGCAGGCGCAATGGCAAATGTGCGCGTGGCACGGCTGGAGGGATTGCTCGTGAACTTCGCTCGCGCGGAAGGCGCGTGCGCCGTCGTTCGCGGACTGCGCGCCGTTTCAGACTTTGAGTTCGAGTTCCAGATGGCGCTGATGAACCGCAAGCTCGACCCGAACATCGAGACGATCTTTCTGATGCCCCGCGAAGAGTGGACCTACCTTTCATCGCGCATCGTGAAAGAAATCGCGCGGCTCGGTGGAAACATCGACGCCTTTGTTCCGCTGGCCGTCGCTCACGCCTTGCGAGAGCGGTTGAAGCCCGGGATTCGATAGTGGATATTGCCCGCCGTCGCACTCCGGTGCGGCGGTGGTTTCCACCAATCTCCAAACTCCGAACCATCATTCCGCGAGAGGAACGCCATGAAAATCCACATCCTGCAAATCCCGGACGAAGGCAAGCGCTTCGAAGGCGAAGACCCGAACACGATGCTCGATCTGCACGAGCCCGATGTGCAGCCGGTCAGCCCGGTTCGCTGGGCGCTGGATGTCGGCCTGAGCGGCGGCGGCCTTTTTGCGACCGGAGAAATCGGCGTGGACATGCAGCTCCAGTGCGTGACTTGCCTGGAGCACTTCATCCAAGCGATCGAAGTGCCGGATTTCGCGACGCAGGTCGAGCTCACCGGGACGGAGACCGTGGACTTGACAGAGCCGGTGCGTGAGGACATTCTCCTCGCCCTTCCGGCTCACCCGCACTGCGACTGGAGCGGCGAAAAGGTCTGCCCCGGCGCGTTTCAACCCGCGGTCACTGAGGCGTCCGAAGATCCCGCTGCTGAACGCGAAGAAGTGTGGGCCGCGCTGGACCAACTCAAGCTCAACCAATAACCGCACCGATCTACACGCCATGGGAGTCCCGAAGAGAAAAATGTCCAAAATGCGCCTGCGCACGCGCAAGGCTGCCAACCGCTGGCATGCTCCGCAGCTCGGTCGCTGCCCGCAGTGCTCCAGCGCGGTGCGTCCGCACATCGCCTGCCCGAGTTGCGGCTACTATCGCGGCCGCCAGGTGCTGACGATCGAAGCGGTGTAGCTCCGGTCCATTCGTCTTCCCCGCTTTTCCAGCCGCCCCGCTCGACGCGCGGGCGGCTGTTGCGTTTCTGGAGGTGTGCGTTGCGCGCGGCGATGTCGCTGCGCGCAGCGGGCAGTGAGTTTTCTTTGAACGCAGAGACGCAGAGAAGAAGGAGGCCCCGGAGCAGTGAATTGAACCGGGAAGCCATGCACGAGGATGAGATTTCCAAGCCGATCTTCGACGGTGCGATTCAGATGCGTCGGTCGGGCCGAGGTTGATTGAGACAGCTTACAGAGAGACGCTTTGCCACAGATAATGCCTGCGCGGCTTGAGGTTTGTGCGGCAGCCGTTGGTGCCTTTCATCGAGAAAGGCGTGTGGCTCTCGACCGATCTGCGGGCAGACCTCGCCGTGACGGGAACGGTGATCGTGGATTTGAAAGCCAAGGAGCAGCTCACCACCATCGACAAGCTGAAGTTGCGGCCCGACCTCCGCGACTAACCATTCCTCTCCTCCGCCTCTGATCTCCGCGACCTCCTTCTTCTCTGCGTCTCTGCGTTTTAGAAACCACCCGCTCTATCCCTCCGACGCATTCCATCACCACCCGTCACACTTGACTCCGCTCTTCCGATTCCCGACTCCTTTTCGCCCATGAAAATCGCCCTCGACGCGATGGGCGGCGACCACGCCCCGCAGCAAAACATCGCCGGTGCCGCGCTCGCGCTGCGCGAGTTCCCAGGCATCAAAAAGCTCATTCTCGTTGGCGACACCGCCAAGATCGAAGCCGAGCTCGCCAGGCAAGGTCTCCGGGACCCGCGCATCTCCATCGTTCATTCCACTCAAGTCGTGGACATGCACGACAGCGGCCTCGACGCCGTGCGCCGCAAGAAGGATTCCTCCATCTCGCGCGGCGTGGATCTTGTAAAGAAGGCCGAGGCCGACGCGATCGTCAGTGCTGGAAACACAGGCGCGGCAGTCACCGCCGCGCTCATCAAACTGCGCACCTTGCCCGGGATCGATCGGCCGGCCATCGCGAGCATCATGCCCACGGAAACCAATCGCTTCGTGCTCATCGACGCCGGCGCGAACCCGGACCCAAAGCCGGAGAACCTCGTGCAAAACGCGATCATGGGCTGGGTCTATTCGAAGCACGTCCTCGGTTATCCCGACCCGACCATCGGCCTCATGTCCATCGGCACGGAGGAAGGCAAAGGCGACGAACTCACCACCGAAGCTTTTGATCTGATCAAGAAAAGCGGGCTCAATTTCCGCGGCAACGTGGAAGGGCACGACCTCTTTGAGAACCCAGTCGAAGTCGTCGTGTGCGACGGTTTCACCGGCAACGTGGTCCTGAAAACCAGCGAAGCGATTGCTCACGCCATCTTCGCCTGGGTGCGCAACGAAGTCCTCAAAGGGAGCCTGCTCGTGAAGCTCGGCGGCATGCTCGTGAAGCCCGCGTTGCGCGTCATCAAGACGAAAACCAGCTCGGACGAAGTCGGCGGCTCGCCCTTGCTTGGCGTGAATGGGATTTGCATCATCGCCCACGGCGGCTCTTCGCCCGTGGCCATCAAGAACGCCATCCGGGCTGCGTGCGAGGCGATCACCCATCGCCTCAATCCGCACATCATTGAAGCCGTGCAGCGCTACCATCATGAGCACACCTCCTCAGCCGCGCCCGCGCCAGACCCCGCCTAAGCGCACCGTTTCCATCATTGGCACCGGGTCCTATGTGCCCGAGCGTGTCCTCAGCAACGCGGAGCTCGAAAAGCTGGTGGAAACCAGCGACGAGTGGATCCAGACCCGCACCGGGATCAAGGAACGCCGCATCGCCGCTGCCGACGAGCACACCAGCGACCTCGCGGCAAAGGCCGCGCTCGCCGCGATGAGCGACGCCGACATTTCTGCGGACGAGATCGATCTCATCATTCTGGCAACCGTCACGCCGGACATGTTTTTCCCGTCCACCGCGTGCTTTGTGCAGCAAAAAATCGGGGCGAAGCGCGCCGCCTGTTTCGATGTGAGCGCCGCCTGCTCGGGCTTCCTCTACGCGATGGAAATCGCGCAACAGTTCATCAACTCGCACACCTACAACACGATCCTCGTCATCGGCGCGGAAAAGCTTTCGAGCATCGTGGACTGGACCGATCGCAACACGTGCGTGCTCTTCGGCGACGGCGCGGGCGCGGCAATCCTGCGCCACCGTGGCGGCTCGCACGGCGTCATTTCCACGCACATGGGCAGCGACGGCAGCTTCTCGGATGTCCTCTACATTCCCGGCGGTGGCTGCCGGTTTCCGATCACGAAAGACAACGTCGATCAGCGGCTCAACGCCATCAAGATGAACGGCAAGGAGACCTACAAGCAGGCCGTGAATGCGATGCTCGCCGCGGCAAATACTGCGCTGGAGCAGGCCGGCCTCACCACTGCCGACCTCGCCTGCATCATCCCGCACCAGGCGAACATGCGGATCATCGAAGCCATCGCCGACCGCATGAAACTTCCCATCGAACGTTTCATGGTGAACCTCGATCGCTTTGGAAACACGAGCGCCGCGGCGGTGGCGATTGCTTTGGATGAAGCCAACCGCACCGGCCGGATGAAGGAAGGCGACTACATCCTGCTCGTCGTGTTCGGCGGCGGCCTGACGTGGGCAAGTTCGGTGATCCAGTGGTGAAAGCTCCTCCGCATCCGAATGTCGCAACGATGCGAGCTGTCAAACGAGCTCTCATCGTATGCCGATTGATCGTCGCGCTGGGCTTTACCTTCGGCGGTTTCGCTCTCGCATTTCCTGAGGGTATTACGCTGAGATGCGTGGTCCCGGCTACGCGCGAAGCAAACGCTGCTTTAGAATCGCTCCAAAACTCCCCGGAGGATCCGATTTTGCAAGCACGTTACCACGCTGCTCAACGCTCGCAGCAGCTTGTGCAGCGCGCGTTCAATGAAGCCAGTAACGGGAGTTTCTTTGCGTCCGGCCTTCTAATTAGCATCGCGCTTCTTGCGATTGTGATTGGGAGTAGTCTGAAAAATGCGCTCGCACTTTTAGGATGACGACACGATGGGGCGCGGAGCACGCACCACTGTTGTCCCGGGTTACTTGCGACGGATCGTGGCAGAACGACTGGATGAGTGACCGGCACCTGCGGACGATCCGCTATATCGAGGCTCCGCATTCGCGCGCTCGTCTTTCAGCTCCGACTCGCTATCATCGCGCAAATGAACTTCCTGTGTGCGCGGTTCTTGGGAACATGCTTTGCGCTCGCCCTTTCTGCAGCGCTGTCGCTCCGCGCCGCGGAGCCTCCACCCGCCGAGCTGATCGCGGACGCACCGTTCCTTCAGCCCGCTAGCACTCTGGAGTTCCGCTTCGCGCGGCCGATGGTTTCACGCGATGACGTTGGCGTCATCGCAAAGGAAATGCCGGTGGCGATCGAGCCGCCGGTGGCGGGGAGCTTCACGTGGCTGTCGCGTTCCAGCGGCGTCTTCGTGCCGGAAAATGCCTGGCCGCTTTCCGCGCAGTTTTCCGTTGCGTTGCGGCCCGGGGTGAAAGCCGCCGATGGCAAGGGGCTCGCGGGGGACTTCCGCGCGAAGCTGCAAACGCCGCCGTTCACGCACACCTTTGTTCGCGACGGGACGGGCGGAGATCCAGGCAGCGTCATCGCGATGCCAACCGCCGCCATCGCTTTCAATCTGGCGGTGGACCTCGCAGGCGCCGAAAAGCTCTTCCGCTTTTCCAACTCCCTCGGCCGCACGACCGCTGCAAAAGTGCGCTACGCCACGCGCCGCGATTACCTCGAGTTGCAACCCGAGCAGGAGGACTGGCAGCGGCGCTGGGAGCTCGCAAAAGCGGGCCCGGCGAAGCCTGGTGCGGACACCGCGGAAGATTCCGACGGGGCCGCGGAGGGTGACGGCAGTGCCGACATTTCCAAGCTCCCGCCCATCCGCAACGGCCTCGTCATCACGCCCGCCGAGCCGCTCACCGTCGGCGGCGCGTGGCGGCTGGAAATGCAGCCCGGCCTGCGCGCGAGCGTCGGCGGACATCGCCTCGGCGGCGGCGCGCTGATCCTTCCCATCGGCACGGTCAAGCCATTCACCGTCACGAAGCTCACGCCCACGAGCTACATCAATTCCGGACGGAGCGTGGCGGTCGAGTTTTCCCACGAAGTCGCACCGGACGCCGATGGCGAGGCGGCGGGAAAGTTCCTGCGAGTCGAGCCCGCGGTGCCGAATCTCCACTTCGAGGGCGGCGGCGAAACGCTCACGCTGCTGGGCGATTTTGAGCGCGACCGCGAATATCGTCTGCTCATCGATCCGCAGCTTCTTTCCGGCATGGGGCAGCTGATCACCGGCGATCTCACGCATCCGTTCCGCTTCGCGCCGATCGCGCCGCGGCTCTATCTGCCGCAGATCACCGGACACCAGATTCGGAGCGGCGAGCGGAAGTTCGAAGTGCGCTCGGTGAATCTCCGTGCGCTTCACGTGGTCGCGCGGCTCGTCGCATCGGCGGACGCCGCGCGCACGCTGGAGGCGTTCAAAAAATATGAGCGTGAGCCCGGCGAGACCAACGAGCCGGACGAGCCCTTCCAGCCGCTCGCGGCAAACCTCATCCGCGGAAAAATCATCCACGACCGAGTGATCGAGCTGCCGGCCGGAGCACTCGACGCGCGTCAGCAGACCGCGCTCGACTGGAGCGAAATCCTCGGTCCGAAACTGGCGGGCGCGGTCTTCCTGACGGTCGAGGGCGAGCCGCTCACGGAGCTTGGCGGGAATTGGCCCGCCGCGCAGGCGCTGGTGCAGCTCACTGACCTCGGCGTGCTTTGGAAAAAGACCGCGGAAGGGCTGCGGCTCACGGTCTTCTCAATGGCCGATGGCCAGCCCGCGGAAGGCGCGCACGCCGTGCTGCTGGACGAGCACTTCGCCGAGCAACGTCGCGGCACCGCCGATGCGACGGGCACCGCGCTGCTTCCGCTCGACGCTGCGGCCGCCCCCGCGTGGCTGGTCGTTTCCCAAGGCGACGACGCGCACGCGCTGCCCCTTGGGACGGGAGGCACCGACCTGCCGATGGCTGCCTTCAAGCTCCCGCTGGAAACCCCGCCGTGGGAACCGTCCACCCTCGAAGCAGCCGCCGTGGACCTCCGCGCGCTCATTTTCACGGATCGCCCGCTCTACCAGCCCGGCGAAAGAGTGCGCGTGAAAGGAGTCGTCCGGCGCGTCACCGCGACTGGCCTGGCGCTCGCTGCCGGGTTCGACGCCACGCTGAAACTGCGCGGACCGCGCGGCGATGAAACCGAGGACTTCCCGGTGCGCACTGATGAGCACGGCGCATTCGATACCGAGTTTACGCTCGGCACAGCGGTCACCGGCAGCCACACGCTGAACGTCGAATTCCCCGGCGCGGGAAACACCCGCTGGCAGCGCGGCTTTTCCTGCTCCTTCCAGGTCACCGACTTTCAGCCAAATGCCTTCGAGCTGGAGGTCGCAATGCCCACGCGGCTCGCGCCGCAAGAGCCTGTCCGCGCGCAGGTCGGCGCGAAGTATTTCTTCGGCGCGCCGCTCACCAAGGCGACGGCGAAGTGGTCGCTGCTTTACTCCCGCAAGCTCTTCGCGCCGGAGGGCTTCGACGACTGGTCCTTCGACGCTGCGCGCGGTGCTGCGGGCAAGACGCTGACGCTCCGCGGCGGGGGCGCGCTGGATGGTTCGAACGGCTTTGCGATCACCCCGCAGCTCCCCGCGCCAAAGGACGCGCCGAGCAGCGGCGCACTGACGGTCGAAGTCACCGACCTGAACCAGCAGACCGTCTCCGACACGCGCACCTTCACGCGCGACGCTTCCGACTTCTATCTCGGCCTGGCCTGGCCGGAGGGGCGCGTGTTCGGCGCTGGCGAGGCGTTTGCGGCGCGCGTCGTCGCGGTGCGGGCAGACGGAAAGCCAATGCCCGACCCGGTGGAATTCAGCGCCGAGCTCATCCGCATCCGCCACGAGACGGTGCGCGTGCAGGGCGCCGGTAATGCGATCTCCTTCCGCTCGGAAGAGATCGAAGAACCCGCGGGCAAGGCCACGGGCCGCACGCTGCTGCCGGTGCGCGGGGCGGGCGGCTGGGAAGTGCGCGACGGCGTTTCAGTCAGCTTCCCCGGCGGGCCGACGGGCGACTACGAGCTGCGCGTTTCGACCAAGGATGGATCGGGTCGCCCGGTCTCCAGCGCGCTTTCCCTCTACGTCTCCGGCCCGGATGAAACCGCGTGGGACTACCGGAGCGCGCAGCAGGTCGATCTCATTCCCGACAAGCCGGAATACCGCCCCGGCGACACTGCGCGGCTGCTCATCAAGACGCCGGTTGCGGGCGAGGCAATCGTCACGGTCGAGCGCGACCAGCGCATCCTCCGCACGCTGCGGGTGCGACTGGAAGGCAACGCGCCTGCCATCGAAATCCCGCTCACGAAGGACGATGCGCCAAACGTGTTTGTGTCGCTGATGCTCATCCGCGGGCGCGACGCGAGCACGCGGAAGTTCAAGGTGCCGGAGTATCGCTACGGCGCGGCGATGCTGACCGTGAGCGACCCCGCGACGCGGCTCGCGGTGGAGGTCGCGCCGGTGCGAAAAGAAGTGCAGCCGGGCGAGGAAGTAGAAGCGGAAATCCGCGTGCGCAACGATGCCGGCGCGCCGGTGGCGGATGCCGAAGTCACCTTCTTCGCTGTGGACGACGGCGTGCTCGCGCTCACGGGCTACGAGCGGCCCATGCCGGGCGCGATCTTCGGCGCGCCTTTCCCGCTCGCTGTCCGCACGGGCCTCACGCTTTTTCAGCTCATGTCGGAGGATCCCGCGGCGCTGGACTTTGAAAACAAAGGCTACCTCATCGGCGGCGGCGGATCGGAAGGACCGGGCGTGAAGCTGCGGCGCGATTTGCCCGGCACGGCGTGCTGGCTGCCAAAGCTGCGCACGGGGCACGACGGCATCGCGCGGGCGAAGTTCCGCGCGCCGGATGCGCTCACGCGCTACCGCCTCGTGGCGGTGGTGCATGCGGCGACAGATGCGTTTGGCTCAGGCGAATCCGCGTTCGCGATTCGCCAGCCGCTCATGCTGCTGCCAGCGCTCGGGCAGATCGCAAATGCCGGCGACACGCTCGTCGCGCGCGCAGTGGTCCGCAATGACACCGGCGTGGACGGCGCAGTGGAAGTAACGTTCGCGCTCGACGCCACCGCCGAACCTGCGACCGGCGACGCCGGCACGCTGCGCGCGAAGCTCGACCTGCGTCACGGCGAAGCGCGCGCCGTGGATTTCCCCGTGCATCTCCGCGCGCCAGGCGACGCGCAGTGGACGTGGTCCGCGCATCTGGAATCCGGCGGCCAGACGTTTGATGATCGCGCGGTCTCCGCCATCGCCGTCGGCTCGCCCGCTCCCATCCTGCGCGAGACGTATCTTTCCGACCTCAGTGCGGGGGGCGATTTGCTTGCAGGCGTGAATCCGCAGGTCCTCGAAGGAACTGGAACCGCCACGGTTACAGTATCCAACACGCGCCTCGCCTCGCTCCGCGAAAGCGCAGACCGCCTGCTCACGTATCCCTACGGCTGCGCGGAGCAGACGGTTTCTTCGCTGATCCCGTGGCTCGTATGGAACGATCTGCGCCCCGTGATGCCCGACCTCGGCAAGAGCGATGCCGCCGTGCGCGACGCGATCGACAAAGGGCTGGACCGGCTCTTCACCATGCAGACGGAGGACGGCGGCATTGCGATGTGGCCAGGCGGAAGGGAGCCGTCGCCGTTCATCTCCGCCTATGCTGCGCTGGCGTGCTCGCTTTTGCAAAAACTCCCGGCGCATCCCGGTGACGCTGCGGGCACTGCGAAGGTGCCGCCGCGGGTCGAGGCGCTGCTCAAGTTTCTGAGCGAACGCCTGCGTGAGACAGAGGCAACGCGCGCAGAGCCCGCGAAAAGCGTGCGCAGCGGCTCGCCTGCGGAGGACCGCGCGGCACCGCCTGCGCACGCCTTTTCCGCAATCCATGATGAAGGTGCGCTGGGCGAGTGCGCCCTCTCGCTCTGGGCGCTCGCCGCCGCTGGCCGCGCGGAGCCTGCGTATCACGAAGAGCTCTTCCGGCGACGCCGCGAGCTTTCCTCCGAATCGCGCGGCTTCCTCGCGCTCGCAGTGATTGAGGCCGCGGGTCCGCCGAAGATGGTCGATGAGCTGCTGAGCCCGCGCGTCCCTGCGCCGGAGGCCTTTTCGTGGTTTGGCGGACCGGCGCGCGAACGGGCGATCCAGCTGCTCGCATGGAGCCGGCACGAGCCGAAAAATGCGGAAGTCGCGCGGCTGGTGAAAGAGCTGCTCAGCTTTCGCGCGAATGGGCACTGGGGAACGACGCAGGGAAACGCGTGGGCGCTGCTCGCGCTGTCGCGCACCTACGCCGCGACTGAGCGCGGCGCGAAGCCGGCAACCGGTGGAGCGCTCGTGGTGCGCGGGCTAGAGCTGCCGTTCTCGCTGTCCAGCGGGAAGCCCGCGACGACGCGCGCCTTTTCCACCTCGCCGCAGGAGCCGCTGGAAAGCCTTGCCGCGCGCAATCCCGCGAAGGGCGCGCTCTTCGGCGAGACGCGCTGGATCGTGCGCCCGCCCGTCGCCGCACAGCCGCGGCAAGACCGCGGCTACGCGGTGTCGCGCGCGTATCGGAAGCTCGCGGACGACGGCTCTTTCGCCGATGCGACGGATCTGAAAGTGGGCGACCGCGTGCTCGTGTCACTCCGCGTCGAGACGCCGCGGCCCGGGCATTTCGTGGCGATCGACGATCCGCTTCCGGCGATTCTGGAAGGCGTAAATCCCGCCTTCCAAAGCCGTGTCGTCGCGGGGGGCGAAGGGCTCGCGCGCGACTGGGCTGCCGACCATCGAGAAATGCGCAAAGACCGCGTGCTCTACTTTTGCGATCACCTGCCGGCGGGCGCGTTCACCTTCAGCTACCTCGCCCGGGTGCGCTCCGCCGGAGCGGTCACCGCCGGCGCGCCGAAGGTGGAGGAGATGTATCGCCCCGAGCGCTTCGGGCTCGGCGAGACGGCGAAGCTGGAGGCGAAGTGAAAGCGCGCCTCCTTCTCCGCCGCGCGGCGCTTGCCGTGGCGGCTGCCGCACTCGCCGTGGAGGTCGCGCTGCGCCTCACTCCGCTGCCTGCTGCGCTCGCGGCGGGCACCATTTCCAGCACCGAGTTTCTCGACCGCGAAGGGCGCCCGCTGCGCACACTGCTGGTGAATGAGCGGCGCTTTGCCCGGCGCTGCGAGCTGCGCGACGTATCCCCGCATTTGCTCTCCGCCACGATCGCCGCGGAGGATCAGCGGTTTTTCAAACATCCTGGCGTTGATCCTTTCGCGCTGGCGCGGGCGATCGCTTCCGCTGTCCGAAAGGGCGAGCCGGGTTCGGGCGCTTCCACCATCACGCAGCAGCTCGTGAAACTCGCCTCGCCCGGCCCACGCCCCGTGCGGCGCAAGCTCGCGGAAATGTGGCTGGCACTGCGCGTCGAGCGCGCGTGGAGCAAGGAGTGCATCCTCGCGGAATATCTCAACCGGCTCGATTACGGCGATCTCCAGACCGGCATTGGCGCGGCGAGCCGGCACTACTTTTCCAAGCCGCCCTCCGACCTCAGCGCGGCGGAAGCGGCGTTCCTCGCGGGGCTCCCGCGCGCGCCGAGCCGGCTCAATCCGCACGCGCATCTCGACGCGGCGCGAGCCCGCCAGCAGTGGGTGCTCGCGCGGATGGTCGCGACCGGCGGCCTTGATGCAGATGCTCACGCACGTGCGGTCGCCGAGCCGTTGCGCCTCGCGTCGCCGGGCCGCGAATGGGCCGCGCCGCAGTTCGTCGATCTGCTGCTCAGCAGGCGTGGCCTCGTGCCGCCGGAGGGCGGGCCGGTGCGCACCACGCTCGACCTTCCGCTCACGCGATTCGTCGAGCGCAGCCTGCGCGATCAGATTCGCAAAATCGCCGACAAGCACGCCACGAGCGCCGCTGCCGTGGTGATCGACAACGCCACCGGCGATGTGCTCGCGCTCGCCGGTTCCGACGACGACTTCCAGCCCGGCACGGGCGGTGTAAATGGCGCGTGGAGCGTCCGCTCGCCCGGCTCTGCGGTGAAGCCGTTCACCTATCTGCTCGCGCTGGAGCGCGGCGCGAATCCCTGCTCCGTCGTCGCCGATGTGCCGACCGACTGGCCGACGCCCGACGGCCTGTATCGGCCAAACAACTACAACCACCGCTTTTACGGCCCAGTATCGCTCCGCTTCGCGCTCGGCAATTCGCTGAACATCGGTGCCATCCGCGTGCTGGAACTCGCGGGCGGCCCGGAAGCGCTGGCGCAAAGGCTGCGGGCGCTCGGGATTTCCACGCTCGATCACCCCGCGGATTTTTACGGACTCGGCCTCACGCTCGGGAATGGCGAAGTGCGGCTGCTGGAGCTCGCCAGCGCCTTCACGACGATCGGCCGGCTCGGCATCCACCGCCCGTATCGCCTGCTCGCGCACGAGCCGGCCGCTGCTCGCGAAGGCCGCCACAGCTGCGACGCACGCGCCACGTTCCTCGTCGCTGACATGCTCGCCGACAATACTGCGCGCGCCGCCTCCTTCGGCACAGATTCCTTCCTCGCCTTCGACTTCCCCGTGGCGTGTAAGACGGGCACCAGCTCCGATTACCGCGACAACTGGGCGCTCGGCTGCACGCCGGAGTGGACGGTCGGCGTGTGGGTCGGAAATGCGGACAACTCGCCCATGCGCGGCATCACCGGCGTAACGGGCGCCGCACCCGTGATGCACGAGGTGATGACGCATCTGCGCGCAACTCGCGGCACCTCAGACTTCCCGCGGCCCGCCGGCATTTTGGAAGCAAGCGTCCACCCACTCACCGGCCACCGCGTGCCTGCGGACCGTCCCGGCGCAGTCACGGAAAAGTGCCTCTGGCTGCCGCCAGATGAGATCGCTGCCGACTACGATGCGACCGGCCGCGTGGCGCTCGGTTCGCAGTATGCGCCGTGGCTCGCGTCGCCGCAAAATACGCTGGGCGAGCTGGTCTCGTGTGCGAATGCCGCGACGCCTCTGCACATCGCGCAGCCCGCTCCGGGCGCGATTTATTTCCTCGATCCCGATCTGCCTGCGGAGACCCAGTGGATAGCGCTACGCGCGGAAGGGGCGGGAGCGGTGACGTGGTCTTGCACGTCGCTGCCGTGCAAGGCGGACGACGCCCGCCCGCGCGTGCAGCTCCGCGAAGGCCGGCACTGCATCACCGTGCGCGATGCCAGCGGCAGCGCTGCCGAGACGTGGATCGAAGTGCGCGCGCTGTAGCGCCGCGGCACGCCAACGCCCTTGCTCCGAAGCTGTCATCCTGGGCAACGCACTGTCTGCGCCTAGCCAAGTCACGCGTCGTTTGATAAGTCTGCCCGGTGCGATCTCCCCGCGTTCTCCCCGTTCTTTTCACGCTCGCCTTTGCTTCCCATCTTCTCGCCGCACCTGCGCCGGAGCCTTGGGCGGATGCGGCCCTGCCGCTCCGCGAGCACCTCGCGCTCTGGCTGGATGCTGGGAAGCTCAATGCCGGCCGCGCTGCTCAAAACCTCGGCGCGTTCGCGCAAGGTGCGCCCGTGGACCAATGGCCAGACGCCTCGGGTCAGGCGCGCGACCTCTCGCAGCCGGCGGAGCCAAACCGCCCAATCTTCCACTCCAGCTCCTCTGGAGCGTTCGTTCGCTTCGATGGAAATGACGACTTTCTCGCCGCCGCAAATCTGCGTGCGGAGTTTGGGGAAGCGACGCTCTTCGTCGTGGCGGCACCGCGCTCGAATGCCGGCGGGTTCCGCGCCTTTTTCTCCGCCGCGCGCACCGGCACGAACGACTACACCAGCGGCTTCAACCTCGATCTCGGTGGAGGCGCGACGCCCGGCTTCAGCGCGCTGAACGCGGAGGGCGCCGGGTTTTCCGGCGAGCGCAATCTGCTCGCCACTGGAGCACCGTTTGGCGGGTTTCACGTGCTGGCGCTGCACGTCGGGGCGGGCAAAGGCAGCGTCCGCGCTATTCTCGATGGCACATCGCAGGGCTCGCGCGACCGGGCGGCTGGGACAATCCGGATGGATCAATGCACGCTCGGCGCGCGCTTCACCTCGCTCGGCGGCACACCTTCCGTGCAGCGCTTTCTGGATGGCGACATCGCGGAAGTGTTGCTCTTCGATCGCGCTCTCACCGATGCGGAGAGTGCGCAGATCACCGGATACCTGCGGGAAAAACACGCCGCGCTTTTCGCGGCTGCGCCTGTGCTGGCCATCGGCAAGCCGCTCGTGCCGGTCAAAGATCCGCCGCTCGTGCAGATGCTCGTGCCGGGCTTCGAGGTGCGTGAGCTGCCGCTGAAGCTCACAAATATCGACTGCCTCCGCTACTGCCACGACGGCGTGCTGGTGGCCGGTTCCTACGACGGAAAAATCTGGCTGCTCACCGACTCCGACGGTGACGGACTGGAGGACCAGGCCGCGCTTTTCTGGGAAAGCGACGACCTGAAAAACGTGATCGGCATGGCGCTCACGCCGGTGGGCGATCCGCGCGGGGAGGGCGTTTTCGTCGCCACGGCGGGCCGCATTCTCTTCATTCCGGACAAGGACAAAAATGGGCGCGGCGACGAGCAGATCGTGGTGGCGAGCGGCTGGGAGAAGCAGCAGGCGCCGGGCGGCGGCGGCAGCGTGGATGCGGTCGGCGTCGTGCTCGCGCCGGATGGCTCGATCTATTTCGGGCTCGGCACGAGCGCTTACAACAACGCCTACCTGATCGATAAGGAGGGCAAGGCGCACTACGATCTCGCGAGTGAGCGCGGCACGGTGGTGCGCATCTCGCCGGATTTCGCAAAGCGCGAGATCGTCTGCACCGGCATCCGCTACCCGCTCGGCGCGGCGTTCAACCGGCTCGGCGATCTTTTCATGACCGAGCAGGAAGGGGCGACGTGGCTGCCGAATGGCAACCCTTTCGACGAGCTGCTGCACATCCAGCCGGGTCGGCACTACGGCTTTCCGCCGCGGCATCCGAAGCATCTGCCGGGTGTGATCGACGAGCCGAGCGTGTTCGATTTTGCGCCGCAGCATCAGTCCACCTGTGGACTCGTTTTCAATGAGCCGATGAATGGCGGGAAGTCCTTTGGTCCGTCGTGGTGGGCGGGCGATGCGATCGTCGCGGGCGAGTCGCGCGGCAAGCTCTGGCGCACGCAGCTCGCGAAAACGGCCGCGGGTTACGTCGCGCAGACACAGCTCTTCGCGAGCCTCGGGATGCTCACGGTGGACGTGGCGCTTTCGCCGCGCGGCGATCTCACAGTGGCCTGCCACAGCGGCGGACCGGACTGGGGCACCGGGCCGAGCGGCGCGGGCAAGCTTTTCAAGATCGCGCACGCGGCGGAGCAAACTCCGCAGCCGGTGCTCGCCTACAGCAGCGCGCCGGGCGAGTGGCGCGTCACGTTTGATCGCGAGCTCGATCCGGCAAAGTTGCGGAATCTGGCGAAGGGCGTGGAGATCACGCAGGGGCGCTTCGTTGCGGCGGGCGACCGGTTTGAAACCATCCGGCCGGGCTATCAAGCCGTGAAGGATCAGCTCGGGACGCCACGCTTCGACGTGCCGGTGCTCGGCGCTTCACTCGCGGCGGATCGGCGCACGATCATCCTCACGACTGCGCCGCAGAATGCGGCGGGCAATTACGCGATCACGCTGCCCGATTTCGCGGAGAGCGCGGCGGCGAAAGGCGCGCTGCCGCAGCATCCGCAGATTGATCTCTCAGCGACGCTGAATGGCGTGCAGGCGGAATGGAACGCGCAGGATGGCGGGGGAAAATGGACCGGCTGGCTGCCGCACGTGGACCTCGATGTGGCGCGAGAATTCACGCGCGGCAGCGCGGAGCATGCGCGGCTGTGGGAACTCGTGAAGAAGCCGGGCACTCTGGTGTTGCGCGGACAACTCGACCTCTGGGAGATGCTCCAGCCAGCGATCCAACCCGGAGCGAAACTCGACTACGAGCGGCCGGTCGAGAAGGTGCGCGTCACGGTCGGGAGCAACCGCATCGTTGCCTTCGATCGCGCGAACGAGATGGCGAAAAGCACAGGCGCGGCTGGCGGTAGCCAAGCCGTGGAGGTGGAAGCTCGCGAAGGTGCGTGGCTTCCTCTCAACCTCACGGTCGAGACAGGCAACGGGGAAGAGGCGACTCTGAGCCTCACCTGGAGCACCGTCGACGATCCGCGCCCGCGCGCGTTTCCGGTGCGCCGCGTTCTCCTGCCATGGGCAATTGCGAAGCCTGAGGCGCTCGAAACGAAAGCGGCTGATCGCCAGCTCCCAGAGCTCGCCGGCGGCAACTGGCTGCGCGGACGGGCGCTGTATTTTGGTAAGGCGCAATGCTCCCGGTGCCACTCCATCCGAGGCGAAGGCGGGAACATCGGGCCGGAGCTTTCCAATCTTATCCACCGCGATCTCGCCAGCGTGGAGCGCGACATCCGCGAGCCGAGCTTCGCCATCAATCCCGATCATGCGGCGTATCAAGTCTCGCTGCGCGACGGCTCGGAGTTACTCGCCGTGGTGCTGAGCGAAGAGCGCGACGCGCTGCGGATCGGCGACGCAAGCGGTGCGGTGAAAACGCTCGCACGCGCGGAAGTGAGCGGATTGAAGGCGCTGCCGGTTTCGCTGATGCCGCCCGGCCTGCTCGAAACGCTCACGCCCGCGGAGCGCAAGGATCTGCTGATGTATCTGCTCACGCCCGGCCTGGAGCCTGCGCCGATCGAGGCACCAAATCCGCCCGCTGCACGCACCCGCGCGGAGCTCGACGCAGTGCTTGGGAAAGCCGAGCCGACGAGTGCGAATCCCAAGCCGCTGCGCATCCTGCTCGCCTATGGGAAGAAGGATCACGGCCCCGGCGAGCACGATTACCCGCGCTTCGCGGAGCGCTGGTCGAGGCTGCTCGCGATGGCGGAAAACGTGACAGTAGCGAAGCACGATGGCTGGCCGACCGCGGAGCAGTTCGCCGGGAATGACGTGATCGTTTTCTACTCCAACAACCCGGGCTGGACCGCCGCGCGCAAGCCGGAGCTGGATGACTTCATCCAGCGTGGCGGCGGCGCGGTGTTCCTGCACTGGGCGGTGGAAGGCCGCGACGATGCGGTCGCTCTGGCGGACTGCATCGGCTTTGCATCAAATACAAAGACAACGAAATATCGCCACGGCGAGCTTGCCCTGACCTTCCCGCAACCGAACCACCCGATCACGCGCGGCTTCGCTTCGGGCCTGAAGTTTGTTGATGAAAGCTACTGGCAGCTCCTCGGCGACGGGCACGGCTGGGATATCCTCGGCGAGCAGGCGGAGGACGGCGCACCGCGCCCGCAGCTTTGGGCGGGCGAGCGCAGTTCAGGCCGCGTCTTCGTCTCCATCCCGGGGCACTACACGTGGACTTTCGACGACCCGCTTTTCCGCGTGCTCGTGCTGCGCGGCATCTGCTGGGCGGCGAAGGAGCCGGTCGATCGGCTGCGCGAGCTGACGACCATCGGCGCACGGATGGACGCGGGTGGAAAGTGAGGGTGAAAGTGGAATACCTTTGCTGAGGATGGGCAACTGCTGCGCGGGAAGGAACAGCCGTTCGTGTCGAGTAGTTCCCTGCCATCCCGTTCGCGTTGTTCCGTCATCGCACTGATTCGCTGTAATCTGCCGGAGCGAATCCGCCGTCCATGACCGGGCATTCCACTCTCACTTTAACATTCCACTTCTGACTCATGCACATCGCGATCATCGGCGGCGGGCCGGCGGGGCTTCGCGCGGCGGAAGTCGCAGCGGCCGGCGGCGCGCAGGTCACCGTCTTCGATGCGAAGCCGTCGGTCGGGCGTAAGTTTCTGGTCGCGGGGCGCGGTGGTCTGAACCTCACGAAAGCTGAGGCGCACGAGCGCTTTGCGTCGCGATATCGCGGGCCGGAGCAGCCGCCGGATTTCTGGCCGCAGCGGATCGCGGAGTTTGGTCCCGACGCATTGCGGGCGTGGGCAGCGGGACTCGGTGTCGAGACGTTCGCCGCATCGACCGGGCGCGTTTATCCGCGCGAAATGAAAGCGGCTCCGCTGCTGCGGCGCTGGGTCGAGCGGCTGCGCGCGGCCGGCGTGCAGTTCGCGTTACGCCATCGTTGGATCGGGCTGGAGCGCGGCTCGGAGATGCGGCTGGAATTTGCCTGTGGTGAAGAGCGGCGCGTCGTGGACGCCGATGCGGCAATCCTTGCGCTCGGCGGCGCGTCGTGGCCGGAAACAGGCTCGGATGGTCGGTGGACGCAAACTTTGCAACAGCTTGGCATTTCAATCACCTCGCTCACGCCGGCGAACTGCGGATGGGAACTGCCGTGGCCGGCAGAAGTGCTCGCGGCAGCGGAAGGCCAGCCGCTCAAAAGCATCGTCGCTCGCGCAGGCGATGACGCCGTCGCCGGTGAGCTGCTCATCACCCGCTATGGTCTGGAGGGCGGCGCAATCTACGCGCTCGGAGCGGCGCTCCGTGCGATGCGCGAGCCGCGGATCACGATCGATTTCAAGCCCCACTCCACCGCCGAGCAGCTCGTGGCGAAGCTCGGCACTGCGCGACGCGACTTTCTCGCCGAGGGCCGGCAGCGGTGGCGCTTGGGCGACGCGGCGTTTGCCGTGCTGGCCCACTGCCTTCCACCGGAGCAGTGCGCATCGGCGGAATCGCTCGCCGCGTCAGTGAAGGGCTGTGTCTTGCGCCTGCACGGTGCGCGCCCGATGGCAGAGGCCATCTCCTCCGCAGGCGGCGTGCGCTGGGGCGAACTCGACCGCGGCTTGATGTTGCGCCGTCTGCCAGGCGTCTTTGTCGCAGGCGAGATGATCGACTGGGAAGCACCTACCGGCGGCTACCTCATGCAGGGCTGCTTTGCCACGGGCGAACACGCCGCGCGCGCTGCTCTCGCATGGATCACAAGCCTGCGGTGAAAAACCCCGCTTCGCTGGAAGTGCGCGGAACAGCCTGCGCACCTGCGCAAGGCGAGCGCTGCAAACTTCCCACCAATCCCCAGCCTGTGTCGCCTCAGCTTACTTCTTCCCCTTGACCGGAACCTGCTTTGCGGCGGAAGCAGTGTCTTTCTTCTGCTTGCTCGCCGCGCCTTTGGACTGCTTTTGCGTGTCCTTCTTCTGATTCGCTTTCGGAGATTTATCGCCCATGGCGCGCACCTTAGAATTGAGCCGTTCCGTGTCAAACACTTCCGACCAAGCACGTGCGCGATTCGGGTGGTGTTTCTGAGTGAGCACCAGCGCCGCCTCCTTTCTGCGGCGGCATGAGCCCGCATTATGGCAGCAGACTGCGCTTCGACAAACCGCCGTCCATAGCCTAGGCTCCGCGAGTCATGCCTATACCTTCTACCCACGAGATGCGCCTTGCGCTAAGTCACGACCTCAAAAAGACAAGCTCGGAAGGTTTGGGTAAAGTGGTCAACGACGTGCCTCGCAAGACCTTCACGGCGAAGGTGAATGGAGCGATTTTGGAGTTCGCCCACAAACAGCCAGACAGCGCTTTCTGGACTGGCGTGAAGTATTACGGCAGCGGCAGCAACAGCCGCATTCGCATTCGGAGGACGCCTCCGCTGATCGAGGAGCCTGCACCCGGTGCAGTGGCGGAGACTGGTCCCACCAGTCGGGGCGTCGCAAAAAAGGTGCGGGCCAAAGCAGCCGCACCGGCAAAGGTTGCCAACTAAGAGCAGAGGCGCGGCGGACACACGCCGTTGGTGGAGGCGGGGGTGATGCGAGAACTCTGTCGTCGCTATTTGATTCACTGCGAGATCAGAGTTCGATAGCCGCGTCGAAGGCGCACCTTCATCCTAGCTTCCGACGATGGCCTCGGATGATCCGGAAATCTTTCGGCATTAGAACAGAGCTGCCACTTGCAGCGTGAGGCTCATCTTGGTGAGAAGCACAAATGAGGGTGGTTCCCTTCGGCGACGCGGCAGTCCTCAGGGCGGGAGGAATGCGCTGGCAAGGTTTGCCCCGAATGGCGCTTCCGCCAGCGGCTAATCTGAGGTCCGGCCTCGAATGTGCATGACAGTTCGCCATGCTCTCACTCTCGACTCTGGCCTTTTCTGATCTGCCTCCCATGACCCGTCCGCTCCGCATCTTCGTTGTCGAGAATCACGCGGACACCCTGAAATGGCTGTCCATTTATCTCGAACAAATGGGCCATATCGTGATGTCAGCAAACAATTTGACCGATGCGGTTGAGGCGTTGCCGACAGCGAACTGCGACGTGCTCATTTCAGACATTGGCCTGCCGGATGGCACCGGATGGGAACTGCTGAAGCGTGTCTGCCTAGCTCGTCCGATTTTCGCGATTGCAATGAGCGGCTTTGGAACGAATGCGGATTGTTCCCGCAGCAAGGAAGCAGGCTTCCGGCATCACATGCTCAAGCCTTTCGACCCAAGTGAACTCGACGTTTTGCTCGAAGAAGCCGCCCGCGAGCGGGCGGCTTGAAGGATGGCTCAGCAGCAACATCGAGATGGGATGCCGTGCTCGCATTGGCAGAGGGATTTGGCGAAGACTGCAGCGGGTTTCACTTGGCTAAGCTCTCTCTTCACACGGTGTCATCCCGAATGAAGCTCCGCCCAGGCAGCGTTGCTTTGCCAAAAGAGGTAACCCGAAGCGCAGTGGCGGGATCGAGGCGAAGGCGCCAGGGCATCACGCAAGTGCAACGGCTGGGAGTCTTCAAACCGTTGCGCGCCGGACGCGGCGTCCTGCACGCCTGCTTCCTTGCGTCTGCAAAGGGCCTTAACCTCGGAAGCAGGCCGCACGCTTATCCCAGCGGCATGCCCCCAGTGACGCCGACGATTTCCCCGGTAATGTAGCTGGACTCCTGCGAGGCAAGAAACACGAAGATCGGCGCGAGTTCGGCGGGCTGTCCTGCGCGGCCCATAGGCGTTTGTTTGCCGAAGGTTTTCACCTTCGACTCGGGCATTGTGGATGGGATGAGCGGCGTCCAGACCGGTCCCGGCGCGACGGCATTCACCCGCACGCCTTGTTTGATCGCCATCGCGGAGAGTGCCTTGGTGAAGGTGACGATTGCACCCTTCGTCGAGGCATAAGCGAGCAGCTCGGGACTCGGATCGTAGGCTTGGATCGACGCGACGTTGATGATGGTAGAACCCGGCTGCATCTGCGGTAGCGCTTCGCGGCAAAGGAAAAACATCGCGTAGATGTTTGTGCGAAAGGTGCGGTCAAATTCCTCGGAGGAAAATTCCTCGATCTTCTCGTGCGTCCGCTGAAAAGCGGCGTTGTTCACGAGGATATCGACGCGTCCGAGTTCCCGGGTGCAGCGCGCCACCAGCTCGCGGCAGTGGCTTTCCTGGACGAGATCGCCCGGCGCGAGGATCGCCCGGCGTCCAGCTTCCTCCACAAGCCGGCGGGTTTCCTCCGCGTCCTCGTGTTCATTCAGGTAGGCGATCATCACATCCGCGCCTTCGCGCGCAAAAGCAATCGCCACGGCCCGCCCGATGCCGCTGTCCCCGCCGGTGATCAGCGCGACCTTGCCGCGCAGCCGCTCGCTGCCACGGTAGGAAACCTCACCGTGATCGGCATGCGGCGTGAGATCGCGCTCCAGCCCGGGCGGTTCTTGGGATTGCGCGGGGAAGGGCGGCTTCGGATGCTGTTCTTTCGGGTCGGCGATGGGAGTTTCCGTGGGCATGGCGGTTGATGGGTG
>CAXSDZ010000038.1:0-5984 GCA_964235505.1 uncultured Chthoniobacteraceae bacterium
AAACCCAGCGCTGAAGCGCTGGGCTATTCTCTGGCCGTCGCTTCGCGACTCATCCGTTCCACGCCACAACGTCCAACGCTCAACGCTCAACGCCTCCCCCTACTTCCGTTCCCGCGTCCGCAGCGTCAGCCACGCAGATGCGTAGGTCACCACGCCCCAGCCGAGGTGCGTCAGCAGTGCGAGCAGCCCGGGACGCGACTGGGCGAAGACTTCGCCGGTCTTCATGCTTCCGTCACGGTTCAGATTTCGGAAGGAGGTCCAGTGGTCGGAAAGCGTGTCGCGCGCGATCTTCTTCCGCCACAGAAAGCTTGTATCCATCACCCTTTGCGCGGCGAAGGTCGGCATGGGCTGGCTCACACCGAAAACGCTTGGGCGCATCTCGTTTGCCGGAACGGTGAAGCCGGAAAAGAGAATCTGTGGGATGAGAATAAGCGGCACGACGAGCACCGCCTGCATGACGCTCCGCGCCATCGCGGAAATCGCGGAGCCGATGCCGACGGCGGCTAGCGCCGTGCCGAGCAGGCCCGCCACCTGCCAGCCGATTGCGCCATCCGTGCCGCGCTCGCCCGCGAGCAGACAAGTGTAAAGCAGCAGCGCCTGCGCAGCCGTGACCGCTGTGAGAAAGAGGAACTTGCTCGCGAGATATGCGTGCGTGCTGACTCCTACGAGCCGCTCGCGCCGGTAGATCGGAAGCTCTTTTACGATCTCCTGCGCCGCATTTGAACAGCCGAACCAAAGCGTGCCGACATACGCGAAAAACATCGCGAGCGACTGGTCGTCCGTGACCCATGAAACCAAGGCCGCGATCACCACCGGCTGCCCGAGCAGGATGAGGAAATTGCGCCAGTCGGAAGCCAGGATCGCCCACTGCCGCGCGAGCAGGATCGGCACCGCCCACACTCGGCGCGCGCGCGGTGCGGCCGAGGCGTCGCGGCTGGCTGAGCCAGTGGCATCGTCGCGCTTTTCCAGACCGCCGCCGAGCCGCTGCGCATAATCGCGCTGCCATTCTTTCGGAGCTCGTTCAGTGAGCCGATCGTAAAGCCCGGTGAGCTTGCCGACCGCGAAATACTCGCGCGCTTCCGCCGCTGTGCCGCCGAAAACGAGGCAGCCGCCATGGAGCACCACGAGCTGATCCATGAGATACGCATTCTCCATCACGTGCGTCGTGCAGACGATCGTGCAGCCCGTATCCGCGAGGTCGCGCAGCAGCTCCATGAGCTGAAACTCGGTGGCCGGATCGAGGCCGGAGCTTGGCTCGTCGAGGAAGAGAATCGCCGGTCGCGCGAGCAGCTCCGCGCCGACGCTCACGCGCTTCCGCTGGCCGCCGGAGAGCTGATGGATAGGGTGCGCGGAGCGGGCGCGCAGGCCGAGCTGATCCATCGTTTGCAGGATCAGCTTTTGGATTTCAACCGCTGGCGTCGCTGCCGAAAGCCGCAGCCGCGCGGAAAAGCGCAGCGCCTGCGCGACGGAAAGCTCGGGATGCACGATGTCCTCCTGCGGCACGAAGCCAAAGGAATGCACGCCGCGCGTGGCGTAGATGTCTTCGCCATCCACGAGCACCGCGCCGGCTTCGGGCGCATCGAGGCCGGCGAGGGTGTTCAGGAGCGTCGATTTCCCGGCGCCGCTCGGGCCGATGATGCCGGTGAACTGCGCAGGCGGAATGTGCAGTGTGATCGCGTCGAGGATCGTCTGCGTCTGCGCGCGCTGCGTGGCGGCGCGTGCGCGGATCGCGCCGCCGCGCGACGCGTCGATGTGCAGGAGCGCCTGCCCATCGAACTGGAAGCAGAACGGCCCGACCTGCAGCCGGTCGCCAACCGTGAGCTCCTGCGTATCAAAGCGCCGGCCATTCACAAACGAGCCGCCCGTCGAGTGGAGATCGCTCACGCAGCAGCCGCCATTTTCCATTGCCCGGACGGAGGCGTGCCGCCGCGAAACACCGGGATCGTGCAGCACGACGTCAGCACTTTCGTCGCGGCCGATCACGAGCTCACGATCGGCGGCGGGCACGATGCGGTCGGCCGGTGCGCCATGCACGAGCATGCGTGCTTCGGGTGCGGCAGCGGCCTTTGCGGGAGCGAATTCCGGTGGCTCACCGAGGCCGAACTGGACCGTTGCAGGTCCAGCGGTAATGTGGTCACCAGGCTGCAATTCCGTGCGCGCGGTGATCGCCGCGCCATTCACCCGCGTCCCGCGCGCCGAGCCGAGATCTTCGACCGCGCACGTGTGCCCGTTCCAATCGAACCGGCAATGCTGGCGCGAGATTTCGACATTCTGGAGGACCAGTCCGCAATCCGGCGAACGCCCAGCGATGACTGACTCCGCACCCGAAAGCCGCACCGCTTTCGGAGGCACGCCGGAGAGAGTGGCTAGGTAGGCGGCGGGCATCGGTTAAATAGGTCGGGCGCGGTTTCGTCTCTTCGTCGTTTTCTTCATCTTCAGCCGCTTCGTCGGTCCCTCAGAGATGGATGGAGATGATGAAACAGGCGAAGACGTGGCGATCAGTCAGCGCGTCTTTCGTTCCACCTCACGGCAGCACCGCCCAGACCTCCACGATCCGGTTCTTCTCCAGGTTTTGCTCATCGAGCAGCGTCTGGCCGCCCATGGCCACCGCGTGCATAACGTTCGCGACGCCGATCTTGTCCCGCATCGCGCCGAGCACGGAGTCGGCGCGGGTTTGCGAAATTTCCAGGTTCTTCTTTTCGTCTCCTTTTGGATCGGCATATCCGAGGATCACAAAGACTGCGGTGGGGTCGTCGCGCCGCTTCATGATCTCGGGATTCTCCAGCTCACGCCGCAGCGCCTCGATGTCGCTCGCACCCAGCGAAGTCTTGCCGGAACCGAACGGAATCGTGAGCAGCTTGCCCATGCTGCGCGCGCGTTCGACGCTGTTGTAGAGCTTGTCTTTGTTCGCTTGCGTGATGTTTGGCATCAAGTCGATGCGCTTGAGGACTTCCTCCTTCACCTGCCTGTTTTCTGCCTTTGCGGGGTTCAGATCGATGCGCTGCGGGGCCTGCACCGTGGCCGGCGGTTCAGCTGGCGAGGTGGGCGCTGGAGTCGCCGAGGTCGTGCGGTCGGCGCTGGGCTTCTTCTTCAGCGGCGTGCTGCGGGTTGGCGTGGGCTCCGGTGCGGGCGTCGCTGGGGCGGGCGTGGCCGGTGCGACCACGGGGTCGGCTTTGTCCTTTTTTGCCACCGTCTCGGGGGTAAAGAGCGGCCAGACCAGCACCGCGCCGACCGCCAGCACGAGCGCCACTCCGAGCCACGGCAGCAGCTGCAAGAAACCCTTGCCGCCACCTTGCACGGTCGTGAGCGGCTTGCCGCATTCCGGGCAGACGAGCGGCGTGCCCGCAGGCAGCTCGATATCCTCGCCGCGATACGCCCGCAGGCAGCCCGTATAGTTGTGACACTTGGCATGAACGCTCATGGCGGAGTTATAGGGATTCGCGATTTCGCCTCGCGAGAAAATTCCCAGAAGGCGGCACCCGCATCGGTGTGCGATCCCGGCTGCGGCGAAGGAAGCGCGGGCTGAATCCGTTCACTCGAGAAATGCGGCCAGATCATCCGGCCGGGGCGCATACCACCCTTGCTCGCACCGCTCCAGGCGAAGCACGCTGGCGTGCAGCGCGTGGCGTGGCAGGAGCAGGCGCGCCGCAAGGGCAGGGGACCAGCCTGTCTCGATGAACTCGAGATAGCAGCTTTCATCGGGGCCGTAGATTTTGTCCCCCACAATTGCATGGCCGGAGTGCGCGAGATGCACGCGGATCTGGTGCATGCGCCCGGTCTCGGGAAAGACGCGCACGAGGGCAAAGCGGCCGCCATTCTCCGTCGCGCGGGTGAAGCGCCGCTCCACACGAAAGCGCGTCCGCGCTTGCGTGCCGTCCGGGTGGATCATCTGCTTCAGATAAATGCGGAACGGCTCGCGTTCTCCTTGCCGCAGCAGCGGCGCATCGACCGTCCACGCATCGCGCTCGGGCCAGCCCCACACGATCGCGAGGTATTCCTTCGCGATGCGCCGCCCTTCCATCTCCCGGCACAGCGCGCGTGCCGCCGCGCGGGTCTTCGCCACCAACGTGAGTCCGCTGGTTTCCCGGTCGAGCCGGTTGATGATGGAGACCTGCCCGCCGCACGCGAGCTCGAAGGCCAGCAGCTCCCGCAACCTGTGCCAGAGCGTCCGCGCATCGCTCGGCTTGCTGGGGTGGACGAGCAGAAAAGCCGGTTTATCGACGACAAGCAGCTCGGCGGTTTCCGCGACGATGGGAAAAGGGTTGATGGTTGAAGGTTGAGTGTGGAGCGGCGCGCGTTCCAAGCTTCGCTTCCACCTTTCACCCGGCGCCGTCCACCCCTTGCGCGACCCAGCCCGGGGCGAGAAAACCCCCAAACTCCTAACTCCCGCTGTGATCTCCCTGCGCCACGTTTCCCGCCATTACCCCGCTTCCGGCGCGGCGCTCGACGACATCTCTCTTGAAATCGCCGAGCACGAATTTGCAGCCATCACCGGCCCGAGCGGCTGCGGGAAAAGCACGCTGCTTCACCTCATCGGCGGACTCGATACCCCCACGCGCGGCGAGATCTGGATCGGCGACCTCCCGCTCCATCAGGCGGATGAGCGAGCGCTGACCGACTACCGCCGGCGCCGGCTCGGCATGGTGTTTCAGTTCTTCCATCTGCTGCCGACGATGACAGTTTTTGAAAACATCTGCCTGCCGCTGCTGCTGGCCGGCGAGCCGCTCGCGCGGGTGCGACCACGAGCGCAGGAAATGGTCGAGCTCGTCGGGCTCGCCGACCGCGCCGGGCACTTCGCCCACCAGCTCTCCGGCGGGCAGATGCAGCGCACCGCCATCGCCCGCGCGCTCGTGCACGAGCCGCGCCTGCTGCTCGCCGATGAGCCCACCGGCAACCTCGATTCAGCGCATGCGGAGCAGGTCATGGCACTGCTGCAAAAGATTGCTTCTCAGTGCCGGACCACGCTGCTAGTCGTCACCCACAGCGAAGAAGTCGCCCGCCTGGCCTCGCGCCGCATCCGCTTGCGCGATGGCAAAATCCTTCCGCCCGACCCGTCCGAGTCCGCGCCGTCACGTTCATGAGCAGCCCATCCGCCGAGTATTACGACCAACTGAAAGGCACGCCGCTTTTCCGCGAATTCACGCCGGAAGAGCTCGCCGAATGTGTCGAGCTGCTCGATCCCGTGCAGGTGAAAAGCGGCGAGTGTATCGTGCAGCAGGACGATTCGGGCGACGCCATGTATCTGCTGGTGAAAGGGAAGGCGCGCGTGGTGCATCACCGCGACGGGCGTGATCTGGAGCTGGCAATTCTGAAGCCCGGCGACTTTTTCGGCGAGCTGGCGCTGGTGGATAAAGGGCCGCGCTCCGCCGACGTGGAAGCACAGGGCGATTGCACGCTCTTGAAAATCTCCCACGCCGCGCTCGCTGCCCTGGCTGGAGTTTATCCAAACGCGGCGTTCAAATTTCTCATCGCGATCGGCCGCCTGATGGTCGACCGGCTGCGCCAGAGCAACCAGCGCTACATCGACTCGCTGCTGGTGCCCGGAGTGGCTCCAGAATAGGCGCGGCCTAAGGTCCGCGGCTGGCTGCTCCGCGCGAAGCGATGGCTTGCGATCTGCTGCGCCATGGCGCGCACTGTTCGCGCTTCTGCCGCCTCGCATGATGTCGGATCGTCGAGCGCAAAAGACCGCAGCCGCTATTTCGCGCCCCAGCCGAAGAGCACCACGGGCACGGTCTTGATTAGAATCTGCAGGTCCAGCCAGAGGCTCCAGGCGTCGATGTATTCGAGGTCCAGCTTCACCCAATCCTCGAAGGAATGGATTTCGTTGCGCCCGCTGATTTGCCACAGGCAGGTGAGGCCGGGCTTCATGCTGAGCCGGCGGCGCTGCGCGGTGTTCTCGAATTTCTCCACCTCGTAGACCGGGAGCGGCCGCGGCCCGACGAGGCTCATCTCGCCCTTGAGCACGTTGAGGAATCGCGGGAATT
>CAXSDZ010000038.1:5994-19276 GCA_964235505.1 uncultured Chthoniobacteraceae bacterium
GCAGCTCATCCAGGCTCGTGCGGCGCAGGAAGCGGCCGATCGGCGTCACGCGTGGATCGTTCTCCACCTTGAAAACCGGGCCGCTCATTTGGTTGAAAGCAGCGAGCTCCGCCTGGCGCATGGCAGCGTCGGTGCGCATCGAGCGGAATTTATACATCGTAAAAGGCCGCCCGTTTTTCCCTCCCCGGGACTGGCGGAAAATGATCGGGCCCGGCGAGGTGAACTTGATTGCCACAGCCGCCGCGAGCATCGGCAGCGCGAACACGATCAGCCCGGCCACAGCGCCGAGGCGATCGACGAAGCTCTTCATCATCAGTGCCCACGACACCTCTGGCGTGGTGCGGAAGACGAGCATCGGCCGGGCGCCGAAGACGTCGAAAGTCGGGCGCGCAATCGCCGTGCGGATGAAGTCCGCGACCACCCACGCCTCCACCCCTTCGATCTCGCACGCGGCGATTGCCTCCTGCAGCCGGTGCATGTGCGAATGGCCTCCGGCGAAAACCACGCGGCTCACGGAAAACTGGTGCAGCGCGTTCGTCAGCTCTTCGCTCGATTGATGCTCGATGTCGATCTCCGCGACGACCTCGATCTCCATGATTTCCTCCGGCGTGAAGGTGTGCCGGAACTGGTGCATGTCTTCGCGCGTGCCGGCGAGGATCACTGGTTCACGCAGCACTTCGCGCCGCGCCCGGTTTTTGTAGCGGAGCGCGGTGGTCCGTTCGCGGAGCAGCAGTGCCGTGCCGGCCAGCGCGGCAAACATCGGCATGACGGCGCGGCTCGGCACTTCCAGCCGCAAAAAGTAGGCGCACCCGGCGATCAGCAGCCCCAGCCACACGGCCGCGCGTGCGAGCTGCTGGAGCGACTTGCCCACCGTCTTTTGCAGCGGGTGCGAGTAAAATCCTTGCAGCTCGAGCAGCAGCGGGCCCGCCGGCAGGATCACGAAAAGCAGCCACTGGAAATCGCGAAAAGGACCGATCGGCTTGTCGAAAAGGAACCATTCGCGGCCGAAAAAGCGCAGCGTGTGCGCGGTCCAAAAGGCGATGACGATCAGGAGTCCATCGACGATCTGGAGGAATTGGAGATTGAGTTCTTGTCGTCGGCCGAGCATGCGAGGCGCGCAAAAAATGAGGGCGGATCTTAGTGGCGACTTGCCGGACGCGCGAAGGAAATCCGCCGGGCGGGCAGCGCAGGCTTTTCGAGGGGGGAAAGTGCGCCGACGAGGCAGCGCGCACGCGGTTTCGCCGATCGCAGAGCACGGAGGAGAAAGCCGGGGCGCAGGTAGATCCAGGTGCGGCGGAGTGACGGGGCGAATTCGGTGCCACTGATATTGGCGCTGCGCCAGTCGCGTCGCAGTTGCGATGAGCTTCGACCTCACTCAGCGACAATGAAACTGCGACCTCAGAAGCTGTTTGGATATTTGGTTTAGGCCGCAAAAAAGCGCAGAGCACGCAAAAGGAATGGGGATTTCCGCCTCCTCCCAGCCTGTTTTTTCTGCGCCTTTTGTGCCTTTTTGCGGCTCCGCCATGGATAACCAAACTGCGGTCCGAGGGCGCTTTGCATGAAAACGGGTTGGACGCTTTCCCATATCGCAGGAACCCTCGTGTGGATATGCAGCCTCAAACTCTTGTCGTCATCGGAGCCCTGGACCTGTCTCTGCGACCGGCGCTCGTGGCCGTGCTCGCCGGGGACGCGGCGGAATGTCTGGACCTTGCCATGCGAGCATTGGCCGATGGAGCCGACCTCCTAGAGCTGCGCGCTGACCTCTGCGTGGCGGACCGGGGTGCCATGGACCTCGACGCGCTGGCAGAACTCGTTGCGGCAGTGCGCTGCGCGGTGCCGTTGCCGTTGCTGCTCACGGTGCGGCACGCCTCGGAGGGTGGCCGGTGGAGCGGCAGCGAGCGCGAGCGCCTCGCGATTTACCTGCGCCTTTTGCCGGCTGTCCACGCTGTGGACTTGGAACTCCTCAGCGCTGCGGAGCTGCGCGGTCTGGTGATGGAAGCGGCGCGTGCGCTGGGCAAGCCGGTGGTGCTTTCCTTTCACGACTTCACTCGCACACCGCCGCTGCGCGCCTCGGGCAATGGAGGCTCCAGCCTGCACGAGATCGCGGACCAGGCGCGGGAACTCGGGGCCGACGTGGTGAAGATCGCCGCCACGGCGGAAACGGCGGAAGACGTGGAGCGGCTGATGCGCTTCACGGTCGCGTGCGTGAAGCGCGGCATGGTGCCAGCCACGATGTCGATGGGCGAAAAGGGGCGGATTTCCCGCGTGCTGAATCCGTTTCTAGGCTCGTGCTTCACGTATGGCTACGTGGGCGCAACCGCCACCACGCAAGGACAATGGAAGGTGCGCGAACTGCGGCCCCTGCTCGACCTCTTCCCCGGTCGACCGCTATCGGAGTCAAAGCTGGAACAGGTTTTTGAGCTTTTGCGATCCAGTGCGAACGGTGGCGGGGCGACATCGATGCACGCTGCGGTCACGGCGCTTCTGGCACGCGCGCCCAGGGATGATCCCAAGCTCCTCGACGAGCACTCGCTCATTCGCGACTAACGAGAAACTCTTCCAGCATCTGCGCTTCCCGCTGCGCCTCGGCTTCAACCGCATGCGACTTCTCAATCTGCAGCCGCACAGCAAAGGCGCTGCGGTAGGCCGGCACGTAATCGCAAAGCCGCAATCCTTCCATGCCGATGCGCACCTGAAAGCGGTGTTCCGGGCCGGATAGCACCGGCTGAATGTGAAAACGGAAATGATTTCTCATGGCACTCAGCAGTCTCACCTCCACTCCAGCGACAAAGAGGGTTGAGGACCCGCCCCAATCTTGCGAACGGAGGCGAGCCCTCTGCCCGGGTTGCGACCCACCCCGAATCGCAAGTCTAGGCAAGGCAACAGTTGGCCGGAGGATCGCCGGCAGTGCAAGCAAAAGAGCACGTCGGATGCACCGGAAAGGAAGCCCAGGTGGCGACCGCGAAGAGCTCAGCGAGCCGGTAGAGCTTGCGTCATCCAGCTCTTGGCACCTGTTTTTTACTGCCTGCCGCTTTCCCTGAGGGCTGCGGTGGTTTCGGTGACTTTGCGCGCAAGGGTGCAAATCGCATCCAGCCGCTCACCCAGAAGTGACCGCAGCGCGTCGGGTGAAAGCGCGTCGCCTCCGTTGGGCGGAGTCGCCAGAAGCCCGATCGCTTCCATGGCTTTCTCATACAGTCCCATCAACTCACGCTCGTCAGTTGCAAGCGTCGCAAAAGCGCCTGCAATCGCCCTCGACACCGCATCAAGGCTCACCGTGCAGCCTTGAAGGTCATCCCCATAAATCGTGCGCAGAACTTCTTCTGCTGCAGCAGTGGCGCATCGGGTGAGATCAGCGTCTGAGTCCATAAAAGGCTGCACACCGTGAGCGAAAAACGCGCGTCGCGGCGAGAGCAATCAAGCGTGCCGAACCGCTGGAGCGGCCCAAAACGAAAAAGCCGCAGGCACCCGGGAAGGTGCCTGCGGCATAGGTTTGCAAATTGGGTTCGCTAAGCTGTCTGCTTTCTCCAAAAGGGAGCGCCAGCGAGACCAACTTTCGACTTATTGCGCTGCCGGGCTGGCGCTGCCTGCGGCGCTCGGGCGGGCAGTCGAGCCTCCAGTCGAGTTGCTGCTCGTTACACCAGTGCTGCTGCTGCCGTGCTGCATGTGGCCCCCTTTATCCACCATCGCGAGATGGCTCTCGATCACCGGCAGAGTCTTCTGCGCCCACGCCTGGAGGTCAGGGTCTTTGTTGAACTCTGCGCCATTACGGAAATGCGTCGCCGCATGCCGATGCCCGGCGATCTCATGTTCGAGGTAGGCTTTGTCAAACTCCGCACCGGACTTCGACATGATCTCCTTGATCATCTTCTGCTTCGGCTCGGGCAGCTTCGCGTCGAGATCGACATCCTTCGCCTTCGCCCACGCTTTAAGTTCCGCGGTCGTTTTGGAATGATCCTCGATCATCTTGGCCGCGTGCTGCTTGAGCTGTTCGCTCGTGGCTTTTTCCTGCGCTGCTTTAGCGAGGGTGATCTCCGTCATGTCGTTCACAGCAGCCATTTCGGCCCAGGCTTCATCGTGGGCAGTTACCTTGCCGCCATCTTTATCCTTGTCTGCGGCGAAGACGGGGCTCACCAGCGCAAGCGCGATGGCCGTGAGAGTTACAGGGGTGATGTTTTTCAGTTTCATGATTTTGGTTTGTTACATTGGTTCAATGCTTTCGATGGCAGGCAAGGAAGTGGCTGGCGTCGCGGACTGGGGAATGTGGAGTGCCGGGCAATCAGGGAAAACACGTGTGAACAGCGCTGGGTCATCGGTTGATGGAGGGAATCCACCCGCGGCATTCTTTCGTAAGCCCGCGCCGCCTGCGGCATCAGGCGGCCACGCAGATGCGACCGATTCTCCGCGTGGGGCGAAACATGCGCCTTGGCCCGCAAGGAGCGACTGGACCGCTGCGGGCACCGCTTCACCGGGTGCTCACGCCCGGTTGCCGGACAGCCGGATTTCCACGCGCAGGCCCTGCGGCATACGGTTGTGGGCGGCGACCGTCCCGCAGCATGATTCCACGCACGCCTTTACGATCGTGAGTCCGAGGCCCGTGCCACCGGTGTCGCGCGTGCGCGAGGCGTCCAGACGGTAAAATGCGTCGAAGATCTTCGGCAGCTCCGCCTCCGGGACGCCCGGTCCACAGTCGCTCACCTCGATCACTGTTTCACGATCACCGAGTGAAGCCGCGAGCGTGATCGGCCCCGCTGATCCCGCGTGGCGGATCGCATTCCGCAAGAGATTCGACACCGCGCGCAGCAGCAGCTCGGGGTCTGCCGCCGCGACGAGATCGCCTGCGATGTGCAGTTGAATGTCGGCGCCGTCGGTCGCTTCGCGGCGCAGCGCTTCCTCCGCGATGTCCCGGATGCGCACAGGCTCCAGATGCACAGCGGCTGCGCCGAAGGAAGCCTTCGAGAACGACAGCAATTCGCCGACAAGGCTGGCGATTTGCGCCGCCTTTTCCGCCGCCGTGCGCGCGTATGGGTTGCCGCGATCCGCGGTCTGCTCTTCCAGGATGCCGAGCGCCATTTGCAGCTTGGCCAGTGGCGAACAGAGCTCATGGGCGATGTCGCCGAGGAAGCGTTTCTGTCCGCGCGTGAAGCCATCGAGCCGCGCCGCCATTTCGTTCACTGCGGAGCCGAGCAGGCCGAGCTCATCGTGCCTTCGCACCGGCACGCGCACTTCAAACCGGCCTGCCGCGATCTGCCGCGTGGCGGCGGTCATCAGGCCGATCGAGCGCGTGATGCCGCGCACGAGCGGCAGCCAGAACAGGAGAGAAAAAACGACCGTGCCGACGCCGAGATAAAGCCACGGCCGCGGATCGAAAATCAGTCCGCCGGCGCTCGCCGATTCGGAGCGCGCCACGAGGATCACGCGCATCGGATCGCCAGCGAGCGGGTTGTCTAGGCGCGCGCTGGAAAGCAGCCAGTAGCGCGTGGGATCGGTGGTGCGCACCAGCGCGCGCACCGGCGGACGGAAGCGTCCTAGCCGCGGCCCTTCGCCGTGAGCGTCGCTCGCTCGCGCGCCGGACGTGGAAGCCTCGCCCGATGAGCGGCTCCGGTCCGGCGAACGGGGCTGCGGCACCATCCGCTCACGCACGGCTTCCGGCACGTCCGCAATGCCGCCGAGAAGTGGTTGGGCATCATCGTCGAACAGCGCGAACTCGACGCGATACGCCTTATCATAGCGTTGCAAGACGCCCGCCCATTCCGCGGGCTGCGCGAGGTTCAGCTCGCCCACGATGAGATCGCGCACCGCCTCCAGCCGCTCGCGTGCGCCGCTCGCGAGCAGGGAGTCGAGGTTCAGCGGGAACTGCGCGTGCAGCAGCAGACCGACCACCGCCGCGAGCAGCGCGAGATTCAGAAAGAACCAGCCGAGGATCTTGGCGTAGAGCGGGTAGCGCGGGCGCATGGCGGCGGGATCACTGAGCTTCCGGGTGCATCAACATGTAGCCCGCGGCCCGCACCGTTTTGATGAAGCGCGGATTCTTCGGGTCATCGCCGAGCTTTTTGCGGAGCGACCAAATGTGGACGTCGATCGAGCGGTCGAGCCCGTCGTAGTTTCGCTCCGCCACCGTTTCGATTAGCTGCTCGCGCGTCTTCACCCGGCCGCGCGCGCGAGCCAGCGCGGCGAGCAGCTCATACTCCAGAGTGGTGAGGTGCAGCGGCTCGCCGTCAAGCAGCGCATCGCGGATATCCGCGCGGATGAGCAGCGGGCCGACGATGATCTCCGCGCCCGGCAACTCCAGCTCAGCGGGTGCGGCAGCGGATGGCACGCGCGTGCTGCGCCGGGTCACGGCACGCAGGCGGGCGAGCAGCTCGCGGGGCGAAAAGGTCTTCGGCAAATAGTCGTCCGCACCCATCTCCAAACCTACGACACGATCGGTTTCCTCTCCGCGCGCCGTGAGCATGAGCACCGGCACATCCGAGCGGCTGCGCAATCGTTTCAGCACTTCAAAACCATCCAAGCCGGGCAGCATCACATCGAGGATCACCGCCTGAAATGGCTCGCCGAGCGCGCGCTCCAGACCGCGCGCGCCGTCGTTCTCCGTGGCGACCTCGTAGCCGAGAGGCGTCAGGTAGTCGGCGATCAAGGCGCAAAGTTCCGCGTCGTCAACGATCACCCACACGCTCAGCTTGCGCGGGGCAGGGGAGAAAAGCATAGAAGCGCTGGAGCGACTGGCAGCGGTGGGTGCGGGCTCCAGCCATAGCTGGTGTGCGGACGCAGCGCAGCGCTTCTTAACTCTTCTTAACACTTTTCCTGCGCGGAATTAACGCTGCCTTAACGGAGAGCGGATACGCATCGTCCCGAGCACGTCGCAGGTTTTCGCCTGCGGCTTTCCCCCGCCCACGAAATCCCGCCGCGCCGCTGCTCGCAGCCCGGCTTTTCACATCGCACCGCCAACTCCAAAAAAACCGGCCGCAGACCATAAAAGAAACCAAATGAAAACTACCTCCACCATCCTCCTTTCCGCCCTGGCGCTTGCCGGCTCGGTCCTCGTCGCACCCGCCCAAAATGCCCAGCCTGCGCAAAATGGCGGCAACGGTGGTCGCGGCAACTTCAATCCCGAAGAGTTCCGCCAGCGCATGAATGACCGGCTCAAGACCTCGCTCAAAGTGAGCGATGACGAATGGAATGTGATCCAGCCGCTGATCGAGAAGGTGCAAACCAAGCAGCGCGAAGCGGGCGGCAATCGCTTCGGCGGACGCGGCGGTGATCGCGGTGGACGCGGCGGCGGCGGCGACCAGGCTGCGCGTCCCGGCGACGCAGAATCGAACGCGCTCCGCACTGCCTTGGAAAGCGAAAGCACCTCCCCCGATGAGCTGAAATCCAAGCTGATGGCGGTGCGCGAACAGCGGAAAAAATCCGGTGCCGAGCTCGCCACCGCGCGCGAAGATCTGCGCAAAGTGCTGAGCGTCCGGCAGGAAGCCGCGCTCGTCTCGATGGGTGTGCTCGAATAACGCCCCGCGAGGTCGTTGAGCGTGGGAGCGTAAAGCGTGGAGCGTCCGACCAGCGACGCCACGCTCCACGTTCCACGAACGCCCGTCCCACGCCATGCACCCCGCTCCCGGCGCCACCGCGTCCCCCGACTTCCTCGCCACCATGGTGGAGGGCTTTCAGCTCTCCGCCATGGATGCCGAGGTGCTCGGGCGCGCGCGCGCGGCTGGCGACGTGCGGGTGGAAAGCGAGGAAGATGTGCTGCGCTGGCTGGCCGAGGAATACGATCTTCCTTTCACCACGCTCGAGGGCATCGAGCCCGACCGTGCGCTGCTCGGAAAGTTCCCCGCCCGCATCCTCCTGCGTGAGGAGTTGCTGCCGCTGCGCGAGCGCGACGGCATCGTGGAAGTCGCCGCCAGCCGGCTCTTCGCCACGCCGGGGCTCGATAGTCTCCGCTCCCTTACCGAACTCACGCTCCAGCCCGTCCTCGCACCGAGCGAAGCGCTGCAGCGCGAGATCAAAAAGCATCTCGGCGTCGGCGCGGATACGCTGAACCTGCTCGAGCAGGACGAGAGTTTTCAGGTCGTCTCCGACGATCGGGATGACGACGGCGACATCGACAAGGCAGCCGAAGACGCTTCGATCATTCGCTTTGTCAATCAGGTCCTCGGCGATGCGATCGGGCTGCGCGCGTCTGACGTGCATGTCGAGCCGTTCGAGCACGAACTGCGCATCCGCTACCGTATCGATGGGTTGCTTCAGGAAGTGCCGGTGCCCGGCCAGATCAAGCGTTTCCAGCCGGCGATCGTGTCGCGCATCAAGATCCTCTCGAACCTGAACATCGCGGAAAAGCGCGTGCCGCAGGACGGGCGCATCAAGATCCGCGTGAAGGGCACTGAAGTGGACATCCGCGTCTCGGTCATCCCTATGCTTCACGGCGAGGCAGTCGTCATGCGGTTGCTGCGGCAACAATCCGGCGTCATCGGCCTGGCCGGGCTCGGCATGGCGGATCGCGAGCGCAAACTCTTCGAGCACGTGCTCGGCATGCCGCACGGCATCGCGCTGGTCACCGGGCCGACCGGCTCCGGCAAGACCACCACGCTTTACTCCGCGCTGCACCAGATCAACGACGCGGTGCGCAAGATCATCACAATCGAAGACCCGGTCGAGTATCAGCTCGCGGGCATCAACCAAATCCAGGTTTCGGAAAAGGCTGGGCTCACGTTTGGCCGCGGGCTGCGCGCCATTCTGCGGCACGATCCCGACGTGGTGCTGATCGGCGAAATCCGCGATCAGGAAACCGCGCAGATCGCTGTGCAGGCATCGCTCACGGGCCATCTCGTCTTTTCCACGCTGCACACGAACGACGCGCCCGGCGCGCTCACGCGCCTCGTCGATATGGGCGTGGAGCCGTATCTCGTCGCGTCCTCGCTGGAGGCGGTGCTAGCCCAGCGGCTCGTCCGCGTGCTCTGCCCGGAGTGCAAGGAGGATGACACGAGCACACGCACCGAGACGCTGCGCGAACGGGTGGAAGCGCTGCGCGAGGCGCGCATCTTTCGCGCGGTCGGTTGCAAGGCGTGCCGCCTGACGGGCTACACGGGACGGCGCGCGATCTTCGAGCTGATGACGATGAGCTCCGGCACCCGTCAGGTGCTGCTGCGCGGCGGATCGAGCGTGGAGATGAAGCAGGTCGCAAAGGCGGAAGGGATGCGCACGCTCGTGGAAGACGGCTGGCGGCGCGTGTGCGACGGGATCACCACGCCGGCGGAAGTGCTGCGCGTTTCCAAGGACGAAGCCGACGCCGGATTCGCCGCCGCGCTGGCCTAAATCAAACGCGCCATGCCCGTCTTTGAATACAAGGCAGTCGGAGGGAACGGTGCGGCCACCCAGGGGCGCATCGAAGCTGGCGGGCGGCAGGACGCCATGCGCGCGCTGGAGGATCGCGGGCTCACTCCCGTGCGCCTCGCGGAGGCGGAATCCGGCGGCGCAACTTCATCGACCTCGCGCGGCTCGAAGCTCCCCGCCGCCTCCGGCGGCATGCCGTGGAAATCCACGCGCGTCCCCTTTGCCGCGCTGGAAGATTTCACGCGCTCGCTTTCCTCGCTCCTCGCCGCGGGCGTGCCGCTGAGCCGCGCGCTCACCATTCTCTACCGGGAAACGTCGCACCCGATCGCCGCACAAAAGTGGCGCGAACTGCACGATCTCGTGATCGATGGCGTCTCACTCGCCGAGGCGATGAACCGCGCGCCCGACGTCTTCCCGCGCGTCTATGTCGCGATGGTGGAGGCGGGCGAAGCGGGCGGCTTTCTCGATGTCGTGCTCGCGCAGATCGCCGACTTTCAAGCGCGTGAAAAGGAGCTGAAGGCGAAGGTCACCGCCGCGCTGATGTATCCCGCGATCCTGTTGCTGCTCGCGATCGGTGTCCTCATTTTCCTGCTCGTCTTCTTCATCCCGCGCTTCCAGACGCTCTTCTCCGGGTTCGATGCCGCGCTGCCGATGATCACGCAAATCATCGTCGGCATCAGCGACTTGGTGCGGCACTACGGCATCTTCCTAGCGGGCGGGATAGCAGCGGCGATTTGGTTTGGCCGGCGGTGGTTCGCGAAGGAAAGCAGCCGGCGGCTTTGGGAAGGCTGGCTCTTGCGCATGCCCGTGATCGGTCCGCTCGCGGCGCAGATCGCGATGGCGCGCTTTTGCCGTATGCTCGGCACGCTGCTCGGCGCGGGTGTCTCGCTGATTTCAGCCCTTACCACCGCGCGCCGCTCGCTTGGCAATCAAACGCTGATCGACCTCGTCACCGACTCCACCGAGCGCGTGAAGAAAGGCGAAGCGCTCGGCGCGAGCCTCAAGGCGTGCCGTGCGCTTTTCCCGGGCTCCACGCTGGAAATGATCGCCGTCGCGGAGGAAAGCGGGCGGCTCGACACCGAGCTCGTGCGCCTCGCGGGCGTCACGGAAATCACGCTCGATCGCCAGCTCAAAATGGCCGTCGCGCTAGCGGAGCCAATCATGCTTTTCGGCATCGCGGGATTCATCGGCACGATCTTCGTCGGCATGGTCATCCCGATTTTCACGATTCAGGACTACATCAAATAAGCACACCGCATCCCATGAACACGCGCCTCCAGCAGACAGAAAACGTTCAACATCCAACGCTCAACTTCCAACTTCTAAAGCGGCGTGGAGCGTCGCCGCCGCGCTTCATTAAACGTTTGGAGTTGAGCGTTAAACGTTTGACGTTTTCCCCTCACCGCCGCGCTGCCTTCACCCTCGTCGAAATGCTCCTCGTCCTCGTGATCCTTGCGGTGCTTGCCGCCATTGTGATCCCGAAGTTCTCCGGCCGCAGCCAGCAGGCAAAAGAAACCGCCGCCAAGACCCAGATCGGCGGCTTCGAGCTCGCGCTCGATGCCTTCGAGGTGGACACCGGCGCGTATCCCGCCGGCAGCAACAGCCTCGGCCAGCTCATCGATGCGCCCGCGAATGCGCAGGGTTGGAAAGGGCCGTATCTCAAGACCATCCCGCCCGACCCGTGGGGCAATGTCTATCTCTACACCTACCCCGGCAAGAACAACGCCAGCGGCTACGATCTGAGCTCGATGGGACCGGACGCCCGCTCGGGCACCGAAGACGACATCAACAACTGGTCGCAGGCGCGCAAGTAATTCGTCGATGCGACGCGCCTCTGCTTTCACGCTCGTCGAGCTGATTCTCGTCATGGCGATCCTCACGATCGTCATGGCGTTTGTCGCGCCGACGCTGTCGAACTCCTTCCGCAAGCGGACGCTGGAGCAGGAAGCGGTGCGACTCGTCGCGCTGACGGAGTTCGCGCGCGACGAGGCGATCTCGCAAGGCTCGGCGGTTACGATCTGGATTGATCAAAGCGCGCGGCGGTTTGGCATGGAGGGAACTGCGGAAGCCGGTGCGCCTGGCATCCGCCGCGACTACACGCTGCACCCGGACGTCCACTTCGATCGCATCGAGGGGACGCTGCAAAAGGACGGCCGCGCCATCACCTTTGGCCCCGACGGCACGCCGGAGCTGACGAGCATCGAGTCCGTCCGGCTGCTGGATCGCTTTCAATCCGCGGTGCTCATCGCGCGTCGCAGCGATGGGTGGGGCTACGAGATTACCCCGGAGGCGAAATGATGCGCGCCTCCACTCAAAGCGGGCAGTCAGCCGCGGCGTTCACCTTTATCGAGGTGCTCGCGGCGATGCTGTTCCTGGCGATCCTCATGCCGGTGGTAGTCGGCGCGATCACGGCCTCGAATCGCGTGGCGGTCGCCGCGGAACGGAGCGGAGTCGCGGCGCAGCTCGCGGAAAACAAACTCGGAGAACTGGTGATCGGCAACGCGTGGTCCAGCGCGGAAACGCGCGGCGACTTTGGCGCCGACTGGCCGGGATTCCGCTGGGAGCTGACGCAGGGGACATGGGAATCCGGCGCCATGGTGGAGCTCACGATGCAGGTCTTTTTTCAGGTGCAAAGCGCTGAGCACAGCGTGGGTCTGAGCACGCTCGTGGACGACAGCATCCCTGCCTCATGACGCGCGCGCTGCCACGATCGATGAGCCATGCGAACACCCGCCGCGCGGGTTTTACGCTGGTCGAAGTGCTCACCGCCGCCATCGCCGGCGCGGTGATTCTCGCGGCGGTTTATGCCGTCTTTGCGCGCGCCGTGCATCTGCGCGACAAGGCCACGGCGCGCACGCAGGAGGCGCGACTGCGCGCGCGCGCGGAGAACGTCCTGCGCAGCGATTTGCGGAACGCGCTGATCTCCGGCGGCAAGCTCGCCGCGCACCTCACCGGATCGCGCACGAACCCAAACTCGCAGTTCCCCGGCTACCTGCGCTTTGCCACCACGACGGGCAGGATCGTGGAATCCGGAGAGGTCGTGGCGGGCGACGTGCAGGAAGTGGAATATGGGATCGCTCCCACTGCCGACGCGACGGATCGGAAGTCGGGCACCCTCGTCCGCACGGTGTATCGCAACCCGCTCGGCTCGCTCCAGGAAGCGATTCGCGACGAGTCGCTGCTGGAAGGCGTCCAGGCGATGGAGGTCTCCTTTTACAATGGCCAGACCTGGGCCGACTCGTGGGAAGTGACCGCAACCGAAACGACGCTGCCGCAAGGAATCCGCGTGCGTCTGCTGATGTCCGAGGCGGCTCTCAGCGCGGTGCCGGTCGAGATCACCATGCCGTGGACGACCGCGGCAGCAATCGAGCCCGTCACGCCATGAAGCGGCCTGTTTCCAAACCGCGGAGCGTGGAGCGTGGAGCGTGGAGCGAATGGCGCTGCACCGACGCTCCACGCTCCACGCCGCCCGCCGCCCGTCCGCCCGGTTCCGTGCTCATCATCGTGCTCTGGGTTTCGCTCGGACTCGTCGCCATCGCGCTCACTTTCGGCCACGCGATGAGCATGAGCTACCGCGGCGCGGACAACGATCTCGCCGGTCGCCAAGCGCAGCAGGCGATCGAAGGCGCGGCCCACTACGCGATGTCGCTGCTGGCGAAAGCAGACACCGCTGGCGAGCTCCCGGTCGTGTCGAGCTACCAAAGCGAAGCGGTGCCTGTGGGCGATGCGACGTTTTGGTTTCTCGGCGTGCCGGATGACACGCGCACCAGCGCGGAGGCGGCTTACGGCCTCGTCGATGAAGGCTCGAAACTGAACCTCAACGCCGCAACACGCGACATGCTGGAAGCCGTGCCCGGCATGCCGGCGGAGCTCGCGGCGGCGATCGTCGATTGGCGCGATGCGGATGAAGACGTGACGGACGGCGGCGGTGCGGAATCGGAACGTATGGCCTGCGAAA
>CAXSDZ010000038.1:19286-27564 GCA_964235505.1 uncultured Chthoniobacteraceae bacterium
CACGAGAGCAAGAACGCCGACTTTGAGTCGGTCGAAGAACTCGAGATCGTGCAGGGCGCGGACTGGGCGGTCCTCCACGGCGAGGATGCGAATGGCAACGGCATCCTCGATCCCAACGAGGACGACGGCGATGCCACTTTGCCGAGCGACAACAGCGATGGACGGCTCGACCGCGGCATTCTCGGATACGTCACCGCCTTCACGCGCGGAGCGAAAAATCGCGCCGACGGCATCGCGCGCGTCGATCTCGCCGGGCTTTACGATCTGGTGGAAGCCGTGATGAAGGAGAAGGGATTCACCGATGCGGAGCTCGCCGCGATCCGCCCGCTGGCGGGAGGCCAGCCGGTCAAAAGCACGCTCGAGTTTGCGATGCGCACGAACCTGACTGACGAGCAGCTCGCGAAGATAGTGGACGACGTGCGCATCGGAGTGGACCCCGCGCCGATCACCGAGCTGATCAATGTGAACACCGCGAGCGAAGCGGTGCTCGCGTGCGTGCCGGGGATCGGCCCGGACAACGCTTCCACCCTGATCGCCACGCGCACGACGCGGACGCAGCCGGACACGAGTCTGCTTTGGGTGAAAGACGTGCTCGACCGCACAGCGGCGTTTGCCGCCGGGCCTTACCTCACGGGCCGCAGCCATCAGTTCAGCGCGGATGTCGCCGCGGTCGGCCGGCATGGCCGCGGGTTCCGGCGCAGCCAATTCATCATCGATACGATGGGTGAAACGCCACGCATCATCTACCGCCGCGACTTGTCGCCGCTCGGCTGGGCGCTCGGGAGCGCCGTGCGGCAGACCCTGGCGGAGCGAAAGGACATCCGATGACACTCGATCTCGCCAGGCTGAAGGACCGGCTGCGCCCGCGCGCGGTGCTCGCGATTACGCTCGGCTCCCGCGCGACGGCGGTGAGCGTGGTGCGGCGGGAGGAAAGCGGGAACCGCGTCGGCAAGTCCTTTGCGGTGCCGATCGGCGCGGAGGCGATCATTGAGGATGCGGAGAAAGCGGGGGCTGAACTGGCGGCGCAGATCGAGAGTGCCGGAGCGCGAGAGCGGCAGTGCGTCGTGTGCATCCCGCCGGGGTGGGCGCTCAGCAATTCCTCCGAAGTGCCGGAGCTGGCTGGCGAGGATCTGCGAGGCTTCCTGGAGCTGCGCGCGGAGCGGGGAAGGCGAGGAGGAGATCGGCAGCGCGCGGAGCGGGAGTTTCCCGTCGCCGCCAGCGAATTGCGGCTCGCGCACTGCGCCTTCGTGCTGCCGGACGGCAAGCGCCGCGTGACTCTCGCGGCCGTGCCGGCAAAGCGCATCGCGGCCGTCGAGCGGATGCTGGCGGCTGCGGGGTGCAAAGCGGTGTCGATCTCACTCGGTCTCGATCGCTGTCTCACGACCGGTCCCACCGCTTCCGCCGTGCATTTTCTCGCGAATGGCACTCACGTCGATGTGGTCATCACCGCTGGCGGAGGCATCGCGGCGCTGCGCTCACTCGCCACGGCAGCGCCACCGCGCGAGGCCGCTTTCGATGCCGCAGGATTTTGCCGCGACGTGCGGATCACGCTCGGCCGCCTCCCGGATGCGCTGCGCCAGCAGGTGCGGGCGGCGCACTTCGGCGGCACGCCGGAGTCGGCCGAAACGCTCTGCCTCAAAACGCGCCCGCACCTGGAGCGGATGGGACTCGATGCCGGCGACTGCACGCTGGCGCTGCCGGAGGCTGGCGCCGAGCCGGACGCGGCGCTGATGGCGGCGGAATATTTCCTGCGGGATGAGCCGGTGACCTTCGAGTTCATCGAGGCCGAGGTGAAGCCGTGGCAGGTCTGGCTGCAGAAGTTCGACAGCCGCAGCCGGCGCTGGATGGTCGGCGCGGCGCTCGGTCTCGTGGTGCTGCCGGTGCTCGCGTTTTTCGTGCGCTCGCAGATCGAGAGCAGCCTCGCAGCCGAGTGGGATGGGATGCGCGGCAACGTCGCGGAACTCGACGTGTTGCAGGGCAAGATCCGGCAGTTCCGGCCTTGGTTCGAGCCAGCGCCGCAGACGCTCGCGGTGTTCGAGGCGCTCGCGGGCGCATTTCCCGACAGCGGCGAAGTGTGGGCTAAGGGCATCCAGATCACCGACGGCGCGAAGGTGACGTGCGCCGGCTTCACGCGGAATCAGCCGGCGCTGCTCGCCGTGCTCGATCGGCTGCGCGCGCGGCCGGAAGTGAGCGGCCTGCAGGTGCAGCAGGTGCGCGGGGAGAATCCGATCCAGTTTTCCGTCACTTACAAATGGGAGGCAAAGCATGCGAAATAAGAACCGCGAAGCCCTGCTGAAGCTAGTGGTCGCAGCCGTCGTCGGCCTTTTCCTGCTTGACCGCGTGATCCTCACGCCTGCCCTGGCGGGCTGGAAGGAGCAGGGCGAGCGGATCGGCGCGCTGCGTGAAAAGGTCGGGCGCGGCCGGCAGCTAGTGGAACGCGAGCGGTCGATCCGCGGGCGCTGGCAGGAGATGCTGCGCACCGATCTGCCGGAGGAAATGTCGGCGGCGGAAGGCGAGGTTTACAAGGCGATCGGGCGCTGGGGAATCGCCAGCCACGTGAGCTTCACGAGCCTCACGCCGAACTGGCGGACGCAGGAGGAAGGCCGCGCGATGTTTGAGTGCCGCGCCGCGGCGACGGGCGATCAGGCGTCGCTCGGGCGGCTGCTTTATGAAATCGAGACCGACCCGCTGCCCGCGCATCTCGACGAGTGCGAGATCACGGCGCGCGATGCGAAAGGCCGGGGACTGGCGATGACTTTGCGATTCAGCTTTGTGCGGCTCATCGAGCCCGTGAAGGGAGCGCGATGAGGGCACTGATGGACGGCATTTTTGAGCGATGCTGGCTGACAGCGTTTGTGTTGGCGGCCTTGAGTGCCGGCACTTTCGCGACGGATCCAGTCGCACCGCCCGCAGCGGGCTTCGACGCATTTCGACTGGCCCGCACGCGCAACATCTTCGATCCCGAGCGCCGCGCGATCGTGACGGAAAACGCGCTTCGGCCGGCGACCGCCAGCCGCCCGGACTCCATCGCGCTGACCGGCACGATGGTGACCCCGGGCAAGCAGCTCGCATTTTTCACCGGCTCGCGCTCGGACTTCAACAAAGTGATCGGCGTGCGCGACAAGATCGCGGACTGCACGATCACGGGCATTTCCTCCACCCACATCGATCTGGAGCGCGGCGGAAAAGCGCTTGTGCTCGTCGTCGGCAAGCAACTGGCGCTCGACGCGACGGGCGCGATCTCCGCCGCGCTTGCGACTCCGCTGGCCGCTCCGGGCGATCCCGCGCCGAGCGACTCCGGCGCGAGTGCGACAGCGCTTTCCACTCCTCCTCCTCCGCCCGCCGAAGGCGCTGCCCCACCCGCGCCCGCGCCTGCCGGAGACAAAGCCGAGGTGCTGCGCCGGATGATGGAGCGCCGCAACAAAGAGATGTCCAAATGATCCCCACCCGACGTTCCCGCATGCGCCCGATCCTTTCAAAATCCGCCGCCCTCGCCGCTGCAGTCTCCGGCGCGTGGATCGCCGCGGCGCAGGAGGTCGCCCCAGCGCCAGCCGCACCGGCGGCAACCGTGCCGCAGATTTCTCCTGCCCCGGCGTCTCCGGCGCCCGCCGCGCCCGCACCGGGAGGCGGAGTGCTGCTGAACTTTCAGAATGCTTCGCTCAACGACGTGCTCACCTACCTCTCCGAAGCGGCGGGATTCGTGATCGTGCAGGAGGCGCCGGTGAGCGGGACGGTGAACATCGTTTCGCGCCAACCGCTGACGCCGGAAGAGTCGGTCGATCTGCTGAATACCGTCCTCGTGGAAAAGGGCTACACCGCCATCCGCAACGGCCGCATCCTCAAGATCGTGAACCGCCGGGATGCGCAGCGGCGCGACCTGCCAGTGGAGATGGGGAGCGACCCGGCGCGCATCCCGCGCCGCGATGAAGTAGTGACGCAGATCCTGCCAGTGCGCTTTGGCGAGGTCGCGAAGCTGGTGGAAAACCTGCGCCCGCTGCTGCCGGAATCCGCCTCGATCAGTGCCAACGATAGCTCGAATGCGATCCTGCTGACCGACACGCAAACGAACATCCGCCGCATCGCACAAATCATCAAAGCGCTCGACACATCGACTGCGAGTATCTCGGGGATTCACGTTTTCCCGCTGCGCTTTGCCGACGCAAAGGAGGTCGCGACTCTCGTGACGCAGCTCTTTTCCGGCACGGCCACAGGGCAGCAGCAGCAAAATGGAGGGCGTCGCGGCGGCGGCGGCTTTGGCGGATTCGGAGGTCAGGGCGGACCGGGTGGTGGCGGCGGCGGATGAGGAGGAGGGCCGGCGCAAAGCGAGGCGCGCGCCGCGGCGTCGCGCGTGGTCGCGGTCGCAGATGAGCAGAGCAATTCCCTTATCGTGAGCGCGCCGGACGAGACGATCCCCGGCATCGAGGACATCATCAAAAAGATCGACACCTCGATCACCGCCGTCACCGATTCGCGCATCTTCCGGCTGCGCTATGCGGACGCGGTGGAGCTGGCGGCGATCATCACCAGTCTTTACTCGGACACCTCGACGCAGAACAACGGCCGCAACGGAAACACCAACAACAACGGACGCCGCGGCGGGCAGCAGGGCGGGGGATTTGGCGGGTTCCCCGGGTTCGGCGGCGCGCAGCCGGCGCAGGGAAGCCAGCAAACCCAGCGCGAGCTGCTCCAGTCGAAGGTGGTTGCCGTGGGCGATCCGCGGACGAACTCGCTGATCGTCACCGCGGCGCACGAGCAGATGTCGCAGATCGCGGAAATGGTCGGCCGTCTCGATGCGACCGACGCGAAGAAGCAGCACGTCTATACCCACTCACTCCAGCACGCGGACGCCGGCACCGTGGCGGATGTGCTGCGCGGCATGCTGGGCCAGCAGACGAACTCCAACAGCTCGCAGGCGGGCACGAACGTCCTGACGCAGCGCAGCGCGAACGGTGCCACGCTGGACACGGCGGGCACTACCAACCAAGGGCGCACGGGGCAGTGAGCAGTGCGTTTTTTCCTTTCCCTCCCATCCCATGAACTCTCGTCCCCGCCTTTTCCCACTTGCGCTGTGCGCGCTGATTTTTGCTTCCGCGCAATCCCGGGCGCAGACCATCCGGCCCGGTGCCAACGCGCGCGGCACCAACCGCGCGACAACCGGCACCGCCACGCGCGGCGCCGGCGCTGCCTCGGCCAACTCCGCGACCACCGGGCCGCGCCAGTATCGATCGAACACCCTGCTCGGCGATGCGCAGATCGAGATCGATCCCGAGACTCGCTCGCTCGTGATCGTGACCGATGAGGACACGCACCGCGAGATGGTGAACGTGATTCGGAGCCTCGACCGTCCGAAGCCGCAGGTCTTGATCAAGGTCGTCTTCCTTCAGGTGACCTACAGCAAGGGTTACGACGTCGGACTCGAGGCGAACTACATCATCAACCAAAGCTCCGCGCGCACGGCCACCCCGGCCGGCACGACGACGACCAATGCCGTGGTGGCGGAAACCGGCACGAATGCAGCGGGAGGAACGACCACGACCACGACGACGACAAACAGCGCGCTGACCAACGCCGCGGCGGCTGCCGTGGCGGCGGGCGCGACGAAGCTGCTCAGCGCGGGCTCGAACTTCGGGCTGGCGAGCGTGACCGACGGAACCTTTGTGCGCCTGCTGACCGATGATTGGAGCGCCACGCTCCGGGCGCTTTCCACACGTGGAAAAGTGGAGATCCTTTCGCGGCCTTCCATCATGGCGCGGAACAATCAGGAAGCGGTGATCGTAGTCGGCGAGGAGATTCCGTTTGTCACCAACAGCCGCGTCACGGACCTCGGCCAGACGATCAACACGATCCAGTATGACAACATCGGCATCATCCTGCGCGTCACGCCGTTCATCACTTCCAACAACATGGTCGAGATGATCGTGGCGCCGGAAATTTCCAGCCGCTCATCGGAAACGGTGCCGATTTCCACCACCGTCAGCGTGCCCGTGATCCAAAAGCGCTCGGCTGAAGCCGGGGTCGTGACTCCCAATGGCGCGACGGCAGTCATCGGCGGGCTCATGCAAACGCAGCGCTTGGAAACCATCCGCAAAATCCCGCTGCTCGGCGACATCCCGATTCTCGGCATCCCTTTTCGGCGGACGATCAAGGATGACGTGAAGCAGGAGCTGCTGATCTTCCTCACGCCCACGATCGTCCAAGACCCGAGCACCGTGGAAGAGCTCACGACGCACGAGGTGGAAAACACCGAGCTGGTGCGCAAAGCATTTTCCGAAAAGGAGTTTGAGAAGTTCTTCGACTCCGCGCCGCACACCGAGACCACGGTGGAGGAAACGGTGCTCACCGACAAAGAAGTGCGCGCGCCCGAAGTGCGCCGCGCCCTGCCGATCACCACGAAGACCGAGACGCGGTCGAACACCTCGACCACGCTGACGAAGCCCGGGGCGAAAGTCGCTCCAGCCGCCGCTCCGGCGCTCTTTAAGCCCGCCGCGCGCTGAGCCGCTCGACTCCGCGCACCGGCTTTCCCTTGCACCTCGACGACTTCACTTCTGCGCGGACGCTCCCGACCAGCACGCCCGGCGGCGGGCGTCGCCACTTCTCCCTCACACCACAAAACCCAATCCCCGCCATGAACCGCGACCTCTCCCACCAACACCTCCTCCCCAGCCGCCGCACCTTTCTCCGCCGCCTCACGTTCGGAGCCGCCGCGGCGTTCGCCGTGCCTGGCGCGTTTGCCGAGGAGCTCACCCGCACGCCGAGCCAGACCGAGGGCCCGTTTTATCCCGACAAGCTGCCGCTCGACGCCGACAACGACTTGCTCATCGTCAACAACGGCCTCCCGCCCGCCGTGGGCGAGATCACGTGGCTGAGCGGGCGCGTGCTCGGCGGGAATGGTGAACCGATGCGGAATGTGACCGTCGAGATCTGGCAGTGCGATGCGGGCGGCGCGTATCTCCACTCGAAGACCGGCAACCGCGAGCGGAGCGACGCGAATTTCCAAGGCTACGGGCGGTTTCTCACCGGCTCGAGCGGCGAGTATCTTTTCCGCACCATCAAGCCCGTGCCGTATCCCGGCCGCACGCCCCACATTCATTTCAAGCTGAAGGAAAAGAACCAGGAGCTGCTCACGACGCAGTGCTACATCAAGGGCTTTGCGGGCAACGAGCGCGACGGCGTCTGGCGCGGCCTGCGCGAGGAGAAAGCGCGCGAATCCGTGACCGTGGATTTCGCACCGATCGCCGGCTCGCGCATCGGCGAGCTGGCAGCGAAGTTGGACATCGTGCTCGGAGTCACCCCGACCGCGTAGCCCCTCGGTCGTCCCGGACGTGAAGGGTTGCCAAGCCGCGCACTTCGCTCCCCCCGGCGTGGACTTTCACCAGAAACGATCGCGGCCCGGATTCCACTTCGCATCCCTTCCGTCCCGTTGTGCGGAAAGGCTCGACGGTCGCGCGAGCATTGGCACTGCCTCGTAGTTTCCGGCGCGTTTTCCTCCGAATCCGGCGCGTCGTCCCCGCTGTAGGGGCAGCTTTGTCTGGCGCTCGAGTCGGACGTGCCGCGCAGGGTCCGAGCGCTGCGATGCCCATGGGTGCCCTGTTCTCCTTGAGCGCAGAACAAACCCGCCCTCCCGCCGTGGCGAAGGCTCACCCGAGCAAAACCGCTCGCGACCCGACCCTTTGCGAAGCGCGGACGTGCCCTGGTAAGTGTGAGCCGGGGTTGATGCGCCTGCGCCCGACGCCTTCGCTGGATTCAACCCACCCTGCGCGCGTGAAATCCGCCCCTTCGCATCTGCGCCCCGCTCCTTTCCGCTGGCACCGCGGACCCGTGCCTCGGCGTGTCATGCCGTGGCTCGTGCGAAACGCGGCTACGCGCGTGTAAACTGCACCTGCGAGCGTGTAAAACGAGCCTTCGCCGGTGCAAACGCGCCTTCGCGTGTGCAAGGCGCCTGTTCGCCTGAGCAGCCGGGGGGTTCGCGCCTGCGAAAGGCCGATTTGCGCATGGAGAGCGGCGGAAGTTTCAAATCTTGGCACCACTGCGCCTGCGCGCCATGCTCCGCGCCAGCAACCCCAACCCTCCTCCCGACCCATGAACGACCGCGAAACCGCCCGTTACGACATGTTTGGCCGCGTCCAAACCTTCGGCAAAGACAACGCCGCCGACTTCGCCGCCGGCAGCAAAACCCTCACCCACTTCGCTGCCGTCGCGCAGGTCATCCGAGACCTCGACGCCGCCAAAGCCGGACAGGAGGGCGGCGGCGTCACCGCCAAGGAAGTGCTCTTCGACG
>CAXSDZ010000039.1:0-2924 GCA_964235505.1 uncultured Chthoniobacteraceae bacterium
CGCTGGAGCTGGCCCGCGCCACGCTCCCGACGAATGGCGCGCGCCGCGTGGTGCTGCTGAGCGATGGCAACGACACCGGCGGCGGCACTGCGGAAGTGGCACGCCGTCTCGCGACCTCCGGCGCGGAGCTCTGGACGCAGCCGCTGCGCAATGCCGGGGCGCCCGAAGTGCTCGTGGAAAAAGTGGAAGTGCCGCGCCGCTTGAAGCTCGGCGAGCCATTCGATCTTTCCGCGACAATCCGCAGCAATGTCGCAACCGCTGCCACCGTGAAGCTTTCGCAAAAAGGCTTTCTCATCGATCAGCGCGAGCTTGCGCTTCAGCCCGGCGCGAACGCATTTCGCGCCCCGAATCTCCGGGTGGAAGGCAGTTTCGTTTCCTACGAGATCGAAGTCGCCGCCGCGCAGGACACCGTCGTGGAAAACAATCGCGGCGTGGCTACGGCGAGTCTCCGCGGACAGCCGCGCGTGCTCCTCATCGATCCCGATGAGCGCCAGCTCCGCCCGCTCGCGGAGGCGTTGCGAAGTGAAAACATCACGGTCGAGACCCGCGCTTTGCCCGGCCTCCCGCGCACCGCGGAGGACTTGCAGCAGTGGGATTTGCTCCTGCTCAGCGACGTCCCCGCGCTTGCGCTCGGGCGCGAGCAGATGGAGCTCTACCGCCACTGGGTGCAGGATTTCGCCGGCGGCTTCGTCCTGCTCGGAGGGGAGAATTCCTTTGGGGCCGGCGGCTATTTCCGCACGCCCGTGGAGGCCATGCTGCCCGTGCGCATGGAGCATGCAGACCGGCAGGACACGCCGAGCGTCGCGCTGCTGATCGTGCTGGATCGCTCCGGCTCCATGTCGGCGCCCGTGCAGGGCCAGACGAAAATGTCGCTGGCAAATCAAGGCGCCGTTTTTGCCATGAATGCGCTCGGGCCACGCGACCAGTTTGGCGTGCTCGCGGTGGACGTGCGCGCGCACGCCGTCGCCCCGTTCGCGCATGTTTCCGCGCGGCAAAGCTCCGAGGCAAAAATCATGAGCGTCACGGCAGGCGGCGGCGGCATTTACATCTACACGTCGCTCGCGGAAGCCTTCCAAACGCTGCGCGATGCGTCCGCACGCGTGAAGCACGTGATCCTCTTTTCGGACGCCGCTGATGCGGAGGAAAAAGTCGCTGGTGAGATGAGCGATGGCGCGCAAAGCGGAGGCTCGACGCTGGATCTCGCTTCCGCGATGTTCGCTGCAAAGATCACGACCTCAGTCGTCGCGCTCGGCTCCGACGCCGACAAAGACACCGGCTTTCTCCGACAGCTTGCGGAGCGCGGCAACGGTCGCTTCTACCTCACGAGCGATGCCACTTCGCTGCCGCAAATCTTCTCCACTGAGACGATGAAGGTCGCACAATCGAGCCTTGTGGAAGAGCCGTTTCAGGCTGTCTCCGTCGCCACAAGCCCGCTGCTCGCCGGGCTCGACTGGGCGCAATCCCCGCTCCTACTCGGCTACAACACGACCAAGGCCAAACCCACTGCCGACGTGCTCCTCGCCACCGAGCGCGGCGAACCGCTGCTGGCGGTGTGGCGCTATGGGCTCGGGCAGACAGCGGCCTTCGCCAGCGATGCAAAGAGCCGCTGGGCGTCCGAGTGGCTGGGGTGGCCGGGATTCGGAAAGTTCTGGCCGCAACTCGTCCGCGGCTTGATGCGGAACGCGGAGCAAACCACCTTCAGCGTGGCCGCGGAAGAGCATGGCGACCGGCTGGAACTCACGATTGATGCGCTCACTCCGGCCGGCGGATTTCGCAATCAAATGCCGGTGCAAGTCCGCGCGCGGCTGCCGGATGGCACCGCACAAAGCGTGGCGGCCGTGCAGGTCGCGCCGGGCTCCTATCGTGCCGCGGTGACTCTGCCCGGCGCAGGCACGACGGTCCTCTCCATCGCCTCGCCCGACCTGCCGGAAGGAACCTACGTTTTCGGCCACACCCGCTCCTTTCCGCGCGAGTTTCTTTCCACCGGCACAGACGAAGCAACGCTGCGCTCGCTGGCCAAAATCGGTGCGGGCCGGTTCGACGCACCGCCCGCAGAAGTTTTTGCTCGCCCCCCACACGCCGCGACGCTGCCGCGGGATCTCACGGATGCCTTTCTCATTTCCGCGCTGCTGCTGCTGCCCCTCGATATCTGGCTGCGACGCCGCCCTTGATTGCGGAAGTGCGATCCTCAGAAGCCGCTCCGCCTACGAGGGCTTGCCCAACCTATTAGCGCTGCTGCCGTTGCGCTGAACCGCTGACGCATAGGCGCCGAGCGAAAACACATTTGCCACTGCTCGCGCGGTGGTCCAACAACGTGAACAGCGCTTCACTTAACTCTTCCCACATGAAAAAGCCGCGTTGGACATCCACCTTCGTGCCCGCGTCCATTCTGACCTCGGCGATCTTCTGCACCCTGCTTGTGCTCGCCTACTTCTTGAACAAGGACGCGGCCGAAGTTGCCCTGACCGGCATCATTTGTATCACCGGTTATGTCCTCGGCATCCCGATCGGCATGGCCGCGTCGCCATACAAGGCGGAAGGATCTCACTTCAAGAGTATCGGCGGATTGGTTACGTCGTTCGTGTCCGGTCTCATCGCCAGCAAACTTGCCGAGCTGGACTTCAAGGAGATGCTTCTGAGTTCGTCGCTGCAAAGCGGGCGCGCCATGCTCTTTCTAGCTTTCTCCGTGCTGGGCATGGTGCAAACATTCATGTTTCGCCGCTACTTCGACGCCAGCCGCATTCACGACGGATACAGTCCCGAACAGGCGAAAGAAGTGAACAAAAACCCTGAGCTGTGAGCAGGCGCCGGATAGTCCCGGCAGACGCGCGCTCCACAGACTATTCCCGTTTTGATAAGCCGTTCGCGGCGATGCTGCCTGCGGATGTAACAGTAAAGAATCGCCCTCCTCAGCCAACCGGCTC
>CAXSDZ010000039.1:2943-11223 GCA_964235505.1 uncultured Chthoniobacteraceae bacterium
AGAGGCGCGAAGAACTCTTCCCTGCGGCCCTGTCAGTTACTTCACAAACGCGCTGACTTGAATCTCCGAGGAGCCAAGAGAAGAAATGAAAAAGGGTGAATGGCGGCGGGTGAAGTGAGCCTCCTCACTACGGAAGATCGCTCGCCTCAGGGTAACAGCCGGCGTGAGGAGGTTCACTCTTCCCGTTGATTCAAAGGCTCAGCGAGGATGTGCTCGCTCACTGCGACCAGGGCGGAGTGTCTGCTCGGGTTCGATAATGCTGGCGGGCAGCGCCTTCTCCGCCTTCGGGCTCGCATCCAAATGCGGAATGATCCAGCCGAGGTTGCTTTGGTAGCATTCAAACCAGACGTAGAGCGGCCCTTTCTCGTGAAGAATGACTGCATATACCCGGCGCACCGATGGGGATAGTGTCACCGTCTTGATCAGCTCGTGTCCTGTCATCCTGCCGTAGCTTGCGTCTGTCTGAGTGAGCGCAGTCTGCATGCCCGCTCTCGCCAGCGGATCGCTCTCCACAGGTGAGCCTTTGAGCCAGGAGTCGAGCGCTGCCGAAATGCCGTAGGTCTTGTAGGCTTCGAGTCCATCGGTGACAACTTTTGGAACTTCCTCCTGTTCACCCGCCGCACAGAAGAGACTCAGATAAAGCGAAACAAGGAACGCAAAGAGGATTGGCTTCATGGGAGGAGAGACAAAGCAAAAGCTGTTTAGAGAGCGGTTTTCAAGTCTGAACGCAGCACCCGGAAGGTAGCAAACGACGCATATCTGCCTGCGCATGACTGCTATGATGCGAGATGGGCAGGGCGAGTTTCTTCTGCGAACGCCTTCGAACTTGGTGCCGCCCTGCGCCGCCCACCGACGATGTCTCGTGTTCGCGATTGCCAATCAATCCGCCTCCTCGATTTCCTTCTTCCCTTCGCGTCTGGCTGCTTTCTTAAGTGCGCGACGGGTCGCAGCAACTTCGTCCTTTTGCCGTTGCTCGATGCGTGGCAATCCCACTCCATGCTTGATGCCCGGCTTGCGCTCTCCCCGGAGCGGTGAGTTGGCTTTGATGTAAGGCTCCATCGAAGGTGGTGAAAAGCAGAAGTGTTATTTCAGACGATGATGACACTTACAACGGGCATGCAATCCGGCGTGTCGCGTTCATTCCCCCATAGGTTTCATTCGTGAAACGAAAACGCCAATCAGCGAACTGTCCACAACTAGAATTGATATACCTGACTGATAACCTCTTCCGGTGCTGCCAGCGGCATCCCAAACGTTATGAACGAAGACTGGGAGCCTCAAGTTCTTCTCTCTGAGACAGCTAAAAAGGTTAGCACCTGCGTTTATCTCTGCTAAACGCCAATACCTCATAACCTATGCAATCCACACCTTCTACCCTCGACCAACTCAGACGTGCCACCAAACTCGCGGAAGAAATCGAGCGACTCCAAAGCGAGCTGACCTCCCTGCTCAGCCAGGATGCCCAGCCGCAATCTGTTTCAAACAGCCGGCCTGCCGCCTCCGCAGACGGTGCCGGTGCGGCGAAGCAGGCTGGCGGCAAACGTGGTGCCAAGCGCACAGTTTCCCCGGAAGGCCGCGCAAGGATGGCCGCTGGACAACAGGCAAGGTGGGCAAAAGCGCATGGTGGGAAGTCTTCGCGGACTGCCGATGCTTCGCAAGCCAGCGGCGGTCCCAAGTCTGACGTCAGGAAAAGCGGCAAGCGCACGGTAAGTCCGGAGGCGAGGGCTAAGATTGCTGCGGCTCAGCGTGCAAGGTGGGCAAAGCAGAAGAAGAGTTAAGATAGCTCACCCCCTCCCATCGGCGGCTCACAGGCGGAAGCGTGCAAGTGGTCGGCCTAGCGAGCTGTCGGAGCATATTGAGACCCTCTGACCACTGCCGGCATCTCGCCGCAACAGGCTTTCCCCAAGGATCACCTCCAGCGGCGTGACAAGCCTCTGGGTGCAGCCGGTGAATCGAAGAATCGCTATCAAGCGTGCAACTGTTCATCTTCGATTTCGACGGAACTTTGGCGGACAGCTTTCCTTTCTTCCAAAGCCACATGCAGCAAGCGGTGGAACACTTCGGGCTGCGCAAGGTTGAGGTGGACGATTTGGATAAGCTGCGCAACCTCAGCGCTCGGGAGGTGATCCTTCACCTCGGTCTGCCACTCTGGAAAGTGCCTGCGGTCGCTCGCTATGTCCGCCGCCTGCTGAGCGCTGATGCTGCGCGCACCGTCCTCTTTCCCGGAGCGGCGGAGATGTTGCGGCAGCTCTTCAAGAGCGGAGCCACGCTTGCGATTGTCAGCTCGAACTCGGAAGCGAACGTCCGGTTGATCCTCGGGCCTGTGACGGCCAGTTACATCACGGTATTTGAATGTGGCGCATCTCTATTCGGAAAGGCCGCGAAGTTCCGCAAAGTAGTGAAGACTACCGGCATCGCAAAGCGCGCAGCGCTCACCATCGGAGATGAGATTCGCGACGCGGATGCCGCCCGTGAAGCAGGGATCGCATTTGGCGCGGTTGCTTGGGGCTACACAAATGCAGAGGCACTTCGCGCCTTAGGTCCGGCATTCCTCTTTCAAACACTGGCAGAGATTTTAGCGTGCCTTGACTCCGATCTGGCACGGCTCTGACTAGCGGCCACGATGGCCTGCCGCACCGCTACTCGTAGCGTAACGCTTGGATGGGGTTGAGCTTCGCCGCTTTGATCGCTGGGAACAGGCCGGCGAGGACGCCGACCCCGACACTGAAGGCAAATGCCATCCCCATGCTTTGCATCGTGATCACTGGCGTGTTTTCCGTGGGCGACATCGCTACCAGCAGCCGCACGAGCATGCTCGACGTGATGAGGCCAGCCAGTCCGCCGAGGATCGCGATCACCACGCTTTCCACTAGGATCTGCGTGAAGACATCGAAGAACGTCGCGCCAATCGCTTTGCGGATGCCGATCTCGCGGACTCGCTCGGTGATGCTCGCGAGCATGATGTTCATGATGCCGATGCCGCCGACGAGCAGGCTGATCGCCGAGATGATGCCACCGCTCATCCGCGCATTGCTGATTGCCTGAGTGATGCCTTCGGACCAGTTTTCCTGCGTTCGGAAGGAAAAATCTTCGATGCCTTTGTGCGTGTGCATCAGGACGTTTTTTGCCTGCTGCAGCGCCTCATCCATTTTGTCGATGTCCTCGATCTGGATGGAAAGAGTGGACAGGCGCGGGTCGGGCACGAAATCCGGGTTGCCCAAAGTCCCCGTGGAGCTGCTGCTGCTGGCAGGGGCGCCGCCTCTGCCACCCCCCGCGCCGCCGGATCCCCCGCCAGTGCTGCCTCCGCTCGCGGCGCGAAACCGCAGCCACATCGTATTGAGCGGGATATAAACGGTGTTGTTCTTCATGTCGAAAACGAAGCCGCCTTGCGAGCGGCTCGCGCCCTTGCCCCCGCCGCCGAAGCCGCGACTGCGCTCGGGGCCGGTGGTCGTTTCCACCGGCTTGTCCATGCGCAGCTTGCGGAGCTTTTTGTCCTGTTCGCTTTCGTAATGCTCGAACATCCCGATGATTTTGAAGCGCTGGCTGTTGATGTTGATGAATTCACCTACGGGAATGATCTCGCGGCCGACGAGCTCCGGCGCACCAAAGAGCGTGTCGCGCACGGCGGTTCCGATGACGCAGACGTTGCGCGCATTCTCGTCGTCCACTTCGTTGAACATGCGGCCGTAGGCCACGACGTGCTGGTTCAGTTGGACTGCATTTGGCCAGGTGCCGATGAAGTTCCACGGGCTGATGTTTTTGCTGCCGAGCGTCATCGTGATGTTCCGCGTCCGCATTTCCGGCACGACCATTTTGACCATCGGCGCGCTGCGCAAAAGCGCGTGGACATCGCTCATGGTGGTGCCGATCGCCTGATCGGCGAGGTGCTGCTGCCAGACCGGGATGTCCTGCTCTTCCACGCGCACTTTCTCCAGTCCGCCGATGGCGATGAGCGCTTCCTTCATCCCGTTCTCCATCCCCTTCACGAGCGCCGACATGCCCACGAGGCTCGACACTCCGAGGATGATGCCGAGCATCGTGAGCATCGAGCGGAACTTGTTTGCAAGGATCTCCTTGAAGCCGACCGCGATGGCGTTGATCCAGTTCATTGAGCAGAATCCTCCCGGTTTTCGTGGCGCTCTTCCCGTGCGTTTCCGACGATGAACTTCGGCCCGTGCGTCGCCCCGGAAAGTCTGGCGTCCACGTTGGTCGCGATCTTGCCATCGCGGATTTCGATCTTCCGCGGAGTCACCGCCGCGATCTCCGGGTCGTGGGTCACGAGCGCGATGGTGCTGCCTTTTCGGCTGAGTTCGTGGAAAAGGTTTAGGATCGTCTCGCCAGTGTGCGAGTCGAGGTTGCCGGTCGGCTCGTCGGCGAAAACGATCTTCGGACTATTCACGAGGGCGCGGGCGATGGCGGCGCGCTGCTGCTGACCGCCGGAAAGCTGCATCGGGCGGTGCTTCGCGCGGTTGTCCATTTCCACGAGCCGCAGCGCATCCATCGCGCGGTCGCGCCGCTCCCGCGCGCCGCAGCCGGCGTAGATCATCGGGAGCTCCACGTTTTGCAGGACGCTGAGCTTCGGCAGCAGATTGAAGAACTGAAACACGAAGCCGATTTTGCGGTTTCGGATGCGGGCGAGCTCGGTCATCGATGCGTCGGAGATCTCGGTGTTGTCGAGTTTGATGCTCCCGATGCTCGGTGAATCGAGGCAGCCGAGGATGTGCATCAGCGTCGATTTACCGCTGCCCGACGGGCCGATGATGGAGATGAATTCACCGGCTTCGATGTCGAGGTTCACGTCATCTAGCGCACGGATTTCCTCGCCGCCGAGGTGATAGATTTTGCTGACGTTTCGCAGTTCGATGAGAGCCATTTTGGATGGAAGGGCGGTGCTCGTTCGTTGCGGCTTCTGCTTTTGGTAGATCGAGCACTTCGCCACGCGCGGCTACGATCCGGCGGGTCCGCGGCGTTCGCCACTGCCACCTCCGCGAGTGCCCGGACGGGGGCTTTCGCCGCCAGCGGCGCTCCCGCCTGCCGCGGGCTTCGCACCACCTGCGCCTCCTGGCCGGCCTTCCCCGGGTGCGCCACCCCCTGCCTTTCCACCGCGCGCCGCCGCCCCGAAAGCCTGCTGCGCTTTCCCAGCTTCCTCCGCCGGAGTCACGAGCGACACGGTTTCGCCGCCCTGCAAGCCGCTGGTCACTTCCGCGAAATCGTAGTCGGTCACGCCGATGCGAATCGGCATCCTTTGGAATCCTTCGCCCTGCTTCACGTAGGCAAACCGGTCGCCCTTGTCGGTGAAGACCGCGGCGAGCGGCAGCGCCAGCACGTTGTCGGCACCTTGCAGTGGGATGTTGAGGTTCGCCGTCATCCCCGGACGCACGCCGGAAGTGGTGTCGTTTTTGACGATGATCCGCGTGGCAAATCCCTTGATGCTGTTGCGGATCGTCGCCTGCGGAGCGATGCGGTCGAGCCGGCCGACGAGCTTCAGCCCGGGCACCGCCTCTACCTCGATCTGGACCTTTTGGTCCACGCTCATGCGGGTCACGTCGGCTTGGTTGATGTGCGCGTTGATGATCAGCTCGCCGAGGTCCGCGATCGTCAGCACCTCGGTGCCGCTATTCACCCCACTGGCGCCCGACACCGCCTGCCCGACCGACACTGGCCGCGTCAGGATCGTGCAGTCAAATGGCGCCGTGATCTTGGTTTTCGCCAGCTTGTCCTCCACGAGCTGCAGCGCCTTGCGTGTGCGCTCCAGATTGTTTCCGGCGATTTCCAGCGCGTTCTTTGCGACGTCGAGTTCCACCCGAGCATTGTCAAAAGCCTCCTGCGTCACGAGCTTGCCTTCGCGCAGGTCGTTGATGCGCTTGAAGCCAAGATCCATCTTTTCCACTGCCAGGCGCGAGGCATTCACCTGCAGCTTCGAGCCTTCGATCTCGATCTGGCGCTGCGCTTTCTCGGTCTGCAAATCCTGGTCGTCCAAGGCGAAAAGGAGGTCGCCTTTTTTCACCTGATCGCCGATATCGACCGGCAGCTCATTGATGCGACCGCTGACTTCCGGGCGGACGGAAACCTGTTCCGCCGGTGTGATCTCGCCGGCGGCGGAAATGGCGAAGTCGATGTTGCGCGAGGAAACCATCGCGGTGGTCGGGCGGGCGGTTTTCTGCGCTTCCTCGGCCGGCTTCGGCTTTCCGAAAGGCATCGCTTCCGGCCATTTCTTCGTCGCGTAAAAGCCACCGCCCAGAGCGCAGAGAACGAGCAGCGAGATCAAAAGTTTCTTCATGGGAGAAAGGCGCGGCGCGGGGGTGAGGGACGAGGTGCCCGGGGATTTGGGAGAAGCCTCGCAGTGCGCGCCGGAGGAATGAGTTCGATTGTTCCCTCGTCTGCAAGCGGATTTCCCAGCGACGCGGCAGAACGCGCGACGAGCAGCCGGAGGCGCCGCGCTCGCACCAGGCGAACGACTGCGTGGTGGATGCAACCGTGCTGTGCGAGCGGCCCGCTGGAGGTCGTCAGCGATGAGGAAGGCTGTCGCTTTTCACAAACTCCAGCGCGGTATCCTTGGTTCGCCGCACCACACGCGAAAGCGTTTAGCGGCTTCCGTTTGCGTGAGCCCTCACCGTCTTCGCCCAGATCGCTCCACTGGGCTCCGGGTCGCCTCCCTTCGCAAAGCAACGCCGCCTGGCCCGAGCTTCGGTCGGGATGACCCCGCGCGTAGCGAGAGCTTAATCGAATGAACCGCGATCTATTGTTCCTTGATCCGAATGTTGCGGTATTCCATCTGCCCGCGGTCCGCCTCCAGGCCGACCGGACCCGTGGGCGGGAGTTTGAGTGCCGCTTCGAGCACCTCACCGTTGCACGTGCAGTGGGCGACGCCCTCCTTCACCACCACGACGATCTCGTTCCAATCCTGCGGCTTGTAGCTTTTCAGCTCTTTGTAAGGACCCGCGACGAGATAATCGCGGCACTGGAGCTGCGGCTTGCGCACGAAAACTCCGCTGTCCGCATTCACCGCCGCCCGGAACTCCAGCCGCAGCTCGAAGTCTTTCGGAAACTCGCGTTCCGTCCAAAGCTGCCGCAGCCGCTCGCCGCCTTCTTTCTGCGGATTGACGGTGAGAATGCCGTCCTTCGCCGAGTAGCGCCCATCGCTGGCCTCGGTTTTTCCGTCGAAGTTCGCGCCGGCCTCGTAGCGCCAGCCGGTGAGATCCTTGCCGTTGAAAAGGCTGACAAAGCCCGGCTCCAGGTTCGGTTCCGCCGCCGCGAGAGCGAATGCGGTGAGCCCAAAACAGAGCGCGAGGAGGCGAGACGAGGGAGAGAACATGGGCGGAGTATTCCTCAGCCCGGCGCGCGGAAGAAAGAACGAACACGCTCGATTTCAGCGGCTCTTCACTCGCCCCGGCGCGTCAGCACCTGCGGACCCACCCAGCGGGTATTGTATTTCGCCATCCACGCGTCGTTCTCGAAATGCGGACGTGGCTCGCGGCCGGGATGCTGGCCGTCGAGTCCGTGGAAAGGCAGCGGCTCTATCGTCAGGCCGTGGTCCACGTGGTAGTCGCCATCTTTGTCCCAGCCGGAGGAGAAGAGGAAAAAGTCGCGCACCGCGCCTGGTGGTTTCGGCGGCAACTCCGCGGCGGGGAAGGTGAGGGTGAGCTCATCGCCGCTCGCCAGCAGCACGAGCGCGTTGTCGCGGGCGGCCACGAGCGGCCGCACGTCGCCGTAGCGGGTCGCCCACCCGGAAACGGTCATCAGCCATGGCGGCGTGTGGCGCACGCGATCGTGCTGCGGAGTGAGTGGCGCATCCGGCAGCCGGTCTTCGTAAGTGCCGAAGCCATGCCAGTGCAGCTCCGCCGCCGCTGCGGAAACATGCATAGTTTCCGGCGGCTCGGCGGCGCGCTCCAGGAGCGCGATTCGGTCCCAGTAAATCTCAAATGCGGCCGTGAGCCGCAGCCGTTTGCTCCCCGCCGGGAGCTTGCCGGCAAGATCGACAAAGAGGCGCTTGGTCTTGCCCGACGACCACATCGATCGGCTGCCACTTGCCGTTCGCGTCTTCTGCTTCCAGCGTGGGAAAAGGAAACGGCAGCCCCGGATGATGCGACGCCGCGACGTTCGCCATGCCGCCGCCAAACCGCAGCCAGCCGGTGAGCGCGAGGGCGAGCGGGCGCTCGGTTGCCAACGGCCCGAAATCGAGCGTGACGCTGAACGGCTCCGCAAGGCCGCGCAGTTGCGGCGGGCGCAAGGTCACGGGCGAGACGTGCTTTCCATCCGCCTCCGCGAGCAGCGCGGTCC
>CAXSDZ010000039.1:11233-11735 GCA_964235505.1 uncultured Chthoniobacteraceae bacterium
AGCCGCTCGGTGGCCGTGGGCGTGGTTCGTTGCGTGGTAGTCGTCGAGCACTTCTTGCAGGGCGACGAGTTCGTGCGGCGCAAATGGCTTGCCCGGACGCAGTTTGCTCGTGGGGAAAATCTCGGTGCCGAGCGCGTGATCGGCGATCACGAGCTTCGCTTCATCAAGGTAGAGCATCTCACGCAGTTCATCGGTGAGCTGCACCACATACGCGCCGTCGCGCGGCTGGACGGAGCTCTCGTCGCCCATCCACACGAGCTCTTCCGTGTCGGCGTCGATGAAGCGGGCGTCCGTGATTCGCAGCCCGAGCGGCGAAGCGCCGAGAAAGTCGGAAACGTAGCGGAAACGCTCGCCGTCCCACGTGTAAAGGTTCGGGCAGGAGCCGGTCGGCAGCGGCACTTCGTCGATCGTGGTGATGCCCGCGCCAGCGGTGGGGACTGCGGGCACGTTGAAGACGATGTCGCTCCAGTGGACCGAGATCGAATCGAGCAGCGCGTGCGAG
>CAXSDZ010000039.1:11745-27483 GCA_964235505.1 uncultured Chthoniobacteraceae bacterium
CCACGCCGATCTCCAGCGGCACAGCGCGCACGGTGCGGCTCGTGTGCCACGGGCCGGCGGTGAGCACGAGACGCGTGCCGATGCCGCTCGCATTTGAGCGGTTGCCCGTGAGCCGGATCTTGACCTGCGCATTCGCGTTGCCGCCTTCGTTGAGCAGCAGTTGCAGGCCGCGGGCTTCGCCAAATCCGAGCAGCAAATCGGTGTCATCATCGCCGTCGAAGTCCGCCGCCTGGATCGTCTGCAGCGGCGCGGTGATGAGCTTGTCGAGACCAAGTTCCGCGGTGGTTTCGCGGAAGCCGGCGCGTCCGAGATTGCGCCACGCGCGCAGCCGGTCGCCCGCGGTGAAAAGGTCGAGCCACCCGTCGTTGTCGTAGTCGATCAGCGCCACGCGGGTGACCTTTCCACCGCTGCCCAACGGCAGTGCGAGGCGTTTCCGCGGGCCTTGAAACACGACCTCGATCGCCGTGTCGGTCGCGACGACGAGATCGTTGTGCGTATCGTTGTCGAGATCGCCGACCGCGATGGCGCCGCCCGCCGGCCAGTCGGCGGGCGGGGCATTTTGCGCGAGCGGACCGCCGTGCCGATTGAGCAGCAGCAGCGGAGGCAGCCCGGTGCGAGCGACGAGGAGATCGGGCAGGTCGTCAGAATTCCAATCCTCGGAAAGAACCTCCGTCGCCGCCCCGAGCGCTTCCGGCAGGCCCGCGCCCGGCGTGGCGTCGGTAAAGGAAAGGTTGCCCTGGTTGCGCCAGGCCTGCGCGCGGCCGGCGGCGCTCACGGTGAAAAGCCCGAGCTTGCCGGTGAAATCCAAGTCGGCCAGCGCACCGGAAGATCCCGCGGCGGCACGCAAGCCCGAGGCCTCCGTGACATCGCGGAGCCCGCTCGCGGCACTCACTTGAAAGAGCTGGGCGCCGGTTTCGGAAAGCGCGAGCACGTCTTCCGCGTGGTCATTGTCGAGATCGCCCACGAGCATCTGACGCAGCGGACTGCCGCCGCTCGATGCGATCGGTTCGCCACGCGGCTGGAGCGTTTTCCCATCACCCACGAGCAGCCGGAAGCTGCCATCAGTTGCGGGCGCGACGAGGCTGAGGCGGCCATCGTGCGCGAGGTCGAGGATGGCGGCTGGTCCACTAAAAGGCGGGTCCGCGCTTCCAAAAAACGCGGCGGTCGCATCGCGGAAGGCGACCGCGACGCCGGCGGCAGGCGGTTGCGCGTCGCTGGCCGGCGGCTGGATCTGCGTGTGGCGACAGCGCTCGATGCCGGCGACGTCCACGAGCACATTTCCGCGCTGAGCGAGCGTCGCCTTGTGGATGGCGATCTCGGCATTGGCCGCGTCGCGCCGCTGCAGCCGCAGATACGCCTGCGCCAGCGCGTAGTGCGCGCCGGGGTGCGACGGATCGAGCCGCAGCGTTTCCTGAAACGCCGTGGCGGCTTGCTCGTGCTGGCCCAAACCCTGGTGCGCGGAGCCGAGTTGAAAACTCACCGCCGCAATGTCCGGCTCGATGAACTGCGACTGTGTGAGCGCCTGGAGCGCCGGCTCCCACTGCCCGAGCCGCAGGTGCGCGCAGCCGAGCACGTAAAGCGCAGCCGCCGAGTTCGGCTCGACGCGCAGCACCTCCTGCCCTTCGCGGATCGCCTCCTCGCCGCGGTTCGCGAGCAAGTAGGCGTTTGCGAGGTTCAGCCGCATCTCGGCAGCCTCTGGCCGCAGCTTCACCGCTTCTTCGTAAGCCGCGACCGCCTTTTCCGCATCGCGGTTTTCGTAAAACGTCTGCGCGGCATTGGCCGTGGCGAAGAACGCTGCGTCGGGTTGCGCCGAGCGTTCACGTGGCGAGGTATCTCGGCAGCTACACAGGAACGTCAATCCAGCGCAGATTCCCACGTTCAGGAGGATTCTCAGCCAGATGCCGGCAGCGCCGGAGATCTGAAAAACAGATTTGAGCATGAACATTCCAATACGTGCAGCCGATTGTTCGCGTAGCATTCAGGAGACGAAAATGGAAGAACTAGGTCGTAGATTTCCCCGACCATCAAATGAACTACGTCCAGCACCAACTTTTTCCAGTCCTGTCCATAAAAGTCACAAGTCCGTCATTTAAAAATCACTTTCCGTGTAAAACCACTTGCCGAGTGCGGAGACGGTGGTAATCACGGTCTGCCGGATTGCGCCCCCCCACCCAAAGGCGCGCTCTGGAATCCACCCTCCGCCTGTTTTCCGACCAATGAAAAAGAAACTCTCTCGACTCGTTTGCACGTCGCTCACTCTCTGCGCACTTGCACCGGTCATCCATGCTGCTGACATCACTTGGGACAACGAGCTTAACAACAATTGGCTCGAGCCGCTAAACTGGAGCACGAACACCGTCCCATCTGGTGACAATGCGGTTTTTTCCAACGCTGCTGCTGGGCCGGCGAACATAACAGCCGACATCCCAAACGTTAACGACATCCTCTTTCAGGACGGCTCCGGCACGATTAACCAAAGCGCCGGAAATGCTTCTTTAAATGGATGGTTTCGCATGGGAACGAATTCTGGAAGTGGAGGCACATATAACCTTAGCGGCGGGCAGATTAACGCAGGCCGCTACAACTTTGCGGAGTCAAACGGATCAACCGGATTGGTGAACATCACCGGCGGCACGTTGCGCCAAAATGATGTAGGTGACCCGACCGATGGCAACAATTGGAGCCGGATTGGTGATGGTGGGGCAGCAACGTTCAACGTGAGTGCCGGACTGGCTTCCTTTGATAGCCGTTTGATTATTGGTAATGGCGGCACGGGGTCAGCGGTAGTGACGCAGACGGGTGGAATCGTGGAAACACGGCGCGGCCAGATAGATATGGGCGATTCGAGCCCTAACGTCACTTACAACATCAGCGGCGGAACTCTCCGCACGGTGACGGTGGGCATCAAGCCCACCGATGTGAATAATCGCAACGAGCCGGACATCACTTTGGGTCAGTGGGACAACAGCAATGCAACGTTGCAAGTGAGCGGAAACGCGCTGGTAAGCTCTGCTCGCGAGCTCCAGCTTGCGGTAGGCCGTGGGACCAACGATGCAGGCCAGCCAGTTACGAATCGCGGAACGGTTCTGCAGAGTGGAGGGACGGTGCAGTCTGTGGGTAATCTTGTGATGGCGAACAATGCAGGCGGCACTGCCAATTATACGCTGGATAGTGGGACGCTCAATGTTGGCAGCGAAATGCTGCTCGCAACTTCAGCGGGGTCAACGGCGAATTACACGCAGAACGGCGGCACAGCCACTGTCAACCGCGCAGTGCATAGCTCGACTGCTGCAAACTCCACGTCTACCCTTACTGTCACCGGCGGCACGCTTACACAGCCAGATGTAGCTGATATCAATGATCAAGGCACCTGGAGCCGGATCGGTGAAAATGGATCAACGAATTTTAATTTAAGCGGCACAGCTGCGGTGTCATTCGATGCACGGCTCTTACTAGGTGCGAATGCGGGCAGCACGGCGACAATCAACCAAAGCGGTGGAACGCTTGAAGTGCGGCGTGGCGAGTTCACCATCGGTGACAACGGCAGCACGGTAATTTATAACCTGTCTGGTGGAACAGTGATCTCCAAAGGATCCCAGATGCAGGTCGGCAATTGGGATAACGCAAATGCGACGATGAACATTACTGGGACGACATCAAAGGTAATAGTTACCAACGATTTCATCATTGGTAATGGTAACGACGACAACACGACGATCACAACGGGTCAGTTGTCACAGTCAAATGGAGTCGTTCAAGTAGGTAATAACCTACTGATTGCAAATAAAGGAGGCGCACGAGGAAGTTATACCCTGAGCGGAAATGGGGTGCTTGATCTGACTGGCGGAAATGTCGATATCGTCGCCGGCATTGGTGGATTCATTATGCCCGGCGGCACGGTGCGCAACGCCAGTTCGATTGATGCAAATAGCGCAACATTTGCAACCAATCCGGGCGTGTTCCAGCAAGGTGGGCGTTTGGAAGTTGGAGCTACCCCCGGTGCTGGTGCCGCAACGACCATCAATGGCAACTACTCACTTGTTGCGGGAGGAACGGTGGAATTTGAAATCAGCACCGGCGTGGCTGACTCGCTGACGGTGAACGGCGGGACTAGCATCACTCTTGCAGGCAATATCAGCTTGGTTTCGGCACCGGGCATGTCGTTTCCGCAAACTTTTACGATCGTCAACAACAACACGGGCAATCCAATCAACGGCGCGTTTGCCAATGCACCTGATGACACCAACTTCTTCACGCCCGGCTATACGTGGAAAATCGACTACCAAGGCGGAGACGGAAACGATGCTGTGTTGACTCTGGTAGTGCCGGAACCGGGAACGGGAGCGCTGTTGTTTGGGGGTGCTGCCGCCACCTTGTTCTTGCGGAGACGCCGGACGACGTAAACCGGATGAACATATGCCGCAGTGCGGCATGCAAAAGTATTACGGCCGCCATTCCAAACGGAATGGCGGCCATTTTTATTATCGCCCATTCCAACCTAAATATCGAAGCGAAGCTACGCCTCCCTTAATTGAACTAGGATCAAAGATGGTGCCAAAAATTTTGTCGAACTGCCAGAATCGCAGAGCCGGGTGCGCTCCGTTAGACCTCGCGACCTTTGCCTGAGCACACACGAACAGCAGCAGTAGTAGAAATTACCCCATTGATCCCGATAGACGGAAGACAACTCCCGCAGCAACAGTGACTGCTGAATGCATGCAAGCTCATTTAGTGATGCTCACCGGTCACGTAAGGCGATATTCATCAGCCTAACCGCTTGCTAACGATCAAATGTGAGGGCACGGTTACCAGAATTCTCCTGGTAAAAATCGCGAAGAGCCTCCCTCGATACTTCCCTCCCATCCATGAAAAAGTTCAGATCCCCCCTTTTTGCTGCGTGTTCGATCGTCAGCACAGCTGCATTGTCAGTTCCGATCCATGCGGCGAGCGTCGATTGGGACAATGAGTCTGGGGATTCCAACTGGAACAACCCTGTCAACTGGAAGACGCCGGCCACCGATGTTTCGCCAGGGAACACGAACAACGCGATTCCGACCACTCCCGACGATGCGGTCTTTATCGATTCGGCAGTCGGAGTTGCAAAGATCACGGCTGATGTCACAAGCAGTCCTCGCGACATCCGTTTTGGCGACGAAGGGCGTATCGGCAGCGGGGTTGTGAACCACAGCGCGGGCAGCATGACGGCAACTGGCTCCGTTCGCATGGGAATCACGAGCGGAAGCAGCGGAAGCTACAATCTGAGCGGGACCGGCAATTTGCAGGTCAATGGACAGATGATCGTCGGTGAGCAGTCGGGTGCTTCGGGCAGCTTAACAGTGGCGAATAGCTCAACCTTGAAAATCAATGGCTCATTGGTGTTTGCGGATCAATTTGGGACTACCGGGACAGCGGAGCACATTAACGGCGCTGTGACTTATGCGGCAAACAACAGCAATTCGCTCTTCAACCTCGGTGTAAATGGCAATGCGAGCTATGACATGTCGGGCGGCTCTCTGACGCAGGCTGTCACCAGCGACCCCACGAATCAATCGACTTGGAACCGGATGGCAGTGAATCCTGGCAGTGAAGCAACCTTCAATCTCAGCGGAGGCACTGTCTCGTTCCACGCGCGCACGTTTTTCGGCGCTGGCGGAACAGCGACCGTCAACCAAACCGGTGGCATCATGGAGGTGCGCCAAGGTGAAGCTAACATCGCTGACACAGGCACGTCCACTTACAACCTGAGCGGCGGCACATTCCGAACGTTGAATGCTGGAAACGTCGTGTCGGTGGGGCAGTGGGACAACTCGAATGGGCGTTTGAACGTCAGCAGCAACGGCACTGCCGACTTTGCAGGTATCTTCATCGTAGCCGCAGGTCAGGATCCGTTCCCAGTGACTGGATTGGTAGAGCAGACCGGGGGCATAGTCAGACTTCGGAACGGATTTACGATCGGCAACAGTTTGCAAGCAACCGGGACTTACAATCTGAGTGGAGGGTTACTTCGCCAGGAAGATGTGGCAAACGTCGAAGATGGGAATACCTGGACCAGAATTGGTGCCAATGGCAACGCCACTTTCAACCTCAGTGGCGGGACTGCATCTTTCGATGCTCGTGTTTTGGTGGGAACTGGGAGGAATGACACGAACTCAGATGCACAGGCAGTTGTGAATCAAACAGGCGGGACATTTGAAGTGCGGCGCCGTGACCTGACAATCGGAGACTCGGGCGATGCGATCTACAACATCAGCGGAGGCACAGTCCAGACACTGCAAGAAGGCCTCCCAATCACGGTGGGCCAGTGGGATAACACCGACAGCCAGCTTAATGTCAGCGCGAACGCGATCGTGATTTCAGCCGGTGATTTGAATGTCGGTGCCGGCCGGTTCGACTCGAACCAAGGCAACGCGACACCAACTCCCAACCCGGTAATTACCCCAAGCAAGGGCACAGTGACGCAAACTGGTGGGATTGTCTCGGTAGGTAACAACCTCAACATTTCGAGTGGCAACACTTCACAAACAGGCATTTACAATCTGCAGAATGGTGTGCTCGATTTGACTGGTGGCAACATCAATACTGGAACGGGCACCAGCACCTTCAATATGACTGGGGGCGAACTTCGCAACGCCAGCGTCATCAATGGCAACAGCGCTACCGCACCAACTAATGCTGGCGCATTTGTTCAAAGCGGTGGTGTGTTCAAGGTGGGTGTTGCTGAGGGCACTGCCTCGGAGACATTTATCAATGGCAACTACTCCCTGTTAGCGGCAGGAACTTTGCAGTTTGATATAGGTGCAGGCGTCGCGGATGCACTTACCGTCAACGGCGGCGCACTTATCACTCTCGCTGGTAACATCAGCTTGGTTGCACCTGCCGGGCTGGCCTTCCCGCAGACCTTCACAATCATCAACAACAACACCGCCGTCGCATTTGCAGGGGCCTTCGCCAATGCGCCAGACGACACGCTTTTCTACACCCCTGGTTACACGTGGCGCATCGACTATCAGGGCGGCGACGGCAATGATGCCGTGCTTACGCTGGTGGTGCCGGAGCCTGGCACTGGCGCTCTCCTCCTGTTCAGCATGGCGCTAGGTGGCTTCAGCAGTCGCCGACGCCGCAGGGCTTGATTCGCGAAAGTATCCTTTCGACTGTTGTCGAAACACTGCTCCGGTCGTCAGATTCGTTATCTGCCGGCCGGTTTGCATTTGGAGGGGTGATCGTAACTTGAGCCAAACTGTGCCGAGCGTGCTGTGGTCAGTGTGTCAGTATCCTCGCGCACGATGGCGCTCTGGGCAGTCTCATTCACTGTCTAAAGCCCCGGCAGGCACTCTGGAGTTTCCGGCGAGAGATAATGCTACTTGGCGATTGAGCCCCGTGGAGTTCTTCCGCAGCATCCTGAGGAACCCTATGAAACGTCTCCTCCTCCCTGCTCTCCTGTCTTTTACGCTCCAAGCTACCCACGCCCAGGATGCCGCGCAGAAACCGCTTCGCGCACTGCTCATCACAGGCGGCTGCTGCCATGACTATTCCAAGCAGAAGGACATCCTGAAGTCCGGGATCGAAAAACGAGCAAACATCGTCGTGGACCAGATCCATACCGACGACAAAACCACGAAGCCACCGCTCGCGATCCTTGGAAAGCCGGACTACGCCGCAGGCTACGACATCGTGATCCACGATGAGTGCGCAGCGGACGTGAAGGATCCAGAAATGATCGCCGGAGTTCTCCAGCCGCATCGGGACGGCATACCCGGCGTGAACCTGCATTGTGCGATGCACTCTTATCGCTTCGGCGATTTCGGCAAGCCGACAGCAACGGGCGCAGACAATGCGCATTGGTATGAGTATCTCGGAATCCAATCCACCGCCCACGGTCCGCAGGAGCCTATCGCGGTCACTTACACCGCCGCCGCGCATCCGGCGACAAAAGGCTTCGAGAACTGGACCACGATTAAGGAAGAACTCTACAACAACGTGCAGATCTTCCCGACGGCAACGGCTCTAGCGTCAGGCAAACAGACCGTAAAGGGGAAGGACGATGCGACGAAAGAAGTGGAATCGGTGGTTGTCTGGACCAATACGTTTGGCAAAGCGCGCGTGTGGTCCACGACACTCGGCCACAACAATGACACGGTGGGAGACGACCGCTACCTTGATCTCGTCACCCACGGCATCCTGTGGGCGTGCGACAAGCTCAACGCCGACGGCACCACGAAGGCTGGGTTCGGGGCGGGCGCGAAGTAAGTGGACGCAGCATTCCCATCCTATCCGGTCTGCCTCATGAAACGTTCCACCTTCCTATCTCTGCTGCTGCTTGCCCTTTGCAGCACGAGTTCCATTGCACAAAATCCTGCGACCAAGCCGCTCCGCGCGCTGCTCGTGTGCGGCGGCTGTTGCCACGATTACGAGGCTCAGAAGAAGATCCTCAGCGAGGGAATCCGGGCTCGCGCGAACGTCGAAGTCACGATCGTGCATGAGGGGATTCCGAAGGGCGACGATGACGGCCGGTCGCATCGTGTTAGCATTTACGAGAAGCCTAACTGGTGGGAGGGCTTCGACGTGGTGATCCACAACGAATGCTTTGGCGCGGTCAGTGACAACGCCTTTGTAGAGGGGATTGCTGCGGCGCACAAAGCGGGTGTCCCGGCGATCATGCTGCATTGCTCATCGCATTCCTATCGGGCGGCGACGACGGACGAATGGCGTATGTGCGTCGGGATCACGTCGCGCACGCACGAGAAGCGGCGTGACCTTGAGGTAAAGGTAATCAACGCGGATCACCCGGTGATGAAAGGCTTCCCGGCGGTCCTCCCCTGGCCGGATGATGAACTCTACAAAAACGAGAAGGTGTGGCCGACTGCCACGCCGCTAGCCCAAGCCTACGGTCAGGATACCAAGCAGGATCACGCGGTGATTTGGGTGAATACCTATGGTAAAGCGCGTGTCTTCTCGACCACGCTGGGTCACCAAAACTCCACGATGGAAACGCCTGTGTATCTCGATCTCATCACCCGTGGCCTGCTGTGGACGTGTGACAAGTTGAATGACGACGGCACGCCAAAGGCAGGGTTTGCGAGAGACGGGAAATAGCCTCTCGGACAAGGCGCAGGACGAGCGCCGGTCGGCAGCTCTGCGCCTGTTCCAAATAGAAAAGTTCGTGGGCGCACTGGGCTGCTGCGTCGCACAAACTTCTGGAGACGTTTCCAGCCGGGCTAGCTAACGAAATTCTGCTTCAACCGCAGAGTGGCGCTCTCGCTTTTCAAAGCGGACAAGGCAACAACGCTGCACCGCGCCGAGGATATGGCGCGAGTGGAACGCCCCCGTCCCGCTTGCGTCCGATCCGCGCCTTCAGCCCTTCACGGTTCCCCAGCGCCGATGGAGGAAGCGCTCCCACGGCGAGAAGAGGATTTTGTCGGCCAGCAGACCGATAAGCACGATCACCAGCATGACGCCGAGCACCTGCTCCATGGCCTGTAGCTCACGTCCGTAGTGGAGCAGATGCCCGAGCCCAAAGCCGGTGAGAATGGTCACGTAAATCTCCGCCGCCATGAGTGAGCGCCAGGCGAACGCCCACCCTTGCTTTACCCCGCTGACGATAAACGGGAGCGATCCGGGAAGGATGACACTCCACCACGTGTGCAGCCCTTTCGACCCCATCGTGCGCGCGGCGCGCGCATAGATCGGCGGCACATTGCGCACGCCATTGTCCACGGCGATCTGCACACTCCAGAGCGTGCCCATCACCACAACAAAAAGCATGGCCCCTTCCGTCTGCCCGAACCAGAGCAGCGCCGGTGGCACCCAGCAGACACTCGGGAGCGTCTGCAATCCTAGGCCGAGCACTCCGATCGTATCGCTGGCCCAGTGGAAACGCGCCGTGAGCACTCCGAGGGGAATGCCGAGCGCAACGCCGACAAAGTAGCCGGTCAGAAGACGCCGCATCGTCACCATCAGCGCGTGCAGCAGATCGCCGCTGCGCACCGCACCCACGAGGTAATGCCACACGCTTTCCGGCAGCGGCATCAGCACCTGCATCCGCGCTGGAAGCGAGCGCACGGCGAAATGCCACGCCACGATCAGCGCAGTGAAGAAGAGGAGCGCCGTCAACGTGCGCTGCACGCGATTCGGCAGGAACGTGGCACGCCGACGCGGAGCGGCGATCGAGCCGGGAGGGAGCATGTCGGGCGCGGTCATCCCTCCGCCACCTCCGGGGGGTTCTCGGTGCGGTGGCGTTTCAGCGCGCGGGTGATCTCCGTCGCGTAGTTCGCCAGGCTCGGGCTGTTGATGTCGCGCGGGCGCGGCAGATCGATTTTGAATTCCTCGCGAATCCGCCCGGGATGTGGGGAGAAAAGCACCACTCGGTCGCCGAGACACGCCGCTTCCCGGACGTTGTGAGTCACGAAAACGATCGTTTTTTTGCGCACCTGCCAGATCTCCTGCAGGTCGCCGTAAAGCTGCTCGCGCGTCATCGCATCCAGAGCAGCGAAAGGCTCGTCCATCAGCAGCACGCGGGGATTGGGCGCGAGCGAGCGGGCAAGTGCCACGCGCTGCCGCATGCCGCCGGAGAGCTCGTGAATGTTCGATCGCGCGTAGCGTTCCAGCCCCACAAGTTTGAGGTAATACATCGCCACTTCCTCGCGCTCGCGCGGCGTGAGATTCGGCTTCAGCTTCAAACCGAAAAGGACGTTGCCGATGACGTTTAGCCAGGGGAACAGCGCAGATTCCTGAAACATCATCATCCGGTCCCGCCCCGGCTCTTTCACCGCGCGACCTTCGGTCAAAATCGAGCCGGCGTCAGGAAACTCCAGCCCTGCGACCATGTTCAGGAGCGTCGATTTTCCACAGCCGCTCGGCCCGACGAGGCAGACAAATTCGCCCTCGTCGATTTGCAGGCTCACGTTGTCGAGCGCATGCGTTTCCACCACGCCATCGCGAAACCATTTCGACACGCCATGTATGCCCAGCTTCGCGGGCGGCACCTCGCGGAGTTCTTCAGCGACATTGCTCTCGGCGGTGCGCGGCATGGGGAAAAGGAGGCGCAGGGTTCGCAGCTCGGCGGGTGTAGGCAAGCTCATTTTCACCCGGGCCGCTCTCGGCACGCGGGTGCAAATGGCGAACGAAAACAGCGTGCCAAGGAACTACCGCGATAATTCCTTCACGCACCTCCCGCGACCTCACTGCATCGGGACAACCAGCTTCCCCAGATCGGTCGCGCCTTGCAGAAATCCCACGCTTTGCGCCTCGGTCATGAGCGCATCGAACGGTGCCCGCGAGATCGCACTGGTGAACTTCAGCCGCGGCCAGGCGCGGTCCGCCGTGGCAGCGGGAAACTCCCGCTGCGTGAGTTCCTTCAGCTCAGCGCGCACGAGTTCTTTCGCCTCCTCGGGATGCGCGTTGATCCAATCGGTCAGCTCCGCATGCGCGGCAGCGAACTTCCGCACCAGCTCGGGCCGTTCCTGGAGCGCCTTTACGCTGGAGGCGAGCACCGTCGTCAACGCGTCCTTTTGCTCGATCATGATCTTGCCCTTCGACTCCAGCTCGAGGCGCGAAACCCATGGCTCCACGGTCCACACGCCATCGAGTGTGCCGCTTTGGAAGAGCGAGAGTTGATCGGGATTTGCCGTGGGCAGCACCTGCACGTCGCCGCCGAGCTGGGTGATTGCAAAGCCCTGCGCCTTCAACCACGCGCGCGCCGCGACATCCTGCGTATTACCGAGCTGCGGCGTTCCGAGCTTGCGACCCTTGAAATCCTGCGGCCCGGCGATGCGTCCGTCGCCTTGGACCACAAGAGCAGCGCCGCCATTTGCCGCGCCGGCAATCACGCGCAGCTCCTCGCCTTTTGCCCGGTCATAGGCATTCAGCACGGGATTTGGGCCGACATAAGTGAGGTCAATGGAGTCCGCGAAGATCGCCTCCATCGCCGACGGCCCGGCATTATAAACAAACCACTCCAGCTTCACCTCGGGCCCGAGCCGCTCTTCAAACCAACCTTTTCCCTGCCGCGCGAGTTGCCGCGCCACGAGCGCCTGCGCGTGGGTGATGTTTGGGAAATGCCCGATCCGCAGCGGGCGGTTCTTTGAGCCGTCGGGGTTTGCATTGCGGTCGCAGCCGACCAAGGCGAGGAGCAGGAGGGCGGCGAAGGCGACAGCGGGAGTTCTCATGGGTGCGGAGCAACGAGGTGAGTAGCGGGTGCGACGGGTGAATCAATGCCGAACCGCGGAGGACTTGACTCTTTACAAGCCACACCTGGGACGCGTCCCAAGATATTCCGCATACGTATCACTTCAGATGAATCGATCTAAGCGGTTGAAGGTTGAAGGATTGTCGCGATGGGCGATCTTCCGCGCCCTTTTATGACCGGACACATGATGATTTTCCCCCGCCTCCTCCTGGGCACTGTCGCCTTGGGAGCGCTCGCGGCTGGCGCCTTCGCAGAGTCGAAGCCCGCGCCTGGTCCCGCCGGCATCACGCTGGAAAAAGACATCAAGCCGGTGCTGCAGCAGTATTGCTTCGATTGCCACAACCCGGAAAAGCAAAAGGGCGACCTGAATCTCATTGAGTTCGCCGACAATCCGCGGCTGCACGAGAATCGCGAGATTTGGGAAAAAGTGGTCGAGAGCGTCGAGCAGGGGGACATGCCGCCGGAGAAAAAGCCGCAGCCAAGCGGGCTGCAAAAGGAACTCATCGTCCGGTTTGTTGATGGGCAGCTTTCCAAGTTCGACTGCAAAACCGACCACAACCCGGGCCGCGTCACGTTGCGTCGCCTGAATAAGGAGGAATACCGGAACACCGTCCGCGAGCTGCTGCGGGTGGACTATCAGCCCGAGGACTTCCCGAACGACGACGTGGGATACGGCTTCGACAACATCGGCGATGTGCTCTCGCTTTCGCCGATGCTGATGGAGAAGTTCATGGGCGCCGCCGAGGAGATCGCGGCGAAAGCGATTGTGTCCGGCTCCCCGGGGAGTGAAGCGGCGAGGAAGCTCAAAGGCAGCGAATTTGAGACGCAGGATTCCGGCATCGAACGCCTGGACAACGGCACGCTCTCTCTGGCACGCACCGGCGGCGCGACGCGGGGCATGGAGTTTCCGGTCAAGGGCGAATACGCGGTCCGTGTGCATGCTTACGGCGATCTCGCCGGCCCCGATCTGCCGAAGCTCGCAGTGAGCCTCGATGGCAAAGAGCTGCAGGTCTTTGACGTGCCGAACTCAGGCCCTGCGAAGGCATTCGACGTGCGCGTCCCGGTGGAAGCGGGTTGGCACAAATTGACGATCGCTTTCCTCAACAACTACAACGACACCACGAATCCTGATCCGAAGCTGCGCGGAGATCGCAATCTCTACGTGCCGCTCGTCGAAGTCACACCGCCTGCGGGCACCTCGTCTTTGCCGGAGAGCCACCGTCGGCTGATCAGCAAAATGCCTGCGGCTGGCGGAGAAGCGGTGACCGCTCGCGAGTTGCTGAGGCCATTTCTGAAGCGCGCTTATCGTCGGCCGGTGACCGATGCCGAGGTGGAAAAGATCGCTGGGTTTGTCGATCTGGCGATGCGTGAAAAGGGCACTTTTCTCGAAGGAATGCAGGTCGCCGTGCAGGCGACGCTTTGCTCGCCGCAGTTTCTCTTCCGTTGGGAGCTTGACTCACCGGAGCAGGCCGTCGCCACCGGCGGCGTGCGGGATCTCAGTGACCACGAAGTGGCCGCGCGCCTCGCTTACTTCCTTTGGAGCTCGATGCCGGACGACGATCTCACCGCCCTCGCCGACCGCGGAGAGCTGCGCAAAGATGGCAACCTCGAAAAGCAGACAGCCCGCATGCTGAAGGACTGGCGCGCGCGTTCGCTGGTGACGAGCTTCGCCGGGCAATGGCTGCAAATCCGCAACATCTGGGAGATCTCGCCCGATCCGCAGACCTTCCCACGCTGGAGCGATGATTTGAAGGGAATGATGAAGGAGGAAACCGAGCGGTTCTTCGAGGCGGTGATGAAGGAAGACCGATCGATCCTCGATCTGCTCGACGGCGATTTCACTTTTCTGAATGAAAAGCTCGCGCGCTTCTACGGCATCGAAGGAGTGAAGGGGACCGAATTTCAACGCGTGCAACTCGCGCCGGATTCGCCGCGCGGCGGCGTCATCACGCAAGGCGCGGTGCTGCTGGCGACCTCCACGCCGACGCGCACTTCCCCGGTCATTCGCGGCAAGTGGATCCTGGAGCAGATCCTCGGCACGCCACCGCCGCCCCCGCCCCCGGACGTGCCGCCGCTCACCGAGCAGAGCTCCGTGAGCCAGACCACGTCGCTGCGGCAGCGTCTGGAGCAGCACATGAGCAAGGCCGAATGCTCCTCCTGCCACAAGCGCATGGACCCGCTCGGGTTCGCGCTGGAAAACTTCGATGCCACGGGCGCGTGGCGCGACACGGACGGGAAGTTCCCCGTCGATGCCTCTGGCAAAATGCCCGGCAACAAAGCTTTCACGGGCGCGCGTGAGATGAAAGCAATCCTGAAAAGGGGGAAGGAATTCCCCAGCAATTTCGCTGAGCAAATGATGACTTATGCGCTCGGCCGCGGTCTCGATTACTACGACAAATGCGCCATCGACGCCGTGGTGCTGCGGATGAGCAAGGAAGGCAACCGCTTCTCGTCGTTGGTCGCGGGGATCATCACGAGCGATCCATTCTTGAAGCGGAAAGCAGTCACTGAAGGTGTCGCGAGCCGGTGAGCAATTCATGGGACCACTCGATGAATTATCGGGGACAATACCTTCCTAATATCAGAGCGTTCGCAGCACCCGGATGTCGATGCGCGGTGAATGACAGCTTTCCCTTGCCGCAGCCGAACACGTCTTCTGATCGTGAGATCCGTAGCTTTGTAGCAACATAACGCTCGTCTGCCGGGTTACTGAACCCTGAGCACTGGTCGCCTTCGCCTTTCACACGCAATCCTCATGAACACTCCCTCCCTTTCCCGCCGCACATTTCTTCGCGGCGTAGGCGCTGCGTTCGCGCTGCCGATGCTCGATGCGATGCGTCCCGCCAGCGCACTTGCCGGAGTGCCGGTTGCGGCCGGCAAGGCTCCGGTGCGGCTGGCGTTTATGTTCGTGCCGAATGGCGTTCATCTGCCCGACTGGAACCCGACTTCGGACGGCGCGGATTTTGACCTGCCCTGGACGCTCCAGCCGCTACAGCCGCACAAAAACGAACTCACGGTGCTCAGCGGACTCGCGCATGACAAAGGCTGGGCGAATGGCGACGGCGGCGGCGATCACGCACGCTCGGCGGGAAGCTGGCTGACAGGTGCGCAGCCGCTTAAAAGCGAAGGCTCGCAGATTCGCGTCGGCATTTCCGCGGATCAGTTGGCTGCGCAGACGATCGGAAAGCAGACGCGGTTTTCCTCGCTGGAGCTGGGCATTGAGCCCGGGCGGCAGGGCGGCAAGTGCGACACGGGTTATTCCTGCGCTTACTCCAACACGATCTCCTGGCGCGATGACACCACGCCGATGACGCGCGAGGTCAACCCGCGTCTCGTCTTCGAGCGGCTTTTCGCGAATGATCTACCGTTGGAGAAAGGCGCGAGCTTCAAACGCCGCCAGCTCTACAAAAAGAGCATCCTCGATTTCGTCATGAGCGACGCGCAAACGCTCTCCGCAAAAGTGGGCGGGCGCGACCGCGAAAAGCTCGATCAATACCTCACCGCTGTCCGCGAGATCGAAGCCCGGGTAGAGCGCGCCGAGCGGATGGTGGCGA
>CAXSDZ010000040.1:0-27421 GCA_964235505.1 uncultured Chthoniobacteraceae bacterium
ACGCATTCGCGCAGCGCGGCAGGCGGGAGCTCGATCCGCACGCCGAGCACCTCCAGCACATCGGCGCCACCGCACTGGGACGTGATCGCGCGATTGCCGTGCTTCACGACCGCCGCGCCGCCTGCGGCGAGGACGAACATGCTGGCCGTGGAGATGTTGAAAAGCTCCAGCCGATCGCCGCCCGTGCCGCAGACGTCGAGCATCGGGCCGGGGAGCTGCGAGGGATCAATGCCGGGATCGACGGCCCGCGCGAGGAGCGCTTTGGCAAAGGCCGCGATCTCGACGGCGGTTTCGCCCTTCACCCGCAAAGCGTGGAGGAATGCGCCTTTCAAACTATCTTCGACTTCCGGCGAGGCGAGCTGCGCAACGGCCTGCTCGGCTTGCTCCGGCGAAAGGGCGACGCGGTCCTGAAGCTGGGCGAGAAGGCTCTGCATGGAAGAGGCGCAGACGTTTAGCAGCAGACGGCGTCCGGCGCAAAGCCGGCAGAACAAGCACGCGCAGTCTTCCAGCCCGGCGCTCCCGTCACCCGCTGTTGCGGAGCGCCAGGACGACGAGCACCGCGATGATCACCGCCAGCACGGCGAGCGTGATCTTCACCCAGGAAAGCGGGTGCTTGCCGGCGATCGTGCCGGTGTAGCCGTTCACGATGATCTGGTGGACCTGCGCGCCGTAGGTGTAGGCGACGATCCAGACCGGCACCAGCACGTGCTTGAAAGTCTGGGCCGAGTAGTCGGTGGCGACGCTCAGGTTGCGGTGCGTGTCGCCGGGGACTTCGGCGGCGCAAAGCGCGCGCAGTTTGCCTTCCATCCCGTCGCGCGCGTGCTGCGCGGCGGCGGTGAGATCGATCTGGTATTGCTCGACGACCCAGCCGGAAAGGTAGCCGGGTTCATACGGCTTCAGATCGCTGGTGGTGGGAAAGGGCTCTATCTTGCGCAGAAGTTCATGCGGCACGCCCCGCGAAGCGGGGACGAGTTCGTCGTCAAAAAAGTGCTCCAGCGCGCCGGCGCTCGGCGTCCAACGGGTGTGCTGGACCTGGCGCGTCTGGTCGCGGCCTTGCGCGTCGGTGCTGTGTTCCGTCTCGTAGTAGTGGTAGCCGCTCTGCGCGCTCCACTCCGCATGCACCTGGGCGTCGAAGGTCCAGTAGGGCAGGTAAATGCCATGCACCGTGTCGGTCAGGGCGCGGCCTTTCAGCGCATTCGGAGCGAACCACCGCGAGCCATACCACGCGCGCACGACATCGCGCACCTGGCTTTCCGGCAGCTTAAATTCCAGGAGACTTTCCGGGCGAATCGGCGCCGCCTGCTGCTCGACTGGGATGAGGGCGCTGGAGCCGCAGAAATCGCACCGCTGCGCGACGCGCGCCGGGTCGAACACCGAGATCGCCTGGCAGCTCTGGCAGCGCACGCTTTTTTTTCTCGGCGTCCCAGCCGCGCCCCTCCGCGCCGACGCTCCGCAGCGCCGCGATGAGGTCGTTTTCCTGCACCTGCACCTCGTCGGTAGCGCCTAGCCCGGCCGTCGCTGCGGTGCCGCAATATGGGCAGACCAGCGCCTGCTTTGCAGGATTCCACTGGGTCTCCGCCCCACAGGAGGGGCAGGGATTTTTGTGGCGGGCGGTGAGTTCAGACATCTTCGGGCGACGGACCGAGCGCTTCCAGCATGCGGCTCGTTTCACATTTCAGCGGCGGCAGGTCGTTGTTGATCACGTCCCAGACGACATTGAGATCGATCCGGAAATATTGATGCACGATGATGTTGCGCATGCTGAGCGCCGCATTCCACGGCAAGCTTGGGAAGTGGATGCGGCTCGTTGGTGGGATCGCGCGCAACGCTTCACCGATGATCTCCAGATGACGAACCATCCAGACCTGCACGAGCTCGTTGCCATCGAACTCTGGGCGCGTCGCCGGCAAGTGCTTTTCGATCTGCTCGATTGCCTCGAGCACATCCAGCAACCGCTCCCGCGGATCTCTCACAACGGCACCGCCTGTTTCAAAACGCGGTCGCGAATCCGCAGCTTCAGGCCATTTTCCGTAGCGACGTCCACTTTGCCGCCGAGTGCTTCATTCAAATCATGCCAGAGGCCGCCGAGATTGAAAAGCGAACAGCCCGGCTCAGTGGTGAAAAGCAAATCCACATCGCTTTCCTCGTCCGCCGTTCCTCGCGCGATTGAGCCAAAAACGCGCACGTTGCTTGTCTTATGTCGGCGCGCAATCTCGAGGATTTCCTCTCTGCGGGCGCGGAGTGTTTCGAGCGTGTGCATGCCGGACATTCTGAGTAATTCGCCGTCTGCGCAAGCGCCGCTCAGCTCGCCAAAAACTGATCGATCGCCGTCCGCGTGATCCGCCACGTTGCGCCTATTTTTTTGCCTTTCAAATCGCCGGCTTCCAGCGTGGCGAGCACATCGGCTTCGCTTACGCCGAGGAGCTTTGCGGCGTCGATGGGCGAAAGCAGGTCGGGCATTGCTCCGGCTGCGCTGGAGCCCGCGGCGGCAGGCATCGAGCCTGGCAGCGGCGGCGGCAAGGCGCCCGCGGCGGGTGTGGCCTGAGCGCCGAGCGCGCCGCCTTGCTGCTGCATGATCTGCTGCGCCATCGCCATGCCCACCGCCATTTCCGTGGCCATGCCGCCCGGGCCGCCACCGCCCGGCTGCGCCATTCCCTGCGCCATCTGGAACTTCACGAAATCATTCAGATTTCCCACCGCCGCCATCGACGAGCGCTTGTCGATCGCCGCCTCGACTTCCGGCGGGACGCTCACGTTTTCGACCACGAACGAGGCAAATTCGATGCCGTATTTCGCCGTCGTCACGGGATTGATCAGCGGCAGCAGCGCCGCGCCGAGTTCGGAATAGCGCGTGGCGACATCCAGCACCGGCACGCGCGACTCGGCCAGCGCTTCGGAAAAGAGCGAGATGATCCGCGAGCGCATCGTGTCGGCGAACTCCTCCAGCCGGAAATGCTGATCGCTGCCCGCCACTTCGCGCAGGAAAAGCTTCGGGTCGATGATGCGGAAATCATACGTGCCAAAAGCCCGCGCGCGGACGATACCGAAGTAGTTGTCGCGCATCATCACCGGGTTCGACGTGCCCCATTTATTGCCGGTGAAGAGCCGGGTGTTCAGGAAATAAACGTCGGCTTTGAAAGGCGTCTCGAACCCGTATTTCCAGCCCTTCAGCGTGTTGAGGATGGGGATGTTGTCCGTCACCAGCTCGTGCTTTCGGGTGCCAAAAATGTCGCCAAACTGGCCCAGATACATGAACTGCGCGGTCTGCGATTCGCGGACGATGAGCTGCGCGCCGCGCTTGATCTCCTTGTCTTCATCCGGCCAGCGGAAGGAAAGCGTGTCGCGGGAATCGTCGGTCCAGTCGATGATTTCGATCAACTCACCGCGGATGAAGTTCATGAGGCCCATAAGCTTTTTGGAAAGTGACGGTTGGGAACGGTGCGCGCAAAATCTATGCGACCAGGAGGTTGCGCAGCAAGGTGGGATGCAGCCAAGACGGGTGGAAATGCGCGACGTGTCGCGCTGGCTCGCCCTGCTCCGGCTTCCCGGGATTACGCCAAGGAGGATCTGGCGGCGGTTCGTCGTGCGGCCCGCGCTTTCTCCACGCCGCACTCACCGCCGGGAAAGCTTTCGCATTTCACCACGACATGCTTTTCTGCCCATCCGCGTGAACGATATCGACAACCCATTTTCCATTGAGCGCAGCGCAGGTCTGGAGTTCCGTTTTTCCAAAGGAATGGATTGGGACAAGCTGATGGCGAAGTTCGCGGAGCAGAAATATTTTGGTTCGATCGTCGGTCCGCAAGGTTCGGGCAAGACCCTCCTGATCGAGCAGATCATCCCGCGAATCGAGGCGCTCGGATTTGAGCCGAAGCTTTTCCGGCTGCAGACTGAGGTGGGGATGCGGGAAAAAGAGCGCCTGCCCGACATGTTGCGGCGGGTCGCGAAGCCCGGCTTCATCCTGCTGGATGGCGCGGAGCAGCTCTCCACCCGGCAGTGGCTCGTGGTGCGCTCCGCGGCGAGCCTCGCGGCGGGATTTCTGATCACGGTGCATCGCACGAGCCGGCTGCCGACCCTTTTCGAGTGCGAAACGAACGTCACGCTGCTCGAAGCGATTGTGCATGACCTTTCCGGCGCGCACCTCCCGATCGGTGAGGCGGAAGTCCTCCTGCAGCGGCACCGTGGCGACATTCGCAGTGTGCTGGGGGAGTTGCGCGAGCGCTGGAAAGGCGAGGAGTAGCGACGGATGGCAAAGTCGTTCGCAAGCTTGCACTATTTAGAATAAGTCTTGATACCGCTGCCTTGAGCGGTAGGTTGCCAGCCCGCACAATGAGCCGAAAGATCGAGCAGTCCAGCAAGTCTTACGATGAGACGATCTCCGAAAAGGGATTCCGTTTTACTGAGCAGCGGCGTGCCGTCTATGACGCGCTGATGGCGCAGCGGGACCACCCGACTGCGGTGGAGGTATTCATGCGGGTGAAAGCCCGCACACCCTCCATCTCGCTCGCCACAGTCTATAACTGCCTGGAAACGCTGAGCGGCTGCGGTTTGGTCCGCCACGTGAACCACGAGCGCGAGCCATCGCGCTACTGCGCAAACTTGGCAGAGCACGCGCATCTTTTCTGCACCGGCTGCGGCTCCGTGACCGATCTGCCACTGCGCTCGCGCTGGCGGGTGGAGCAAATCTGGGATCTGCCGGCAGACGCCGTAGTATCCGAGCGTGAGGTTTCGTTTCGCGGGCTCTGCCCGAAGTGCGCCGCAGCTCCGGCGGGCGAAGCTAAACCTATCCTCAAGCAGACGAAAAAATCCAACGCATGAACTCGCTCGTCATCAACAATCTGCACGCCCGGGTCGCAGGGCAGGAACAGGAAATCCTTCGCGGCCTCACGCTGGAGGTAGAGAAAGGAAAAGTGCATGCGGTCATGGGGCCGAATGGCTCCGGCAAGAGCACGCTTTCCAAGATCATCGCCGGTCATCCCGACTATGAAGTGACCAGTGGGGAAGTGCTGCTGGAAGGCGAAAACATCCTCGGGATGGCGCCGGATGAGCGCGCGCGCCGCGGCTTGTTTCTCGCCTTCCAATACCCAATGGAAATCCCGGGCGTCAGCAATGCGAACTTCCTCCGCGCAGCGGTGCAGGCGCGGATGCCCGCTGGAGAAGAGCTCGAAGCGACGGAATACTACGCGCGGCTCTACGAGAAAATGGATCTGCTGGAGATTCCCCGCACTTTTACTTCGCGCTCGGTGAACGAAGGCTTTTCCGGCGGAGAAAAGAAACGCAACGAGATCCTGCAAATGGCGATGCTGGAGCCGCAGTATGCGGTTCTGGATGAGACGGATTCCGGCCTCGATATCGATGCGCTGAAGATCGTTTCCAACGGCGTGAATGCCTTACGCGGGCCGAACTTAGGTATCCTCCTCATCACTCACTATCAACGGCTGCTGAACTATATTGCGCCGGACGTGGTCCATGTGCTCGTCGGTGGACGTATTGTTTTGACTGGCCCGCCGCAGCTCGCACTGGAGCTGGAGGAAAAGGGCTACGATTGGGTCAAGGACGAAGCTGGCGAACTCGCCACGGCTTAGCTTTTGACTCCACCCGCTGCCCACGCCGCTGGAAAAGAAATAGACACACTGCAAAACTACTTACCGAGGATTTCGCCATGGCTACTACCGCACTTGACCAGCTCGACGTCGATCGCAACGTCGGCAACTTCTCCTATCCCGAGCAACATCAGTTCGACGCCGGCTATGGTCTGTCTCACAAGACGATCGACTATATTGCCGATGTAAAGAGCGAGCCGGAATGGATTCGCGAGTTCCGGCATAAAGCTCTCGATGTCTTTCACAGCAAGGCGATGCCTACGAACTGGGCGAGCGAAGACTTGCAGGCGATCAAGTTCGACGACATTCGCTACTATCTTTCCAACGGGCAGCGGCCGACACGCTCGTGGGATGACGTGCCGGAGGATATGAAGCGCACTTTCGAGCGGCTCGGCATTCCCGAGCAGGAGCGGAAGTTTCTTGCGGGTGTTGAGGCTCAGTTTGACTCGGAAGCAGTGTATTCCAACATCAAGAAAGCGGTTGGCGACCAAGGTGTTATCTTCATGGGATCGACCGAGGGATTGATGAAGCATCCAGAAATCTTTCGGAAATGGTTCGGCAAGGTGATCCCGACTGGAGACAACAAATTTAGCGCATTGAATGCGGCTGTCTTTTCGGGCGGCTCCTTCATCTATGTTCCGCCGGGGGTGAAAGTTCGCCATCCGTTGCAGGCTTACTTCCGAATCAACGCCGAGAACTTTGGTCAGTTTGAGCGGACGCTCATCATCGCGGATGAAGGGAGTGAGCTGATGTATATGGAAGGCTGCACGGCGCCGAAGTTTGAGACTGCCACGCTGCACTCTGCGGTGGTCGAGTTGGTCGCGATGAAGGGCGCAAAGATTCAATACGTGACGGTGCAAAACTGGAGTGCCAACGTCTTCAATTTGGTAACTAAGCGCGCGGTGGCGCATGAAGGTGCGGAGGTGAAGTGGATCGATTGCAACATCGGCTCGCGGCTTACCATGAAGTATCCCGGCGTGGTGTTGAAAGGCCGCAAGGCGCGCGGCGAGGTGATCTCGATCGCGCTGGCAAACAACGGGCAGCATCAGGATACCGGCGCGAAAATGATTCACGCGGCGGATGAGACGACATCCAACATCGTTTCCAAGTCGATCTCGATCGGCAAAGGCCGCGCGACCTATCGCGGCATCGTGCATGTGCCGAAGCATCTCAAAGGGTGCAAAAACAACACCGAATGCGACGCGCTTCTCATTAGTCCTACGAGCCGCACAGATACCTATCCCGCGATCACCGTGCGCGGCACCGGCAATGCCGTGCAGCATGAGGCAAGTGTAAGCCAGGTAAGTGCCGAGCAAATCTTCTACATGCAGCAGCGCGGCTTGAGCGAAGCGCAGGCAATGAGCTTGAGCGTCAATGGCTTCGTCAACGATCTTGTTCGTCAGTTTCCCATGGAGTATTCCGTTGAGTTGAAGCGGCTGATCGATTTGGAAATGGAAGGTTCGGTCGGCTAACTTGGGGTTGCGCTTGATTCATGAGCTCAGTTTTAGAAATCGAAGAAGCCCCGGGAATGATGCACGATGAAGAAGCGGTCGCGAGTCTGACCGCCGGGCCGGAGCAGCGCGGCGATGGCAGGCAGGATGGCTGGCTGCGCGAGATGCAGTCTGCCGCGTGGCAGCGGTTCGAGGCACTGCCGATGCCGGCGCGGACGGACGAGGCATGGCGTTTCTCAACGCTCAAGACCCTCGACCTTTCGACCTATTCGGCACCGCTGCCAGTCGAAGAGTCCGAGCGTAGGGAACTCATTGATCGGTCGCACAGCTTGGCGGAGATCGCGGGAAGGATGGTATTCGCGAATGATCAACTGCTGACACGCGACGTTCATTCCGAAGCTCTCCGGCACAACGGCGTCATCTGGATGCCAATTGAACAAGCGGCGGCCGAGCACGAGGCATTGTTTCGCAAGCACTTCATGCGTGAGCAAGCGGCGCTGGGCTCGCGGAAGTTCGCGGCGCTTCATCAAGCTTGGGTCAAGAATGGCACCTTTCTGTATTTGCCTCGCGGAGTGGAAATCGCGCTGCCGATCGAGGCGTTCCATTGGTTGCATGGCCCGGGTAGCTCCTGTTTTCCGCATACGCTCATCATCGCGGAAGAGATGAGCAAGGTGACGCTCATCGATTACTTCGCATCTTCGTCTGCCGACGCCGTAGGCTACGCGTGCGGAATCAATGATCTTTGGCTCGGAGCCGGTGCTCAAGTAACCTACGTGAACGTGCAGGATTGGAGCCGCAAGACTTCCGCGGTGCAGATCAACTCGACGGTCGTCGGGCGTGATGCAGCGGCAGTTGCGCTGAATGTGAATCTAGGTGGCGCAATGATTCGGGGGGAAAGCATCAGTCATCTGCGCGGCTCGGGTGGCCGCAGCGACATGCTTTCGGCTTCGGTGGCGGATGGCCGCCAGGAGATCGACCAGCGCACTTTGCAGATCCACGAAGTGCCAAACACCGCGAGTGATCTGCTCTACAAGAACTCGCTCGACGGGCAGGCGCGCACGATTTTCGCGGGCCTCATCCGTGTGGAATCGGGTGCGCACCGCACGGATGCCTACCAGAAAGTGCGCAACCTTTTGCTCAGCGACGAGACGGAGGCGAACTCTGCGCCAGGCTTGGAAATCGAAGCAGACGATGTGCGCTGCACACACGGAGCGACGAGCGGACAAGTCGAAGAGGAGGAGCTTTTCTATTTGCTCTCGCGCGGCATTCCACGCGACGCGGCGCAGCGCCTGGTGGTGTTCGGATTTCTAAACGAAGTGCTGGAGCGTTTGCCGCACGAACCGATCCGGGAAAAGGTGCGCGAGCTTTTGCAGCAGCGGTTTGCCTGAAGCACTGAGCGCTGCATTTGGACAATCTGAAACCGTAAGAACGGTGGAGTTGTTAGCACTAGGAGGTTTGCTTCTTTTAGCCGTGGGATGTCGCCAACTACCCTGCATTTCATCGAGCGCACTGTTTCGGATTGCCCTGCATGAATGTCTCCCTCGCTTACGGTCGCGGAAGACTCGTTGTTGCGCTTCCTGACGAGCGCACCACGATCATTCAGCCAGTGCACCAGCCCGGGTTGCCGGACGAATGTGCCGCCGTGCATGCCGCGCTGGACGCGCCAATTGGTTCGCCCGCCCTCCGCGCGCAGATCACGCCGGAAGTGCGCATCTGCGTCGTCCATACCGACATCACTCGCGCCACGCCGAATGATCGGCTCATTCCTTGGCTGCTTGCCTATCTAGAGCAGGCTGGCGCTCAGCGGGACAACGTCACGCTTCTCAACGGGCTCGGGACGCATCGGCCAAACACGCGCGCGGAGCTGGAGCAAATGCTCACGGCTGAAGTGGTGGCAAACTATCGATGCCTCAATCATGAGCCGGAGAATGACGCGGCGCATGTGCCCGTCGGCTTCACAAGCTCGGGTAATCCGGCGCTCATCAATCGTCATCTCGTGGAGGCAGATGTGCGGATCGTCACCGGCTTTATCGAGCCGCATTTCTTTGCGGGCTTCTCCGGCGGGCCGAAGGGAATCATGCCGGGCGTGGCAGCGCTGCGGACGGTGATGAGCAATCACGGCGCGCGCAACATCAGTGACGAGCGTGCTACATTCGGGGTCACGGAAGGGAATCCGATTTGGGAGGAAATGCGCGATATCGCGTTGCGAAGTGGGCCGTCATTTCTGCTGAACGTCGCGCTGAATGACGCACGCCAGATCACCGGAGTTTTCGCGGGCGACCTCGTTGCAGCGCATCGTGTCGGGATCGAGTTTGTCCGCGCATCCGCGATGCAGCGGCAGGCGGAACCGTTCGATATTGTCCTGACTTCCAACAGCGGCTACCCGCTCGACATGAATCTTTACCAAGGTGTGAAGGGGATGCGCGCGGCGGAACGGATCGTGAAGGACGGCGGACTGATCATCCTGGCGGCGGAGTGCGCGGAAGGAATCCCGCATGGCTCGCCGCACGACCAGTTGCTGCGAAGCGTCGCTGGATGTGAAGCATTGCTGGCGAAAGTAGGTGGGCCGGACTTCGCGTGGCCCGAGCAGTGGCAGGGGCAAATCCAGTCGCTCGTCGCGCGGCGGGCAGAGATCCAGCTTTTCTCTGCGCTGCCGGAGGAAGCCGTGCGCGCGGCGCATCTCAATCCGTGCCGGGACATCGCGAAAACTGTGCAAGCGGAGCTTGCGAAACGCGGGCCCGGAGCCCGCATTGCGGTGCTGCCGCAAGGGCCATTAACCATCCCGTATCTCGATCCGCGCGGGCGAGCAGAGAAGCGTTCATCCGCTTGCTGAACCTATAGCGGTGTGCATCGGCGCGAAGCTCTGCCGCCTTGTCCAATCCCTCCAGTGTGCCAGGAGCGCCGCTGTTTGCGAGTGCGGCAGTTCTCAGCCGGAGCTTCGGTCGGATGACATCTGTTCTGTGCGGACGAACCCAAGCGACTTCTGCCATGGGTGGTGCGCTGCTTTGAAGGTGTGTTGGGTAAGGTGAGTCTCGCGCGCAGCAGCAGCGTGCATCGAGAGTAGTTTGCAAAGGTGGCGGTCCTTCCGCGCTCATCGCACGCTGAATCTTTGGCTCCCGAACTTGACTCCTGCATTTTCCTCCCGAGCCATGCGTGCCGGCCCGGAAAAGAAACAGGGCGGCTCACCGTTTTCCAGCGAGCCGCCCTGCAAAGACATTTTGATTTCTAGCTCAGCGCATCAGCTCATCGCTTCCATTCCAGTGCACCTTTTTTGATCGCATACACATACCCGACCGTCAGGATCCCTACAAAGCTCAGCATGCTCCAAAAGATGGACGTGCCGTGGTCGCGGAGAAAGTCGCGATACACGACTGCCCACGGATACATGAACACGATCTCGATATCGAACAGGATGAAGAGCATCGCCACGAGGTAGAACTTCACGCTGAACCGCGGCTGGGCTCCGCCTTCGGGGAGCATCCCGCATTCGTAGGCGGAATCTTTCGTCGGATTGCGTCGGGCCGCTTTGCCCAGCGCCATGCTGGTCAGGAGTGCTACGACGGCAAAACCGACCGCGATAATGACCTGCAGAAGGATGGGAAGATAATCCGAAATCATGATGCGAAAGGCGGGACGATGCGGCGCAAAGCCTTAATGCGTCAAGGTCTTCGCGGCCGGAGGCGCAGGCGCTGCCACTGGGGGTGTCGGGGCTCCGGGAAGCGGGGGGATGGTTTGGAGGGTCGCAAGCTGCTTTGGTATACCTTTGTATTTCTTGCCATCCTTTTTGACCATGCCGCGCGCCACGAGGTTTTGCAGCTTCTCATAAGCCCGCAGCCGCAGCATTTCCTCACCGCCACTGGCCGCATTGCGCGCCTTCAGATTTGCATGCACGACTTCAAACAGCTCCTTGAACTCGTAAGTCGTCCGGCCAGAGAGAACCACGCCGAGTTCCTCAGTCACGAGATCGGGAAGTCGTCGTGCGAAAGCGGTCTTTTTAGGGATTGGCATAGGAAGATCAAAGTAACCGAAATTTGTCTTTTCACGAGGGAATATTTGTCGCAGGGGCGTGAAAAGCTTCGGTGGGCGAAGTGCGCGGTTCTGGCACAAGTGCAGGTGGCACAGACGGCGGTTCAGGAGCTGGAGCTGGCGGCGTAGCCGCCGGGATTTGTGGCAGGGAAAAACCTGCGCCACTCTGAATCTGCTGCTGAAGCGCGGGGAATGCCGCCGCTCCTGCGGCAGCCGCTCCACCGAAGAGCGCTTGGGTGAAAGTAAGCGCGCCAACGGACTCCATGAGTGTGCCGGCTTCCGTCACAGACTGGGAATAAACAATCGGTCCGAGATGCCTGCTCAGGGTCTCAGTGGCCGGGAGCTTTCCCGCGTCCACATAGCGACTCGCATCGGGATTGAGCGCCAATGTCATCGCCAGTGCGGGGCGGAGCAGCCCGTAGCCGCGATCGATCAGCTTCCGCAGATCCAGGAAAGCGAATGCGGCAGTCGGTTCGCCCACCGTTCCTGCCGCAGCTTGGAACTCCGGCGTTTCGCGCAATCCTGCGCCGCCTCCGCTCAACCGCGCGAGACCACCCGCGAGGGTCTCGGGCGTCAAGCCGATCAGCAGCGTCTTGTCAGTCAAAGCGAGGCTCGGAGTGAGGAATGTCGCCGGGCCGCCGGTTGCTGCGGGCGAGTAAATTGTTGCGCCATCCTGCTCCTTCCGCCCCCAAGAGCCCGGTGTGCTAGGATCGCCTGCGAGAGCATCGGTGAAGGCTTTTGCCTTCGACGCATCACGCACGGCAAGTGAAAGCAGCAACGTGGGGAACCCATCAGTCTGGGGCCAATCCAGCAGCGTCGTCAGCTCCGGCCCAAAGGCCGCGCCGAGGTCCGCGAGATTCAGCCCCTTGGCCGTAAGTGCCTGCTCGGCGGCGGCGAGCGCAGGCACAAAAGCCAGCAGCGGCGCGACAGAAGCTGGAACATCCAATGTCGCAGGGAGCGCGGACGAGTAGTAGAGCACCGTGTCCGGAGTGGCGAGTCCGAGCGTCTCGCGCGGCATCGGAGCCTCTTTCGCAGAGTTCGAGGCACCAGCGAGCAGGAAAATCGTGTCGCGAAAGTTCGCGCCATCCAGTTTCGTGCTCGCCGCAATTGCCGGAACTTTTTGCAACTCCGACATCTCCGCCGACCCGAGATTCTGGCCGGCAGCGGACAGCACACCCGACAGGCGGTCCAGCAGCGCGCCAGAGCGCAAAAAGAAAACCAGATCGGCGTCGGAGGGCAGCGGCTTCACCGCGCGCTGGAAAAGCTCGTCCTGTGCGAGGCTGCCTTGCTTTCCCGCGTCGATTGCGTGCGCATGGCGGTCGAGCGTTCCCTGTAGAAGTGCGAGGTCATTCGCCACAAAATACCACCCAGCGCGAAACGCCTCCGCTACGACGTTTCCTTTGTCCGAAAACACTTCGATCTCGGTGCCCGCGTGCGAGATCAGCTCCGCCTTGCCTGCGGGCCACGCATCGCGCATGGCGCGGCGCGGCTGAGCCAGTAGTGCCTCGACCTCTGCCCGCCGTCCGGCAAATGAAATTCCAGCAGTGAAGCGCGGCGTGTTGCCGGTCAGCGATGTGACCGCCAGAAACGCTTGCCGGGGTTGCGCACGCGCGGCGCGATCGAGGTGTCCCCGCCATTGCGACAGCGCCGGCACTTGCGCGAGCGGACGCTCCAAAAATGCCTGCACTTCAGGCTCCTGCACCAGCCGGAACAGCTCCGTCCCGCGCCATCGCACCCCGGTGCGCGGCGCGTCGGTGAGCTTCGCAAAAAGCAGCGTTTCGGCTGGGGCGAGTTCTTCGACTGCGATGAAAGCTATGTCTGCCCGCCGTTGTTTTTGGAGGAGTGCGGCAGCGATGAGCAGCCCAAGCGCGAGCACAGCGATGGCTGAAAGGAGGAGACGTTTTTTCATAAGGAAATGCCGCTTCGGAGAAGCGCGCTGAGGCGACGTTTATTGGAAAGCTAGCCGCCCTGCCACCTTTCCATGCGGCCATCACCCGCGATCACAAGAGCGCTTTGCCGTCGCGACCGAGTCGCACAGGACAACGACTTCATCTCCACCCACAGACGAGAATACCGGCCCTGCGCCTACTGCTCTTCATAAGCTCCGACCGCTCGGATTCCCCCCGGCCCAAACTCAAAAACTTCCAAACTGACCGGATAAACCGTCGCGTGATAGGCTGCGATCACGGAGGCGGCGAGGGTCTCGTAGTTGCTCGCCAGCTTGGGAAAAACAAAAGCCGTGTAGCGATTCGGCACCGCCACGAGAACTGTCGGGCCCAAGGTATCAGCGAAAAGTGCAAGGAACTTCGGCGCGAGCACCGCAGTCGCAATGATCGGCTGCTCCGAGCAAAGCGTTGCGTATTCGATCACCTTCGTCCGCCGGTCGCGGACAAACTTCGGCTTCAGCGAGGCGAGATCCGAAGCGGACTGGGCGCGCGCTTTGGTGAAGAAGTCGTCCCACGAGATTCCCAGCCCCTCCCATTGCGCGCGTGAAAACGTGATCACCCCGTCTTCGCTTGCCACGCCACCCGCGAAATCCGTGCGCTGCGCTGCTGTGACCGGCGCAGAAGCCGCCGCCCGCGTGAACCGCGGCTCTAGGGACACGCGCCACGCACTTTCTTCGATTGAATCACCAGCACCGCTGGCCGGAACTATCGTCGCAAGCAGAAGCCAGATCGCGCTTGGGCCGAGGGAACGACGGAATGAAGCACTTAAAATAGACAAACGCTGCGGCATGAAGAACATCTTTACAGCGTCCTTTGCTCCCCATTTGTCTCAGGCTCAAGAAGGAAAGCGCCTGTCGTCCGGTAGGATAGGTAATCGGCTGGTGCGCGCCGTTTTTCGCTGCATGCACCGCGCCGCCTCACGCGAGCATCACGCCAAGATCAGGAAACGAAAAGGCCGCACAGCTTGACGCTTCTGAGCGCCCGCCATGCGGCCCCACGTGCTGTCACCGTATCAGTGACGCCGCAGTTACTTCTTCATTTCGTGCTTCATCATTTTGCCGTCCATGCCGACCGCGTCCCCATCCTTCATCATCATCTTCTTGCCGTCTTTCATCATGACATCACCGTTCATCATGACTTTGGTCCCATCAGACATGGTCATGTCTTTGTCCATTGCCATGCCTTTGCCTTCTTTCATGACCATCATCTTGCCGTCTTTCATCATGACGTGATCTTTCATCATCATATCTTTGTCTTCGGCGAAGCCTGCGGAAACGCAGCTCAGGCTAAAGGCAACGGCGGTGAGGAGTTTAAGGAACTGTTTCATAGGATATTAGTTTGGTTTTTGTGTATCTGGTTGTTGTTGGTGCTGTGAATTTTAAGTAGCCGAAACGTTTAAGTCTCCACGCCATGGGCCAGCCAGCGAGGCGACTTGCCGGGGCAGGGAGTCACGGTGGAGTGGAGCACTTCCAATTGGCGCTCGCGAGCAGGACTCGCGAATGGCCGGGCTGAGGGGGAACGTTCATTGCGCAAAGTATATGCGCACGTGGGAGGGGGAGTCGGGTGGGTTTATTTCAACCGAAGAGCAAATTAATTTGAAGATCGCCTTGCCCTTCAGCGCTCGCGTTCTTCGACGATCACTGATCCGTTCGCTCCGACTCAGAACCCGTCTGGTCATTTGACTTCTTGCCGCAGAAAGGCGCAGAGCACGCAAAAAGGGGAGGGAACCAAAGCATCGCAGCCTATTGTCTGCGCCTTGTGTGCCTTTTTTCGCGGATCTGAAGTCGATCACGAAACCGCTTCTCAGACATCGCCGGGTTCAGCACTTCACCACCCGTGGGTCGGGAAGCGATCTTCGGGATGCGTTTCCTTGGAATGCCTCCTCAGCACCGGCGAGTTAAGCCTTCCCACCGAAACTCACGAAATCATCAAGGTCGAGCACGTCGGCCCACGTTCCGATGTCGCCGCGGTTCGGGGCGATTTCCTTGTGAATCCCGTGAAAGAACTCGCGGATGTCCACTTCGCTCGGAACGCGGTCATTCTGCCAATTCGTCCAAGCCAGAATCTCGTAATCCACTCGCTTGTTCCGCGCGTTTGCATTGATCCATTCCAAGATTTCACCATCGCCTTTAGCCTCCGCGAGCTGCGCTTTCAGTGCCTGGGCATCGATTCCGACGAACTCGACGAAGCGCTGATCGAGGGGACAATTATAATGGTAGTCGCCACTTTGCCCGGCAAGTTCCGCGCGGCCTTTGTCGAGCATCCGGGGCAGCAGCGCATAGCCTCCGAGCTGCACGCGCGGAGAGCGCGGCGGGCGTTGCGTGAGATTGGGAGAGTGAACGTCGGGCATGATATGGGTGACTGGTTTTGGTGGATGCGAACTGGCGCAGAAAGAAGCGCGGATCGCGCAAACGATACGGATGGGGGAGGCAGCTCAGGGCTAGTTTTTTTCCCTGCTGCTCACGTGCCTGGCTTTCTGAAGGGCCAACTCCTGCTGGCAGAAGGTATTCTTTAACGACCCGAACTCCCGACGTTAGGGGCTGAGGCTTGCAACGGCGCAGAGACAAAATCTCCGCATTTCGCACTCCGAATCGTCACCACTGGATGATTTCGCGGTCTTTTACGAACTTCCCAGTCAAGCTCTGTGGAGCTTCGGCAGCGAGCCAGACGATCACGTCAGCGCCTTGCTCGAGTGAGCGCGGCGCGTTTTGCCCGCCCATATCCGTGCGGACCCAACCCGGGCAAACGCTATTCACCGCGAAGCCCGGCAGTGCGGCGGCGAGCTGCAAGGTCAGGGAGTTCAGCGCGGTTTTGGAGATGGAGTAAGCCGGCGCCCACGCCTGGAGTTCCCCGGAAAGCTGCCCTGCGCCGCTGGAAACGTTGATGATACGCGGCGCGTCACTGTTCCGCAGCAACGGCGCGAGCGCCTGCGCGACACGCAAGGGCCCGAAGAGATTTGTCTCCAGCGTCTGTCGCAGCGTGTCGGCAGCGAGATCGAAAACTTCCCCGTTCCAATCGAGCACGATGCCGGCGTTGTTCACGAGCACGTCGAGACGCTCCGCACGTTGGGACAGCTCGTGAGCGGCGGCCTTGATGCTCGTCTCATCTGCGACATCGAGCAGCAGAAACTCTGCGCCCGCGATCTCGGCCGTTGCATTCTCACCCGCATCCCGATTCCGTGCGGCGAGGAAAACGCGCATCCCGCGTGCGGCGAGCTGCCGCGCCACTTCGTTTCCGATGCCTTTGTTCGCGCCGGTGACAAGAGCGGTTTTCTGTGTGGTGCTCATACGAAGGAGGAAGCTGTCATTTGAAATCGAGGCAGCTCGCCCAAGTGCATGAGTCGAAGAACACCTCTCTCCCCGAAACAGAGTTTCGCCCTGCCAACGCGTTCCCAAAGCGCTACGCTAACTCTGGGAACGAGAGGGAACCCGCCGCGCGTCCATTCGTCGAGAAGCTCGCGACGTTAGAGAAACTGCGCGCCCGCCGTCGGGCAATCAAAGCGGCGGTGCTAAGGCCAAGGAAGTGACCGGACACTTCGTCGCGTTCCCAAAGGGAGTGAAGCGCTTTGGGAACGCCGTGCTCCCACAAGACTCCGTCTCCCCTGCAATGTGGTGAACCGAAGCGCTTTCTTCCTGCGGTCTATCCCACCTTACCGAGACGGAGCTTCCAAAGGTAGGCACGTTCCCAAAGCACTTCGCTAACTCGGCGAACGAGAGGCTAATGAAATCCCTACGAAAGGAGTAAAGTGTCCGATAGGCTGGTTGATGGACCCTATTGATCCGAGGTATGGCCGCAGTTCCAGCATTCGGCGAAATGTCCAGGGACCGACTCTCCACATTGCGAGCATACCCAATCCGACGGCGCGACTACTCCGGGGTCCTGTGCAGCGTGAAAGAGCGCCATGGCTGCTGGGTAATCCTCTTCGTTCACCACGCACAGAGTTGGCCAGAAATCTGGTAATGGAAAAATTGCGGTCAAAAGGCCTGCAACGAGAGCCTGCTGAGTGTCGGAGTTACGCACGAATGTTGGGATGCCGGCACTCTCCAGCAGTGATTGATGAACACTGACGCGTGCTGCATCGGAATGACGGAAAACCTCCTTCATAAGCGTTTGTGCGGAAGAAACATACGGCCAACTCCCCCTCTGTAGGACGGGAAGTAGGCGAACTCAGCCGCTAACAATGTAAGATTGCGGTTGCCTCGCATCAGCACCGCTCGGATACAGGGTTTCTCTCCAGTCAGCCGTTCCCAAAGCGTTGCGCTAACTTTGGGAACGAGAGTCAAAAAGTCAGCGACGCACGGAGCGGTTCGATGCAGCGCATCGTTAGGCGTCATTGGATTATGCACCAGTGTCGGCGAAGCGAGAAATCGGAAACGCGAACCCTGATAGTCGCGCCAATCTGATGCCGTTTTATAGTGGGTGGCGTGTGGCAGTCGTAATGGATGTAGCCAAGCTGCCCATCGGGAAAGCGCACGACGACCTGCCTTCGAGTGCCGTCGAGGTTATCGTCGTCGATGATAACAACGTTATGAATGCTGTTGAGTGCGAGTCTAGGCGTGTTATCGGAGGTCCAGCGGTCATACGGAGACGGCTGACCGCAATGTGGGCACGTTTCGGCTTCATCGCTGATTGACGCTTCACAGCAGATACATTCTCCAAGTTTTGGCATTCGGAATTAGCGGATGAGGGTGACGCCTAACATGTAATTAGGCGAAATCTGAAGGACTTGATCCTCACGGCTCCTCCTCACTCTCCCCACTTCCACCACCCTGTTCGCTCTCCTCAATCTGCTTCAGCACATCGGAGCGGTCTTCCACTTCATCCCAAACTTCGCGGCTTACGTAGATGGGAGCTTTTTGCTGGATGGCGAGGGCGATGCAGTCGCTGGGGCGGCCGTCGAGTTCGACGATCTTTTTCTCAAAGAGCTCGTTTTCGGCGGAGATGATGAGCCGGGCGAAATAGGTTTCGCTTTTGAGGTCGTTGATGATGACCCGCTCGACCTTTGCGCCGAGCGCGGCCATGAGGTGGCCGATGAGGTCGTGCGTGAGCGGGCGCTCTTTTGGCGTGGCCGCGATGAACATGGTGATCGCCGCGCCGACGCTTTCGTCCACGTAGATGACAAAGACTTTGTCATCGTTGCCGATGAACACCGCGCGCCCGGCGTTGAAAGGGAGCACGGTGCGGATTTCCACCGGGACGACGGATTTGTTCATGGGAGGCAGGCTAGCGCGCGGCGTGGCGGGGCTCAAGCGTGTGGTGGCAACGAGAATCTTCGTCTTTTTCTTCATCTTCATCCTATTCTCCCTCCCCCGTATCCACTTCCGCTCTCCAGGCAGGAAAAAACATGAAGATGAAGAAAAAGACGAAGATTCTCGGGAGCCGGTCGCGCTGCGATTTTCTCCGCCCTGCTGGTTGCATTCGCGATGCGCGTTCCTACACTGCCGCCCCTCCGCATCTGCGCACTCGAAATGAAAGATTCCTGGGACATCCCCGCCGCCATCTCGCTCTACAACATCGACCGCTGGGGGACGGGTTACTTCACGGTGAACGAGCGCGGAAATATCGTCGTGCTGCCGACCCAGGATCCGAAGACGCCCATCGAAATCACGGAGCTGATCGAGGCTGCCAAGGCGCTCGGGCTCACCTTCCCGATGGTGCTGCGGTTTCAGGACCTGCTGCGGCATCGCGTGGAAAAGATAAACCAGGCGTTTTCCGACGCGATTGCGGAAGCGAATTACCGCAACGTCTATCGCGGCGTTTTCCCGATCAAAGTGAACCAGCTCCGCGAAGTCGTGGAGGAGATCATGGATGCGGGGAAGCCTTTCCACGTGGGGATCGAGGCGGGGAGCAAGCCGGAGCTGCTCGCGGCGCTGGCGATCCACCGCGACCCGGAGGCGCTCATCATTTGCAACGGCTACAAGGACGCGCTCTTCATCCAGAACGCGCTGCTCGGGACGAAACTCGGGAAGAAGGTGATCATGGTCGTGGAAAAGCTGGAGGAGCTTTTCCAAATCCTGCAGGTCTCGAAGGAAGTCGGCGTGGAGCCGATGATCGGCATCCGCGTGCGGCTGGCTGCGAAAGGCGCGGGCAAGTGGGCGACCAGCGGCGGAGAAAATGCGAAATTTGGCCTGAGCACCGCAGACCTTGTGGCGGCGAGCAATACGCTCAAAGAAGCGGGGCTCGCGCATTGCCTGCGGCTCGTGCATTTCCACGTCGGCTCGCAGGTGCCGGACATCGGCACGATCAAGCGCGCGGCGCGCGAGGCGGCGCGCTTTTACGCGAAGCTCTGCAAGATGGGCCACGAGATGGGCTACATGGATGTCGGCGGCGGGCTCGGCATCGACTACGACGGCTCGCGCACGGCTTTTGAGAGCTCGGCGAACTACTCGCTCCCGGAGTATGCGCGCGACATCGTCTATAACATCATGGAGGTGTGCGACTCGGAGAAGGTCGAGCATCCGACGCTGATTTCCGAAAGCGGGCGCGCGATCGTGGCGCACCATTCCGTGCTGGTCGTGGAGGCCTTTGGCTCGATCGAAAAAGATCGTGCGGCGATCGCAGTCGAGCCGCGCGAGGGCGATCCGAAGCAGGTCTCCGACATGCTCGATTTGCAGCGCAATCTCACGCAGCAGAACCGCATGGAATCGCTGCACGACGCGCAGCAGATCAAGGAGCAGACGCAGTCCATGTTCGACCTCGGGCTGCTCGACCTGGAGGCGAAGGCGAAGATCGAGACGATCTTTTGGCAGGTCGCGAAGAGGATCGTCGATGCGTGCGCCGGGATGAAATATGTGCCGGACGAGGTGAAGGAACTTGAAACGGCGCTGAGCGATCAATACGTGTGCAATTTCTCCGTGTTCCAGTCGCTGCTGGATCACTGGGCGCTCGGTCAGCTCTTCCCGGTGATGCCCATTCATCGGCTGAATGAGCATCCCGAGCGACAGGCGACGCTGGTCGATATCACGTGCGACTCGGATGGAAAGGTAAGCAAGTTCATCGACCTCCAGGATGTGAAAGACACCCTGCCGTTGCACCGGCTGCGCAGCGGCGAGCCTTACTACATCGGGTTCTTTCTGGTCGGCGCGTATCAGGACATCATGGGCGATCTGCACAACCTTTTCGGCCGCGTGAATGAGGCGCACGTCTTCCTCGATGACGACGAAGATAGCGGCTGGTATATCGAGGAAACCATCCCCGGCTCGACGATCGGCGAGGTGCTCTCGCTCACGCAGTGGGACCAGAATGAACTCGTGCGCCAAGTAAAGGCGCAGGTCGATGCCGCGATCAAAGCCGACCGGTTGAAGCCGACCGAAGCGATGCGGCTGCTGGCCAATTACGAGAAGGGGCTGAAGGGCTACACCTATCTGCAACTCGATGGCGCGGTGACGAAGTAGCGGTCCCTGCACCTGCTTGCGTCGGCGCCGCGCCTCGCGCACCCTTTCCGCCGCGCATGCTCCTCGCCGACCTTCTTCCGAAGCGCTTCCCGAATTTCGTGGAACTTTCTGCCGCCACGACGATCGGGCTCGGCTTGCGCTACACGTTTCTCGCCGGGCTGGCGTGGCTGCTCGGCTACGTGTTCTTCAAGCGCCGCTGGCTGCATCGCAAGGTCATCGCGCGCATGCCGGAGCGGGCGGAGATTTGGCGCGAAGTGCGTTACTCCGCGTTGTCACTCGTGGTCTTCGGCTTGACCGGCGCGGCGACTGGCGTGGCGGCGCGCGCGGGCTGGACGCAAATGTATTGGCGCATCGGCACGCATGGCTGGCCGTGGTTTTGGCTCTCGATCGGATGCACGATCGTGCTGCACGACGCCTGGTTTTACTGGACGCACCGGCTCATGCACGACCGGCGGCTTTTCCGCGTTTTCCACCGCGTGCATCACCTTTCGCACAACCCGTCGCCTTGGGCAGCGTATGCGTTTTCGCTGCCGGAAGCCGCCGTGCAGGCCTCCATCTTCCCGCTCGCCGTCGTGGTGATGCCCATGCATCCGCTGGCGTTCGTCATCTTCATGGGCTGGCAGATCGCGTTCAACGTAGCCGGGCACACCGGCTACGAATTTTACCCGCGCTGGCTCATGGATGGGCCGCTCGGATCCCTGCTCAATACGCCGACCAATCACGTGATGCACCACGAGTCCCTGCGCGGAAATTACGGGCTCTACTTCAACGTTTGGGATCGGCTAATGGGAACGAATCACGCCGACTACGAGGGGCGTTTTCGCGAGGTGACTTCTCGCCCGCGCGAGGTGATTGCGGAGGGAGAAAGCGCGGGGCAGCCGGCTGCGGATTCTATCCCGGCTTGAAACGTTTCTGTTCCTGTTTTTTTCCCGGTCGTCATTTTCTCCGCCGCCATGGGAGAAAGATGAAGATGAAGAAAACGACGAAGACCGGATCGCGGGAGCGATGCGCAAAGCCCGATCCGACACGTGCCGGCTTACGGACTGAGCGAGCAAAGGCTGCGGCGGTTTGGGCGATGCTTTGCGCCTCCCCGGTCAGCGCCGCGGCTGCGGAGCCGTGCCGGATCGAGGTGGTGGAAAAGGGGAGCGGCTGGCCCGTGCCGCTGGTCGAGTTGCGCACCACGCATCACCTGCGGATGGTGACGGATAATGCCGGCAACATCGCTTGCGATGCGCCGGAGCTGATGGGCCGCGAGACGTGGTTCGACGTGATCGGCCACGGCTACGAAGTGCCGCGCGACGGCTTCGGCGCGCGCGGCGTGCGGCTCACGCCCGAGCCGGGGAAAACGCTACGCGTCGAGGTCGCCCGCACGATCGTGGCGCGCCGGCTCGGCCGGCTCACCGGCAGCGGCATTTTCGCGGAAAGCCAAAAGCTTGGCCGCGAGCTGGAGTGGCGCGACGCGGGCGTTTCCGGCTGCGACAGCGTGCAAACTGCGATGCATCGCGGGCGGCTCTTTTGGGCGTGGGGCGACACGATGCTTCCGCGCTATCCGCTCGGGATTTACGACATGACCGGCGCGACTACGGCGGTGCAGCCGCTGGCATCCTTCCAGCCACCGTTGCGGCTGCGGTTCGATCTTTTCACCGACGCGCAGGGCGCGCCACGCGGCATCGCGAAGATGCCCGGCAGCGGACCGACGTGGGTGAGCGGTTGCGCAAGCTTGCCGGACGCAAGCGGCGCAACGCGGCTGGTCGGGAGCTACATCAAGGTGCGCAACCACCTAGAAGCGTATGAAAGCGGGCTGTGCGTGTGGGATGACGAGCGCGAAAACTTCGCGCCGCTCCGTGTGCTGTGGACGAAATCCGACGCCGCGCCCAAGCAGCCGCCGATGCCGGAAGGGCACGCCGCACTTTGGCAAGATGCGCAGGGGAAAGCGTGGGTGTTTTTCGGCAATCCGCTGCCGGTGCTGCGATGTCCCGCAACCTTCGAGGCGTGGCGCGACTCGGCGACTTGGGAAACGCTTCCGCCGCAGGCGAGCATCCTCTCGGCGGCAGATGGCCAGGCGGTGAAGCCGCACAGCGGCTCGATCGCGTGGAATGCAAAGCGCGGGCGCTGGGTCGCTGTTTTCATGGAATCCTTCGGCAAGCCATCGGCATTCGGCGAGCTCTGGTATGCCGAAGCCGATGCGCCGACTGGCCCGTGGGGACCGGCTGTGAAGGTTTTGACCCACGAGAACTACACGTTTTACAACCCGCGCCTGCACCCGGAGTGGACGCCGCCGGACTCACCGATCCTCCTGTTCGAGGGCACTTACACGGCCGAGTTCGCCGACCATCCGCAGCCCACGCCGCGCTACGATTACAACCAGGTGCTTTACCGGCTTGATCTCGATGATCCGGCGCTCGCTCCAGCGCAGCGGCGCTGACTTGCCCATCGACGTATCTTGTCGCGAGCGAGACATGCGTTCGCAGCAGCGCACCCTTGTCACCCCTGCGGCGGCAGATCGAGCAGCGGCGGCTCCACCGCGAGCTGCTGGAGCGCGTCGAACTCTATATTCATGCTGCGATGCACGGCCCGCGTGCCCGTCATGGCGATGCGCAGCAGCAGATTCCAGCGGCTCTGCTCGGTCGCCTCCTGCCACACGGCTTCCACGGCCACATCGAGTCCGGTTTCCCCACGGATGAGCAGGCCCCAGCCCGCCGGCAGCTCGTGCAGTTTGGCAATCGACGGCTCGGCCACGACGTAGTGCAGATTCGCGGCTTTCCAGCGCATCAGCTTCGCGAACTTCGTCTGCCGGTGAAGCTGACGGCTGAGCGTGCGGATTTCCGCCAGCAGTTTGTCGTAAGGCTCGTAGCCTGCGGCTTCAAAGCGGTAGCCGTCGAACTCGGGGAAAAGCGCCTCGCCATTTCGCAGCGACGGAAAATGCACGCGCATCGACTCCTCGTAAAGCAGCCGCCGCTCGTGCAGCTTCTGGAGCTGCGCCGAGAGCTGGTCGGCATGCCGGGCGTCGCGCAAAAAGTCGGCGCGGCTTTGCTTGCACTCGAAGATGATCGTCGCCCCGAGGCGCGGGGTCTTGTTTTTGACGCCCTTGAATTCCTGCCGGTAAGCCGCCGCATCCAGCCGCACGCGGCCGAGGCTAGGCACGGAGACCTCTACGGCCGCAATGCGGAAGCCCTTTTGTTGCGCCCAGATGAGTGAAAGCCGCTTGAGCGAAAGGTGCTGGGGTGTTTCGCGGCCGGGCATGCGGAAGTGGGAGCGCAATTTGGCGCATGCCGCGCTTCTGTCCAGCGCGTCACCCGATCCGATTCTTTGGCACCCGGCTTGCCTCACGAACGGGCAGGAAAGTGGCGAGCTTGAAAGCTCAGCGGGCGATTCCCACTGCCGCCTGGATTACGCGGCGTAATCGACATCCGGCACCCAGTGTCCGTCCTCCCACACGAGTTGACCCGGGTCGAGCGAAACCGAGCCGATAGGCCACTCGCGTCCCCCTTTGTCGCGCACCGTGCAGCGGTCCTCCTCCATTCGCGTCACCATGACCTCCGACCCTGCGGAAAGACCGCGGGGCAGGGGATACGGGAAGATGGCGCGGGTGCGCACGGTCATGCCGACATGGAGGGGTGGGATTAAGCTGGAACTTCTCATAACCTTACCAAGTCCTACGGCTCATGGCACAGAGCTGTGTGTTTGGCGGATGACTGTCTCATCGTAATCCCTGAGCATTCACTTGTTCTCCCTTCCGTGCGTTTTCCTGCGACAAACGTTCACCATTCCGTCTGGGGGTCCAGCGTCAGCCGAGCGGCATCAGATGCGTTCTTCTTCTGTTTGTTCCCGGAACACGCCGACACCCGTGTGTCGCAGATCCAAACACGCCGCGCGACGTTTCGCAGTGTTCTTCCTCTGAAAAACGCCTTTGGCACTGCCGCTGCTAAACTGCCCGCGCCATGATCATGATGTTTGCTTTCTTTCTCGTTCTGGCAGCGCTGCTGAGCGCTGTCGCCTTCGCGATCCGTGAAGAGTCGAACTCCTGATCCTGCGGCTTTCAGCCGGCGGCAACCCTCGCGCTGGTGGGAAGCGTGGCGGGATTGCTGGGCAGCGTGAGTGAGGGTCAAACTCGTAATTTCCCGCAGTGCGTCACCCGCCATTTTTGTTCGCACCACCAGACTGTCGGCACAGTCCATGCGAGCAGAAAGCAGGCAGTTTCCACGACGCTGGCTAGCCCAAGAACAAGCAGGAGCCGAGGGATGACAACGGTGAGTTCCTGAGCGTTGCGGCGCGCCGTCCACCATCGCACCGCCACTGCTGCTGTGAGGAGCGACGCAGCGGGCGCGACCATTTCCGTGTGGAAGACAATCGACCAGGCCAGCAGCAGCTCGCCCGTCCTGATGCCGTGTGTGAGGATCAGGCCTGCGAAGCCCCGCGAATTTGAAACCCGATACGTCACTGCCACGCGCCGCTGGTGCCGCCAATAGTCGCGCCAGTCGAGCGGATCGCTTTCCAGCGTGGCGACGTGTGCGCTGAGCTGCACCTTGCGACCGGCCCGCACGAGCGCCGCGCCGAGCCGGTTATCCTCCGCGAGATCATCAGCAAACGCCTTCCAGCCACCGGCCACCTCCACATCGCGCCGCCGCAGCGCGGTGCATGCGCCGAGCGTCCAGCGCACGGTGCCGAGGCGCCGCACGAGCGCGAGTCCCGGCAGAAAGGTGAGCAGCGCGCCGGCCGCATCCAGCCGCTGCGGCCACGTGCGCACGTTGGCGAAGCGGTAGGCGCACGTCAGCACGTCCGCTCCGCTGTGCGCCCATACCCAGCGGAGCGCGGCGGGGAACCCGGCACTGCAAATCACCTCGCTGTCCATCAGCACCCAGTGCTCGTGGCGAGCGTGTGGCGTCATTTGCAGGAGCTTGGAAATCTTGGGGTTCAGCGCCGCGCCGGACGCGCAGCGGATCACCGAGATGTCGAGCCCGGGAAATGCCGCGCGCACTTCCTGGCCGATCGCCTCCTCCACCGAGCCGGGCGCGACGCCGAGCAGCATCTGGTCGCCGGGGCGCAGCGCATCCGCGAGACCTTCGAGCTTCTCTCGCAAGCCCGGCACACCGCTCTTCAAAGGGCGCAGGATCGTGACTGGCGGCAGCGCCGCATCGTTCCCACCGCTCGCGTCACTTCCTGTGCTTTCCGACATCCAGCCGCGCAGAAGTGCCGTGCTCAGCAGCCAATAGCTGATGCTCGCACCCACCACGCCCGCCCCGGCCGCAAAGACTCCCGCTTGAAGTGCGTTCACGCGGCGCCACGGCAGCGCAGCAGAGGCGCGCGGCGGTTGAAGTTCGACATCGGCAGCAGGCGCGGCATCTTCCCGCAGCCTCACCTCTGCCATCCGGCGATGCCAATCTCAGAATCCACCGCGCCTCCACGTTTTCTCCTGGTCACCGGCGACGACTTCGGCCGCAGCCACGAGGTGAACGAAGCGATCGAGCGCTGGTTCCAGGCTGGCGCGCTGACCCAGGCGAGCCTGATGGTGAACGAACCGCACGCGGACGAAGCGGCGCGGATCGCGCAGCGCAATCCCGGCTTGTGCGTGGGTCTGCACCTCACGCTGTGCGATGGGTTCGCGGCGCGGCTTTCCCCGCTCACCGATGGGCGCGGCCGCTTCACTCCATCGCCGGCGCGCGCGGGCTGGCGCTATGCGGTCCAGCCAGGGCTGGTTGAGCCGCTGCGCGAAGAAATCGAGCGGCAGTTTGCGGCGTTCCGCGCGGATGGCTTTTCGCCCGCATATTGGGATGGGCACGCCCACCTGCACCTGCACCCGGCCGTGCTGCGGCTCACGCTGCCGATCGCGCATCGCCATGGATTCCGCGTGACGCGAGTTGTGCGCGAGCCGGGAACGTGGACTCTCCTTCCGCTCATCTTCCGCCTGCTCAGCCGCCGCGCCGCGCCAATGCTCGACCGCGCAGAGATGCGGTGCGCCGACCGCGTTTATGGCCTCGCGCGCACCGGGCGTATGGATCGGGAAACCATCGCGCGCATCCTGAAAACGCTGCCGCCGGGCTGGTCCGAGCTGTATCTGCATCCCGGCGCCGAGCCCGCGCTGCCTGCGGCCGAGGAAGTCGCCGAGCTGCTACGCCAAGCGCGGGTCGAGCTCGCGACGGCGGAGGATTTGAGGGCGGAGAAATGAGGCGCGGACAGTGGAACGATGACCGCTGGGACAGCCGCTGCCGCGCGTGCGTGCGTCCACCTTTTCCGTCCACCCGTTAGTTTCTTCCGCCGATGTCCTACGCCTCATTTTCCGATTTCCTCACTGCCCTCGATCGTGCGGGCGAGCTGCGCCGCATCGCCACGCCTGTTGCGACTGAGCTGGAGATCACCGAATGGGCGGAGCGCGAGATGAAGTCTCCGGGCGGCGGCAAGGCGCTCCTTTTTGAAAAGCCGACGATCGGCGGCGAAGCGTCGCGCTTTCCGCTGGCGATCAACACCATGGGCTCGCACCGGCGCATGGCGATGGCGCTCGGCCTGGAGAAGGTCGAGGAGCTCGCGCAACAGATGGAGCTGCTGCTCAAAGCCAAGCCGCCGACCAATCTGCGTTCGGCCTGGAACCTTGCTTTGCAAGGCATCGACCTGCTGCACGCGCGCCCGAAGCGGGTGACCGATGGACCATGCAAGGAGGTGGTGCGGAGGTTTGATGAACGTCGAACGTCGAACGTTGAACGTCGAACGTCGAAGGAATCCACCGCCGATCCCGTTCAAAGTTCGACGTTCAACGTTCGACGTTCGACGTTTTCTCCTGCCCAACTCCCCACCCTCCTCGACCTCCCGATCCTCCACTGCTGGCCGCGCGACGGCGGGCGCTTCATCACGTTTCCGTGCGTCCACACGAAGGATCCCGATACCGGCGAGCGCAACCTCGGCATGTATCGCATGCAGGTCTATGATGACCGCTCCACGGGCATGCATTGGCAGGTGCACAAAGTCGGCGCGCGCCACGGCAAGCGGTATTACGAACGCGGTGAGCG
>CAXSDZ010000041.1:0-18238 GCA_964235505.1 uncultured Chthoniobacteraceae bacterium
GCGCGGCTCGTGCCGGTGGCAAAGGTGCGCGTGGACTGCGGGGGTGAGTTGGTGGTGACGCGCTCATCGCCCGCGCAGGCGGCGAGGAGCAGGGCGGGAGCGAGCAGGAGCAGAGTCGGAGAAGTCATGGCGCGCATCATTTCCTTCCCAATCGCACGCCGCGCCTCCCTGCGCCGGAAAAGAAGAGAGAAGGCAGAGGTCCAGACCTATCGAACACCGAACACTGTCTTCTTCCCTCCCCCATCACGGCAGCACCTGCAGCACCATGATGAGCTGACCGCGCGCATGCATCGGGCCTCGGATGAAAAGCGGGCTTTTCGGGCCGAGCTTCACGTCTGCTTCCATCAGCGGGCGCCGGTCGTGGAAGAGCGCCACATTCAGTAAATAGTTCCCCTCCTCCACACGCTTCGATTTTACACAGATCCAGAAGTGCTGGCTCGGCACCAGCCACCGCTCGAACTTTTCATCGATCGACTTCGTCGCCATCGCGATCGATTCCACCTGCGTGTAGCCGAAGGCGCGGCCCGCTTTTGCCCTCAATCCCGAGAGATCATCCGCCCCTTCCTCCGACTGCGGCCCGTTGTTCGCTAGCAGCAGCGCGGTCCAGATCCGCTCTTCGGCGCGAGCGCGTGGTGCGGCGCTGAGCACGATCGCACCGCACACGAGCAGCCCCATCCACGCGGGACGGGAAAACGTCCGCGGCGAAATCCACTGTGCTGCTCGGCTGGCGATCGGCATGCGATGGGGTCGGCTATTGGAGCTGGTAATCGTCCGGCAGATAATCGAGCCCGTCCAGCCAGAGCACGGTGACATCTTCCTGATCGAAATGCACAGCAGTCGCCGAAATGCTCGGATCGGCCGCATGCACATCCAACACTTGGGCAGAGTAAGCCAGCGGCCCCGCCGCTGAGGGACCGGCACCGCCGCCAGCGATCGGAGACAGCGCGGCCCCCATCGTCGCCACCACAGGTATGGCTGAAGGCGGTCCACTTGGCGCCACGACCGAGCGAGAAAGCGTGAAGCACAGCAGCAGCGCACACACGCCTGCCCACCCGAGGTGCGGCATCGACCACTTCCACGCATCCCATCGCGCCACGGGTCGCGGCGCTGCCACACGTTCATCGGCTGCGATCCGTGCCATCAGTTGATGATTGAAAAAATCGCCGTTCGTGAGCCGCGGCGGCGCGGCGTGCTGCCGCAGAAGTGCGCCAAGCTTTGCGGAATCGCGCCTTTCCTCCGCCGGTGCCGGACGCGCCTCCAGCTCACGCTCGAATGCCGCCGCCTCCGGTCCGGAAAGCCGGTCCTCGATCCATGCGTTGTAGCGCTCTTCAAAGGTTGTCATAAACGTCTTTCAACATCGTTTGCAGTTTCTTCCGGGCGTAAAAAAGCCGGCTCATCACCGTCCCGATCGAGCACTCCATCGCGTCAGCGATTTCCTGATATTCCAGACCCTCGATCTCGCGGAGCAGGATCGCTTGCCGATGCTCCGGGCTGAGCCGCGTGATCGCTTCGTCGATGCGGGCGCGGATCTCTTTGTCCGACACGCGCGCGATCGGCTCCAGCTCCGCCCGCGGAGCCGTCACCGCCCCGGGCGCGATCCCACGAAGGCCATGCGCATCGTCGAACTCCGTGCCGCCTTCGATCTGTTTCCGGCGCTTCCAGTCGATCGTCACATTCATGAGGATCCGGTAGAGCCACGTGAAGAAGCTCGATTGTCCGCGAAAGCGCCCGATCGACTTCCACGCCTTCAAAAACCCGTCCTGCGCCAGGTCCCAGGCGTCCTGCTCATTGCGGACCATGTGGTAAATCATCGCGAAAGCACGGTGTCGGTAACGGGTGACGAGTTCGTTGAAAGCCTCGCGATCACCCGCCTGGCAGCGGGCGACAAGCTCCAGCTCATCGCCCGGAGTCTGTGCGTGGGTTTCAGCGGCCTCCGTTGGCATGGTTTTAGACGCGGCTGCAGCCGTTGCATTCAACCCCGATCACACTTTCACTGCACGGCTGGTGACCGCCGGAAACCACACGCGCCGCCCATCCATTCACACCTGCCACCGGTTCACGTTTCATAACGCTTTCGCCACTCCGCCCGAAACTGCCCCATCAACTCGATCACCCCGTCGCGCACCTCGAAAAGCCGGCGGTTCAACTGACCGAATCGCGCCCGGTCGATCACGTCCTCGACCTGGAGCTGGATCGCGCATTCCAGCCCGATCGTCACGGCCCGCAGCGCCCGCTTCAGATACGCGAGCGTCATCCCGATTTCATCGATGTCGTCATCGCTCAGCGCCGCTGCCAGCTTTGCGCTCGCCACCGCCGTCTGCGCGGAAAGCCGCCCCGCCGCCGGATGCATCTCCACCGCTTCCCCGCATTCTTCAAACATCTGATCGACCCACGCCGCCAGTGAAAACGCCGCCTGATAAAGCGGATGCACCTCGAAGCTTTCCACTTCGTCGTCCTCGTCGCCGTCGCACTCCTCCTCGTCGTCCTCATCCTCATCGGCCAGAAACTCATCCGCGAACTGCTCGTCCACGCTGTCCGCCCAAGCTTGCCCTTCCTTGTCGATCAGATGATTCCACCCCATCTCGCGCGCGATGATCTGGTCGCGGTTCGGGTGGTCGATGTAGCGCTCCAGCAGCTCCATGTATTTTTCGGTCTTCTGGTCCTGCTGCTGGAGGAAACGCTCCCAATCGTATTCGTCCCAGACTTTCTCTGGCTGCTGCTCGTCTTCCGGCATGCGGCACTAGGTAGCGCGCTCTGCGGTTTGTGCAAAGGCAGAATCCGGCGCAATCCGCGCCGGGTCGTGCGGCAGGCATCCCCGCCTTGCCTTTCCCCTGCGCCAGCGCAAACCTGCCGCCCCGTTTTTCCCGGTCCGATTTCATGTATCTCAAGTCGCTCGATCTGTTTGGTTTCAAGTCGTTTGCCCCGAAGACGACGCTCACTTTTCACGAAGGCGTGACCGCCATCGTGGGGCCGAACGGCTGCGGAAAATCCAACGTGCTCGACGCGATGCGGTGGGTGCTCGGCGAGCAGTCGGCGAAGGCGCTGCGCGGCGGGGAAATGGCGGATGTGATCTTCTCCGGCACCGACTCGCGCAAGGCACTGGGGATGGCCGAGGTCTCCATGACCTTCGCGGAATGCGAAAAGGAAATGGGCGTGGAGTGGAACGAGATCACCATCACGCGGCGCGTCTTTCGCGACGGCGGTTCGGAGTATTTGCTGAACAACACCGTCTGCCGGATGCGCGACATCCACGGGCTCTTCATGGACACCGGCATCGGCCGCTCAGCCTACTCCATCATGGAGCAAGGCAAGATCGACGCGATCCTCTCCTCGAAGCCCGAAGACCGCCGCGCGATCTTCGAAGAAGCGGCAGGGATCACGAAATTCAAAGGTCAGAAGAAAGAAGCGCTCCGCAAGCTGGAGGCCACGGAGGCGAACCTGCTGCGCCTCGATGACATCATCAAAGAAGTGAAGCGGCAGATCGGTTCGCTCCAGCGGCAGGCGGGAAAAGCACGGCGCTACCAGGCGCTGATCGCCGACCTGAAAACGCTCGAAACTCACAATGCCAAGCGGCAGTGGGACACGCTGGAGGAAGGCCGCGAAAAGGCGACGGAAGAGCTTGCCGCTCTGGCTGCGCGGCAGGCGGAGGCCGAGGCGCAGATCGAGGCGCAGGAAAGCGAAGTCGCCGTGCAGCGCGCCGCGTTGCAGGAGATGGAAGGGACACTCGACGCCGCCCGCAAGATCGTGAACGACCTCAAGTCGCGCATCGCGAACCACGAGAGCCGGCTCATTTTCAACAACGAGAAAGCCGAGGAATTCTCCGGTTTGGTGGAGCGCTATCGCATTGATGTCGCGGGTGCAGAGGAGAAGCTGCGCATCGCCGAAACGCGCCTGCACGAGACGGACATCGAGTTGGAGCAAATCACCACTCTGCTCGCGACCGAGCTGCGCAGCATGGAGGAGAAGCAGGCCACGCACGCCGCACTCAGCGGGCAGCGGCAGGAAGCCGAGCGGGCGATCACCGGCGTCACTGCCGAGGCGCAGCGCGTGGAGCACAAGCTCGCCTCCTTACGCGGCCAGATCTCCAGCGTCGCACAGCAGCGCGATGGCGCGGAGGCGCGGCTTTCAATCCTTTCCGGCGATCTCGATCAAGTCTCCGCCGCACTCGCGCGGATCGGTGAGCAGCACAACAACGCGCACGCGGAAGTGGAGCGCGCCACGAGCGATCTGGAATCTGCGACGGCAGCGATGGCGGAAGCCGAAGTGCTGCTGCGCGAGGCGCAATCCGGGCTCGCGCAGGTCGATGCCGAGCTGCGCACCGCGCAGCGCACGCTTTCCGACAAAGAGTCGCGGCTGGAAGTGCTGAAGAATCTCGTAGAAAGCGGCGAAGGCTTTTCCCAAGGGACGCAGGCGGTGCTGCGCGGGCTCGACAATCCAGACTTCTACAAACCCGCAGTGCAAGGCGCGCTCGCGCAGTTCATTGATGTGCCGCCGGAGTTTGTCCGCGCAGTGGAAGCCGTGCTCGGCGCAAATTTACAGGCGATCGTGATGAAGGACGCGATGGTCGCCGAGGCCGTGCTGAAGACGCTGCGCGAGAAAAAGCTCGGCCTCGCCTCGCTCGCGCTACGCGAGTTCGACGGCGTATTCAACCACGTGGAAAGCGACGAACTTTCGCTGCCGGACGGCGCACTCGATTGGCTCATCAACAAAGTGCAGCCGCAGCCGGACGTGGCCCGGCTCGTCGAACGGCTCATCAATCACACGCTCCTCGTCGCCGATCTCGACACCGCGATCCGCATCTTCCCGCAACGCGGCTCAGCGCTCGTCACGCTCGCCGGGGAAGTGCTCACGGGAAACGGCATCCTGCACGGCGGCTCCACTGGCGAGGCGACCCATTCGCTGCTGGAGCGGAAGAACCAGATCGCCGCGCTTGAGGTGGAAGTCGCCGCCGCGCGCCGCTCGGTCGCGGACCTGAATGCACGCCGCGCCGAGCTGCTTGCCGAAATCGAAACCGCGCAGGCCCGGCTCGATGATTCCCGCGAAGAAAAGCAAAACGCCGCGATGCGGCTCTCGACCACGCGCGGGCAGGTCGGCGTCTTCGAGCGCGAGCTGCGCGATGCGGAGAAGAAAAGCGAATCGCTCGATTGGGAGCGCGGCAACATCGAGGCGCGCCACAGCGAAGCGTCCGAGAAGCTCCGCGTGCTGGAGGACGAAGTGCAGTCGAGCCTTCAACAGATCGACGCGTTGCAAGCGCGCCGCGCCGAGTCGCAGAGCGAGCTGGAAGTGCTGCGCGCACAGGAAGGCGAGAACGCCGCGGAGCTGAATGAGCTGAAAATCAAAGTCGCCACCGAGCGCCAGCGCCACACTTCGCTCCACCACCAGCGCCAGCCGATGGAAGCGCGCCTCGCCGAACTGGCCGAGCTGATCGCACAGCGTCAGCGCGACATCGAAAGCTACGAAAACCGCGCTGCTGCAGCAGTCGCAGAGAATGCGGAGATTGAAGCAAACCTCGACGATTTGCGCGACAAACTCAGCCTCGCGGAGCTCGAAGTTGCGCGGCTTCTCGATGAGCGCGCCGCCATCGCCGCCGCTGCCGAGCAGAGCGGAAATGACCTCCGCATCCTGCGCGGCCAGCTCTCCGCGGCGCACGATCAGCGCAGCCGCGTAGAGGTGAAGGCAAGCCAGCTTGAAATGCGATCGAACGCACTCAGCGAGCATATCCAAAAGCGCTACAGCCTGGATTTAAGCGGCTTCCAGCGCGATCTCTACGCACTGCGGGTGGCGATCAAAGAAGCCGGGAAACGCGGCCGAGGCACGAGCGATGCCGCTGCCGAATCTTCCTCTGCTTCTCCTCCGCCTTCCCTTCCGCTCTCCGAGCGGGAAAAAGATGAAGATGAAGAAGCAGACGAAGAGACACCGGAGCCCCACGACATCGACTGGAACCGCGTGGACGCCCTCGTCCGCGAGCTCGATCAGCGGCTCGACGGGATGGGCCCGGTCAACCTCGACGCCATCCAAGAATACGATGAACTCGAAGAGCGGCACGCGTTTCTTGAAAAGCAAAACAACGACCTGCTTTCCTCCAAAGCCGAGCTGCTGAACGTGATCCAAAAGATCAACGTCACCACACGCCAGCTCTTCGCGGAAACCTTCGAGAAGATCCGCGTGAACTTCGCCGAAATGTTCACGGAGCTCTTCGGTGGCGGCAAAGCAAACCTCCTGCTCACCGACGAAAGCGACCCGCTGGAAAGCGGCATCGACATCATCGCCAAACCACCCGGCAAGCAGCTCCAGAGCATCACGCTGCTCAGCGGCGGCGAGCGGACGATGACCGCGGTAGCGCTGCTTTTCTCCATCTACATGGTGAAGCCATCGCCCTTCTGTGTGCTCGATGAAATGGACGCGCCGCTCGATGAATCCAACATCTCGCGCTTCATCAAGATCCTCGATCGCTTCGTGTCGCAGAGCCAGTTCATCGTCATCTCCCACCACAAGCGCACCATCGCGCGCGCCGACGCGATCTACGGCGTGACGATGGAAGAGCACGGCGTCTCGCGCCTTGTCGGGGTGAAGTTCACCACCCGCGAAGCCTCGCACGAAGGCCGCGACCTCATCGGCACCGCCAACCCCGCGCCCGTGCCGAGCGTGGCGGAGACGTTTGGGAAAAGCGGCGCGCTGCATAGTGAGGGGGCGGTCATGGGTGCGCGGTGATCGTGCGTGTGGGATTCTCATCTCTTGACCCGTGAAGAACCTCCGTTGGCTCATTCTCATTGCGACGCTTGCCGCGTGCGGGTTGCTTGCGAGCAGCGGTTTCTACCCGCATGCCGAGCATTGGCTCGATAACCTGCTTTACGCGACGGGGATCAAGCATGTGGAGGAAGCGCCTGATTTTAGTTCGGACGATTTACAGTCATACGAACCGGCGGATTATGCCGCTTATGAACCGCTCGTCTGCGAGGTTCACCACGTGGGGATGCGGGCAGAGGTCGTGCCGATCAATTATGGACTGCCCGTATGGGGAGCTACCTCGAAAGAAGGCAGAACGTTCGCCCCTTCGATGGATCCTCCTCGCGAAGTTCGCAAACGGAGGTTCCCTCATGCGGAGCACGTCGCGCGTGGCGGCTGTTGCGTCAGCAATCTTTCCCCTATGACTGCCCGTATCCGCGTTTGCGCTGAGTGCGAAAAAGCAGAGCAGCAATGGCACGGGCGATACTTTGGTGGGCTGTAAAATACGACTCGCGCTCGCGCGAGGGCTCCTGGCCTCGTGCGCGAGAATCGCCGGGCTCCTGCCCGAGGACAGCCTGGCTGTTTTTTCTCAGCCGCAGAGCGGCGATGACTGTCCAATGATGGCGGATTTGTGTGGGAATGAATCCATTTCGGGCAGGACCCCAGCGATTCTGCGCACGAGGCCAGGAGCCCTCGCGCGAGCGCGCATTATGAGCGGGTTGCGGTTTTGCGCAGCTTTGCGGCGCTTTCCATCTCCGCGCATCCGTGGCATCGAAAGCCCACCGCCCCATGCCCGCCGACAACCTCTTCCCATTCGACCCTGCGCTCTTCGAAATCCGCACCCGCGCGCCTGGCCCAGCGGGCTCGCTGCCGCTGACGGAGGAGATGCTGCGCGGCTCGCCGAGCGGCGATATCTTCGGGCTCACGCAAAATGTCGGCATGGGCTGGGAGCCGAGCGCGGCGGCGGGGAAACAGTTCCTCATCCTGAGCACGCAGGGCGGGTTGCGGGAGCCGGGCGGGAAGCCGGTGGCGCTCGGGTATCACACGGGGCATTGGGAGATCGGGCTGCTGGTGGAAGCGGCGGCGCGTGAGCTGCGGCGGGCGGGGTTTGTGCCGTTTGCGGGCTACTGCTCGGACCCGTGCGATGGGCGCACGCAGGGGACCACAGGCATGTTCGATTCGCTGCCGTATCGCAACGACGCCGCGCTCGTTTTCCGCCGGCTCATCCGCTCGCTGCCACGGCGCGCGGGCGTGGTCGGGATCGCGACGTGCGACAAGGGGCTGCCGGCGATGATGATGGCGCTCGCGGGCATGCGCGATTTGCCGAGCGTGCTCGTGCCGGGCGGTGTCACGCTTCCGCCGAGCGATGGCGAGGATGCCGGCGCGGTGCAGACGATCGGGGCGCGGTTTTCGCGCGGGCTGCTGACCTTGCAGGAAGCCGCGGACCTCGGCTGCCGCGCGTGCGCGTCGCCAGGCGGTGGGTGCCAGTTCCTCGGAACGGCGGCGACTTCGCAGGTGGTGGCGGAGGCGCTCGGCATGGCACTTCCCCACTCCGCGCTCGCGCCCAGCGGGCAGCCCGTGTGGCTCGATCTCGCGGTGCGCTCGGCGCAAGCCGTGGCGCGGCTCGACGCGCAAAAGCTCGCGATGCGCGACATCCTCACGCCCGCCGCAGTCCGCAATGCGATGACCGTTCACGCAGCCTTCGGCGGCTCCACGAATCTGCTGCTGCACATCCCCGCTATCGCCCACGCCGCCGGGCTTCCGAGGCCGCGGGTGCAGGATTGGATCGAGGTGAATCGCAGCGTCCCGCGCCTGGTCGATGTGCTGCCAAATGGCCCGCGCCATCACCCCACTGTGCGCGTCTTCCTCGCTGGCGGCGTGCCGGAAGTGATGCTCCACCTGCGCGCGCTCGGCCTGCTCGACACCAGCGTGCTCACCGCCACCGGCCGCACGCTCGGCGAAAATCTCGACGCGTGGGAGAAGTCCGAGCGCCGCGCCGGCTTCCGCGAAAAGCTGCGCGAGCTCGATGGCGTAGAGCCGGACGACGTGATCATGTCGCCCACCCAGGCGCGCGAGCGTGGCCTCACGGGCACGGTCGTTTTTCCCCTCAGCAACCTCGCGCCCGAAGGCTGCGTCATCAAAAGCACCGCGATCGATCCGAGCGTGGTAGATGCCGAAGGCATCTTCCGCCACGAAGGCCCGGCGCGCGTTTTCACCTCCGAAGCCGCCGCCATTGCCGCGCTCCGCGAAGGCCGCATCCAGGCTGGCGACGTGATGGTGCTGTGCAGCGTCGGCCCGATGGGCACGGGGATGGAGGAGACTTACCAAATCACCAGTGCGCTGAAGATGCTGCCCTTCGGCAAGCACGTCGCGCTGCTCACCGACGCGCGTTTTTCCGGCGTCTCCACCGGCGCGTGCATCGGCCACTGCGGCCCGGAAGCGCTCGCCGGCGGACCGATCGGCAAAGTGCGCGATGGCGACGTGATCCGCATCGTCGTGGACCGAGTGCGGATGGAAGGGAGAGTCGATCTCGTGGGCGAAAGCTCCGGCGAGAGCGCGCGCCTATTTTCACCTGAAGAAGGCGCGCAAATCCTCACCGCGCGCGCCCCGCGCCCAGACCTCGCGCCGCACCCAAAACTTCCCGACGACACCCGTCTCTGGGCCGCCCTCCAAAACGCCAGCGGCGGCACGTGGGGCGGCTGCGTTTTCGATGCCGACGCGATCATCGCGCGGCTGAAGTGACCGAATCTCTAATCGTAGACTGAGGAGCAAATCGCGCAGCTAGTCGCGAAATCACACCGGCGTGAACCATCGCAAAAATCTTCGAACCTTCACCGCAATCACCACTCCCGCATGCACATCCACGTGAAGCTCTCGTTCATAAACGTAGCGAGCGAGTTTCTTGTGCAAACCAATCATGTCGCCATTCGCCAAGATGACAGTTCCAGTCTGCCACGCTGCAAAGACCGGACCGGGTTTGCCGTGATTGAAATGTCGGAGGGTTGTGAGGCGCTCCTTGCCCGTGCCAAATTCCAACGCATCGCCCTTCAGATCTCGCCCCGGCACACGTAGCCGACCTTCAAATTTGGTCAGGTAAAGCCGGCTGTTACGAATCTCCCAGGCAGCTCGGTAGCCACCCCAATTTGCAGTGGATTCTGTATAAAACTCGGGGAATTTGCGATCAGCGAAAAAGCCCGTGGCCGCAGGTGGCACTTCGGCAGCATACTCGCGACCATTCCACAGGACTGTTTCTCGAACTTGAAACGTCGCGTGTGCGCACGGAATTGCACTGATCAGCGATAGCAGGACGAGAGCGAAGAGTTTCATTTCTTCTGCTGAATCTCAGTCTCGTTGAAATAGACCACCAGATTGTGCGTCGAGCGGCCGGAGGCGATCACGTCGAGTTTGCCGTCGCCGTTCAGGTCGGCGAGTTGGAGGTCTTCGCAAGCCATCGCGTTGTCATCGATCACGCTTTCGCGCCACTGCTCGCCCGTGGCGTCGAGCGGCGTCCAGAGGCGGATTCCCACGGGGCGCGGCTTTTGCGCGCTGCCGCGCCAGCCGACGACGACCTGGCTGGAGCCGGTGCCGAGCAGGTCGCCGCAGGCGAGCGCGTGTCCTTCGATCAGAGTGTCGGTGAGCACCTGGCGCCGGTATTCTGTTGGTTCGACGCCGTTGTTGATGCGGGGAACGTAAACCGCGAGTGAGTTGCCGTGCATCGGTTCGACGCTGCTCGTGAAGGGTTGCCCGCCTGGCAACCGCCCGACGCGCACTTCGCCCGCGCCTTTGAAGTCGGCGTTCGTGGCGGCTTGGAAGGATGGGATCACCTGCTCGCCCGTGTCGGCGCGGACCACCCATTTGTAGAACCATTCGCCGCTGCCGAAATGCGCGCCGCCGACCTTTTCCCAAGATGCGGCGGGCGCGGCGATCTTGATTCCTTCCTTGCCGGCGAGGAGCAGCTTTTCTCCCGCCGCGTCGATTCCGAGCGGCTCGAGGTTGTGCGTCATGTGCATGGAATCGTCGAGCAGCGTGGTCGTCCATTCCGCCTGCGGATCGTCCAGGTGCACGGGCGGGTGATAGAGCAGCACGCGCGCACCGGTGCCTTCGCCATTTTTATTGCCGCGGCCGTGGAGCGGCACAACGACCAGGCCGTAGGAGATTCCGGGATTCCCGGATTTCGGGATTTCGGGATTGGGAACCACGGGATCTTTGCCCGGAACGCTCGGAGAATTCCCGGAATCCCGAAGTCCCGAGATCCCGGAATCCAGCCTGATCCACCGCATCCGGTGCGTGGTCGGTTCGGCGTGCAGCTTCACCGGCTCCCAACGCTGCGTGCGGTCGGCCGGCGGGATGAGGTAAAACACAGCGCCGCTATTTTCTGTGTCGCCGGGATTCCACTCTGCGCCCACGGCGATCTCGCATTTGCCGTCGCCGTCGATGTCCTGTGCGGCGATGCAGACGTTGTCCTGCTTGGTGAGATTCTCCGCGAGGACGAACACGTCCCAAGGCTGCGGCGCCGGCTCGGTCGCGCCGGGCTTCGGCGGGCCGGGGTTGCGATACCAGCGGAACTGCTTTTTGTCCGCGAGCAGGATGTCCGGGAGCTTGTCCCCGTCCACGTCGGCGATGGCGACGCCGTAGCCGATCTGCACTTTGTCATCGAGCGTGACGGCGCGGAATTTCGGCTCGGGGGGCGCTGCGGCAAGGGTGGCGATGGAGCAAGCGAGGGGAGCGACAGCGAGGAGGGAACGCAGGTGCATGGGCGCAGCATGAGGACTCGCGCCGCCGCGCCAAAGCGCGAAATCTCTCCTGCCAACCTAGGAAAAACGAACCGCCGACGGCGCGACAACGAGCCGGACGCGGCTGCGCTTCCCGTGCCTGCTGCGTTCGCAAAACATGGACGCGCAGAGCTACGCAGCGGCGCCCGTCAGTAGATCAGCGTCAGCGTGAGGAACGCGTTGTAAAGGAAGTCCTCCACCTTGCCTTCTTCGGCCTGCGGGCCGAAGCCTGGGACGCGCTGCGTGTTGCGGCGGTAGATGGACTCGTAGCCTGCGCCGGGAAGGAAAAATCCACAGCCCGCCGAGATGATGATGTTATCGGTGAGCAACGGGCGATACTTGAAGCCGAGCGAAGCATCCAGGCCAAGCTCGTTGGAGATCTTGTTGCTCATGAGCGCTACCTCGATCGGCTTCGTCTCCGCGAGCCAGACATAGTTCACATTGGTGAAGGCGCGAAGCTTTGGAGTTACCTCGAAGTCTGCGCCGAGTCCGACGATGAAGACACCCGGATTGACGAAGTTCGACTGACCTTCGGTTTTGCTCGTGCGCAGATTTGGCACCAGAGAGTCGCGCTGCTTTAAATTCACCGCGGTGCCGGCGAGGTTGAAGCCTTGATGCACATACCAGGAAAACGGCCCGCCGATGAAGAAGGGATTATCCAAGATAGTATCAAAGCCGCGCGCGGTGCGGTCGGTCGGATCGCTATCGCCGCTGGCATAGAATCCGGATAGCTTGAAGCGGACCCAATCGCGATCATAGCTTAGCTCCAGCGCGCCCATCTGCGCGTTGATGTCCACCTTGCGGCCGGCGAGCCCATTGAAGTCGTCCTCCCCGAGCACCTGGTAGAAGGCGTGCGTGATGTTGAGCTTCCCGATGTGGCCGTCGCCAGTCCAGCCGAAGTAGAATGCCTTTACCTTATGCCCTTTCAACTGCCCTGTGCCGCCGAAGAAGTCGGCCTCGTCGCGCACCGTCCCGAGGATCGCGGGGCGGGTTAGAAAGCCGTTCTTGTCGTAGTGCGTGCCACCGTCGTCGAAGTTCGCATGAAAGGAGAACTGCGAGGTGTAGCCTTTCCAGATCGTGTCCTGCTTGAAGACATTGGCGATCAATACCTTCTGGTGCCGCGACTCATTGACGATGTTTAAGTCCGAATAGGTGTCCTTCTCCCGTTGGTTGAAGAAGGCCAAATTGTATTGGATGCGGTTGCTGTCGTAGTTTCCGAATAGCCGGAAGCCGAGGTTCGTGTCGGAGAAGATGAAGCCCCGGAAATCCGAGATGAAGGGCTGAATGCCGGTGCGGGAAGAAAGGAAGTCGAAGCTATCTGAAAGATCCGTGTAGTGAATCTCGGCGAACGCTTCCTGAAGGGCGAAGAAGTCTTTGTGACGCCGCGTGTAGCGCGAGTTCTCGAAGTCGCGTTCGCGCTTCTTCGCCCGGTTCCTTTCCCCTTCACCCGGCTCGTTCGTCTCAGGATCGACGCGCGTCAGCGCCCGGGCATCGCCGATCGGGCGCAGCTCGGGTGCGAGGTAGTTGAAGGCATCGCCGGGATTGATCGTTTTAGAGAATGGCTTCGGGATTCCCGCCCGCGGATTGAAGTCGTTCTCCCGCGCCGGGATCGCCTGGATGCCGGAGCTGTCCGGGGGACCTTTGCGCTCGGGAAAGTCCGGCCCGCGCGGGTCGGGATCCAGCAATCCGTTTTCTCTTACCCAGATGTAGTTCTGGTTATAGACGCCGGTGACGCGCAACGCCCAATTGACCGGCTTGAACGCAGTCTCACCCTTGAATAGCTCCAGTGTAAGTGAGCTATCATTGGAAAGGAGCACTTGCTCGCCGCGTCCGAAGAACTCCGATGCATTCGGCAACGCTGCACTTACCCCACTGCCGACAGGCAGCCGGCGCGCTTCGGCGAGCGTGAAATTTTTCGCGATGACATTCAGAAAGATGTCCTGGCCGTAGATCGGCACGTCGCCCTTGAGCGTGCTTTGTTCGTAGGGATGCCAAAGCCTCGGCGTGTCGTAGAGATAGGGCGTCTCGATCGTGGGATCGTGGTAGCGCTTCCATCGCGGCACATTGAGGAACCAGCGGTTCGGGACGCCTTTTGCATTTGGAAAAAAGCCAAGTCCGCGCTGGCCTAAAGGATACTCGCGATATTCCCACTCTTTGGTGACCGGCTCCTCGCCGCGCACGCCGCGGCGCGGGAGAGCGAGCTTCTGAGGGAGCGGCTCGGAGCGGAAGGCAGCCTGCGAGAGCAGCACAGGCTCATCTGGAAAAAGCAGCGGGAAATCCGGCGCGAGCAACTCGAAGGAGCGTGGCGCAACGGGCTCATCCTGAGAAGGCGGAGGCCGCACCGGCGCATTCCACTGGCCGGGATCCGGGTTGAACTCCGCGGGCGATTTCGGCGGCTCCGCGACCGGCATCGGAGCGGTCGCGTCCTTCAGCAGCCCGGGTCGCTGGCGCTCCGAAAAGAATGGCCGCAGTGGTGGCCGACCCGCGCGAAATGCCGATCTCCCCGGTTCCGCCGCGCTGCTGTTCCCGCCGGCGACGAGCGCCGAAATGCAGCCGGCCAGCAGCATGCGGCTGCCGGCAAGCAGTGCGACGGGGGCGGCGCGTTTCGCAGGCACGCTGCGTGATAGGGAGAAAGCGAAGCGTGGGGCAATGTAAAACAGGGCGGCGCGCCCACAGCGGCGCCCTGCGCTGCGAAGGCAACATCGATGTGGCGGGCGGTGTGATTTTTCTCCTGTTGCCCGCCCGGTGGCCTTTGCCCATGCTGCGCCCCGTGCGCCCCGCGGGCTTTCTCCTCACTTTCTGCTGCGCCTCGCTGCTCTTTTTGAGCGCCGCGCCGCGCACTTACGCCGATCCGACTCAGCTCACCGCGGAAGAAGTCGAGATCATCGTCGCGCAAGCCGCCACGCACGCTTCCCGCGAGCATCGCAGCGCGATCATCGCGGTGACGGATCGCGAGGGCTTTCTGCTTGCGCTTTGGGACATGGGAGGGCAACTGCCAAACCAACTCCCGGCTTTTGATCTCTCCAAGCCGGTGCTGAAAATCTACGGCCTGGCAGGAGGCGCGATCACCCGCGCGAGCACGGCGGCGTTTCTCAGCAGCGATCAGAATGCGTTCACCTCGCGCACAGCGGGCTACATCATCCAGCAGCACTTCCCGGTCGGCGTGCGCAACACACCGCCCGGCCCGCTGGTGGGCGTCGGCCTATCGAGCCTTTTCTTCTCCGATGTCAATCGCGTGAAGCTCATTCCGCCGGGCTTCAGCGGGTCGCAGCGGACGATCTCCACGGTCTCGCCGGGCGCGCGCAGCAGCGCGTTTCCGCTGAGTTCGCTGAACGATTCGCCGGGCGGCGTGCCGCTCTATAAAGACGGGCACCTTGTCGGCGGCATCGGCGTCACCGGTGATGGCTCTCCGACAGACCTCGCGCCTGCGGCGGCGATCTTTTTCCGGGAAACGCAGCGCGACGCGACCCCTGGCTTTAAGACTGGGCGCGACGCGGATGAAGACGTGGCGCTCGCAGGCCAGACCCACTTCCGGCCTCGCGGACAAATCGTCGCCAGCAACGTGCTGCTTAATGGCATCCGCATCCCCTACGTGCATCCGCGGTTGGAGGACATCGAAGACGTGCGCGACGTGCAGCCGCTCGGCTCCGGCGGCACGCCCGTGAGCATTCCTGGCTCCTTTGACCAAGCGCCCTTCACTGGTGGAGCGGCCTCGGCGCCAGTCGCATTTGTGCAGAGCGGCGTGCCGCAAGGGGCGCCGGCGGGCTTCCCCTATCCCAGCGCGCGGTTCGGCGGGGTGGGAGGCGAGATCCGCTTTCCGCTGCGCGACGATCCGCTCTCCACCACGCCAGGCCGGGAGAAAATCGGCGACGCGAGCCGGCTCACGGCGGCGGACGTAGAGGACATCCTGAGCGCCGCGGCGGAGCGCTGTGCTCGGACGCGCGCGGGCATCCGGTTGCCGATCGGCACAAGCGCGAAGACCTTCATCGTGGTGGTGAACAACCCGAACAAAAACGGGGAAGCGCCGGCGATCCTCGGCATCTTCCGCGTGGGCGAGGCGACGATCTTTTCGTGGGACGTGGCAGCGCAAAAAGCGCGCACCGCGGTCTTCTTTTCCAATCGCCAGCTTGCGACGTCGTCCCGCTCGGTGGGCTTTCTCGCGCAGCGCTTTTTCCCGCCGGGCCTGGATGGCCGCCCGCACGGACCGTTCTTCGGTTTCCAGGAAGCGGTGAGCCTGCGCCAGCGCCCGATTGCCGATCAGAAGCGCGGCGCGGGGCCTTTCCCCGGCAACCCGAATCTGCCAAATGGGATCACGATTTTCCCCGGCGGCTTTCCGCTTTATCGCCACGGCGCTCTCGTCGGCGCGATCGGCGTTTCGGGTGATGGTGTGGATCAGGATGACCTCATCGCCGCGAGTGGCTGCCGCGATTTCCTGCCGCCGAAGCACATCAGTGCGGACAACTACACCTACCGCAGCGCGCGGCTGCCGTATGCGAAGTTCCCGCGCGATCCAGAGCAGTGAAGTGGGGGGAGAAGTCAGTGGTCGGTGATGCGACGGTCTGATCTGACCTCCCACTTCCTAGCTGCCCGCCGTGGAAAGCGTTGACCCGCCCACGCCTGCTTTCTCTAATCGCCGCGCCCTTTCCCTCCCATGACTTCCTGCACTTCCGCCATCGGCCGTCGCTCATTCCTCCACACCGTCGCCGGCACGGCTGCCGCATCCATTGCCGCGCCGCTCCTCGCACAGGAGAAGCCCGCCGCGCCAGCCGCGAAGATCGCCCTCGGGCTCGATAACTTCTCCGTGCGCGCGATGGGCTGGAAAGCGCCGCAGCTCCTCGAATACGCCGCTTCACTGAGGCTCGATACGCTCTTCATCTCCGACCTCGATGCCTTTGAAAGCCTCGAAGATGCAGCGTTGCGGGAGTTAAAAGGAAAGGCGGATGGCCTCGGGCTCGCGCTTTATCTGGGCACGTGGAGCATCTGCCCCACTTCCACGCGCTTCAAACCAAACCGCGGCACGGCCAAGGAGCACCTCGCGCTCGGCATCCGCGCCGCAAAGGCGCTCGGCTCCCCGGTGATCCGCGTGGTGCTCGGCGCGATGGAAGATCGTAAGACGCCCGGCGGCATTCAGGCGCGGATCGATGACACGGTGAAGGTGCTCAAAGTCTGCCGCTCCCGCGCGATGGACGCCGGGGTGAAGGTCGCCGTGGAAAACCACGCGGGCGACATGCACTCGTGGGAACTCGCCGGATTGGTGGAGGCAGCGGGCCGCGATTTCGTCGGCGTGAACATCGACTCGGGCAATGCGGTCTGGACGCTCGAAGACCCGCTCGACGTGCTGGAGCGGCTCGGTCCTTACACCATCTGCTCCAGCTTGCGCGACGCGATGATCTGGCAGTCGCCGGACGGTGCGACGGTGCAGTGGACTGCGATGGGCGATGGGCTCATCGACTGGAAAAAGTGGCTGGAACGCTGGCGTGTGCTCTGCCCGACGGTGCCCATCCAGATCGAGACGATCTCGGGTTTTTCCAAGCCGTTCACCTATCAGAAGGCCGACTTCTGGGAGCACTACGACAAGCGACCCGAGGCTCTCGCGCACTTCGAGGCGCTCGCCGCGCGTGGCCACGCCATCCCTTCATTCCAAGCCCCGGCCGGCGCAGACAAAAAGCGGGCCGAGCAGGATTTTCAGCAAGCCGATCTGGAGCGTAGCGTGAAGTATTGCCGCGAGGTGCTGGGGCTGGGCGTGCGGGTGTAAAAGCCTCAAAGCGAAAGCCCCTCCGCGACGCCGCGGAAACTCAGAACCCGCTTGCGTCGCGAAAGCCGCGGGCCGCATATTCCGCGGCTCTTTTTCGGACGGCTCAACACACATCCACATGCAGCAATTCGGCATCGGCCTCGCAGGATTGGGAAATGTCGGCGCAGGTGTCTTCAAGCACCTGACGCTCAATCGCGCCCTGCTCCGGGAGCGGCTCGGCTTTGAGCTCACGGTGAAAAAAATTGCCGTTCGCGATGTCGCGAAAGCGCGCGGGATCGAAGTGCCCGCCACACTTCTCACCACGCGCGCGGAAGAGCTGCTCGATGACCCGGAGATCCAGATCGTGGTGGAGCTGATGGGCCGGAAAGAGGAAAGTTTGCGGCTCATTCTCGGCGCGATCGAGCGGAAGAAAATCGTGGTCACCGGCAACAAGGCGCTGCTCGCCGAGCACGGCAAAGAGATCTTCGCGGCGGCGGCGGCGCATCGCGTGCCGGTGTTCTTCGAGGCGGCGGTCGGTGGTGGGATTCCGATCATCAAAGCGATTCGCGAGGCCTTCATCGGCAACCACATCCAGTCGATCCACGGCATCATCAACGGCACGAGCAACTACATCCTCACGCGGATGACGGAGGATGAGATGAGCTTCGCCGCTGCGCTCGCCGAGGCGCAGGCGGCGGGCTATGCCGAGCCCGATCCCGCGCTCGATGTGAATGGCGGCGATCCCGCGCACAAGGCGATCATCCTCGCTTCGCTGGCGTATGGCTTCTGGGTGCCGCCGGAGAAGGTCTTCGTGGAAGGCATCGAGGCGCTCACCGCGGGCGACATCCGCTTTGCGAAGCTGCTCGGCTACCGCGTGAAATTGCTCGGCATCATCAAGGCCGGCAGCGACGGCGTGGAGGTGCGCGTGCATCCCACGCTCGTGCCGGAAAAGCATGTGCTGGCCAGCGTCAACGGCGTCTTCAACGCCCTGGCGGTGCGCGGCGAT
>CAXSDZ010000041.1:18248-26101 GCA_964235505.1 uncultured Chthoniobacteraceae bacterium
CGAAGGCGAAGCCTGGCCCAACCTTCTCGCCGAATGCCACGGCAGCGACGGCGCGTCAACGGCGTTTTCAACGCCATGATGGTGAAGGGCGACGTGGTCGGCGAAACGCTCTTTTACGGTCGTGGCGCAGGGCAGGACGCCACGAGCAGCGCGGTCATTTCCGACCTTGCGGAGGCTGGCGATGCGCTGCTTTCGCCACGGCGGAACCTCGGCTTCATGCCGCACGGCCTTTACGGCACGTGCAAGCCGATCGACCAGATCACGTCGGAATATTACATCCGCCTTTCCGTGCAGGATCGCCCCGGTGTGATCGCGCAAATCGCCGGCATCTTGGGCGAAGGAGACGTCGGCATTTCCTCTATCCTCCAGCCCGAGTCCGATGAGGAAGGCACGACTGTGCCGCTGGTGATGATGATCCACGAAGCGACCCACGCGCAGATGAAGACCGCGCTCGATCGGATCGCCGCGCTGGATTGCGTGAAGAAGCCGCCGAGAATGATCCGAGTCGAACACTTCTCATGACGCCCAGCCTTGTCCATGACCGCGGCATCATCGCCCGCTACCGGGAGTATCTCCCGGTCAGCGCAGCGACGCCCGTCATCTCGCTCCACGAAGGCTCCACGCCGCTCATCTACTCGCCAAAGCTGAGCACAAAGGTCGGTCGTGGCGCGCAGGTGTTCCTCAAATACGAAGGGCTGAATCCGACGGGATCGTTCAAGGATCGCGGGATGACGATGGCCATCTCGAAGGCGGTCGAAGCTGGGTCGCAGGCGGTCATCTGCGCATCGACGGGGAATACATCGGCGGCGGCGGCGGCGTATGCGGCGCGGGCGAGCATCGCGTGCATCGTGCTGCTGCCGGCGGGCAAAATCGCGTTTGGCAAACTCGCGCAGGCTTTCATGTATGGCGCGAAGGTCGTGGCGATCGACGGCAACTTCGACGACGCGCTGCGGCTCGTGCGTGAGATCGGCGAGACGGAGCCGATCGCCATCGTGAACTCCATCAACCCGCATCGGCTGCAAGGCCAGAAGACCGCGAGCTTTGAGATCATCGAAGAGCTCGGCGACGCGCCGGACCTGCACATCCTGCCGGTTGGGAATGCCGGAAATATCTCGGCCTACTGGATGGGTTACGAAGAGTTTCACCGGCTCGGCAAAGCCACGCGCCGCCCGCGCATGCTCGGCTTCCAGGCTGCCGGCTCAGCGCCGATCTTCTTTGGCCGCGTGGTGGAAAAGCCGGAAACGGTGGCCAGCGCGATCCGCATCGGCAACCCCGCGAGCTGGGAGCTGGCGACCGCTGCCATCCGCGATTCCGGCGGCGCGGTGGACATCGTGACGGACGAGGAAATCCTCGCCGCGCAAAGCTGGCTGGCGATGAACGAGGGCATTTTCGTGGAGCCTGCCAGCGCCGCGAGCATCGCGGGCCTTTTGAAATGCCTCAGCACCGAGCGCTGCGAGCGCTGCCCGCTGCCGCAGATTCCCGAAGGCGCGCGCATCGTCTGCACGGTCACCGGCCATGGCTTGAAAGATCCTGATGTCGCGAAGGAGCAGGCCAGCGGCGTGCTGCCGGCGAAGGCGGAGAAAGACGAAATCCTGCGGCTGATCGGCGCGTGATTTTGGCGTCTTCGTGACTGCGCAGATCGCTGCGCGAGGTCCAGGCGAGGTGGAAGTTTCCAGTCGCGCCGATGCCCGTGCCGCGTATTGTCGCCGCTCCTTTTTTGCCGCCCGCTTTTTATGACCAATGCCGCCGTCCGCTGGATCGATTCGACCTCGTGGGAACTCCCATTTTTTGGGCTTCCCACGCACATCCCGTGGCCGGAGGAAGTCGAGGCGGCGGTGGCGGATCAGGATCCTTTTGAAGTCGAGCATCTGCTCACCGCCATCGAGCGGCTCGGGCCGGAAGCAGGCGAACCGTGGCTGAGCTTTTCACGCGCATCGACCACTTTCGACGACCTCGCTGAAGCGCTGGAGGACAGCGAAATCCCGCGCGCCGCGGAGCTCCTCAGCGAGCTGGAAACCATCCTGCCGGGCACGGCTTTCGGCATGTATCACCGCGCGTATGTGGCGCGCCATGAGGGGCGCGACGACGACGCGATCCGGCTCTACCAGCAGGCGCTGGAAAAGGCGCCTGCGATCCCCGTCATCTGGAATAATCTCGGCGCACTGCTCGCCGCGCACGGGATGAAAGAGGAAGCCGTCGCGGCCTTCCGCAAGACGCTGGAGCTCGCGCCAAATGACCCGATGGCGCTGGAAGGCCTCGCTTCGCTGCGCGTCGTGGTGAAGCTCCAGGCGCAAGGCGGCGGACCGGAGCAGCAAGGCGGCTTTGCGTATGTGGATATCCCCACTTTCCGCAACATGGTCGTGCAGCAGATCGATCAGCTCGCGGCAAACCCAGACCAGCTTCTTGGCTTCGCCGAGCAGCTCCTGCGCGATGGGCTGATCCCCGATGTGGGCCTGCTGGCGCTGGAGCGTGCCGCGGCGCTGCGCCCCGAGCACAGCCGCACGCTGCTCGCGCTCGGCGCAGCCTACCGCCTCAGCGGACAGCACGACAAAGCGCGCGAAACGCTCACCCGCCACACGCAGATCCACCCGCAGGATCCCGATGGCTTCATGCACCTCGCGCAGGCGTGCAGCGCCGCGGGTGATGCGGAAGGCGAGCGCGCCGCGATCGAGCGCGTGCTGGAGCTGGAGCCGAATCACCACGCCGCGCTCGGCATCCGCTTCGGGCTCAAAGCCGGCGAGCACGATCCCGCGCGGGAGGACGAACTGGCGCGCTACGGCGAGCAGCGTGGGGCGTGGATGGCGTATCTCTTTGCCAGCTCCATCGCCCGCGAGCGCGGCGACACGCCGGCGGCGCTGCGCCAGGCGGAGCGCGCCTTTGCGCTCGGCCCGGAACGCGAGGAAGTGCTCGTGCATTACGCCGCGACGCTCGGCGATTCCAAGGAACTCGGGAAGCTGGCGCAGCTCATCAAACCCGCCGTGGAAAGCGGCCGCTACTCCAAGCGCCTCGACTGGAACTACGCGCAAGTGCTCCGCGAGCTCGGGCTTTCCAACGACGCGATCTCCGTGCTGACGCGCGCGGCGGCAAATGCGAACGACGAGTTCAAGGGGATGGTCGCGACGACAATCGACGGCTGGACCGGCCTCGTGACCGGCTGTGGCGTGCCGCTGGAAATCCACTCCGCCGGCTTCCTCGCCCGCCCGGTCGTGATCTCGCTGGCCGATGGCGATGGCGGCATCATCCTCAACGCTGGCGCGCAACTCCCCGCGACCGGCGCCTTTCCGTGGCGCGCGACTGGCGAGGAAACCCTCGTCGCCCTGCACCAGGGCCAGACCGGCTCCTCCCGCGAGCCACGCGACCTCGGCATCTTCCGCATCCGCGGCGTGCGCCCAGCCGTGGAAGGCCCGACCACTATCCAGTGCGAAGTCGCCGCGCAAGCCGACGGCGCGATCCATTTCCGCGCCACGCAGAACGGAAGAAAACTCCCCGTCGGCTGGATGCCGCAGACGGGGCGGAAGTAGCTCCGGGGATCGGGGTCGCCTTCGGCGTTAACGCCTAGATTTTCCTCAAGGACGCTGGTGAATCCTAACGAGTGTTCGCATTGGGCTTTGAACTTCCCCTCACCGGAATGGTCTGTAGAACGTCTATCGACGATGAGGTTACCGAGTTCGATCATGCCCTGCCCAATCGTGGAAGCTGTGCTGGACATTCGCTTCGAGACGGTGGTGCCACCGGATGCTGTGGTTGGTGTGGTGTATCAGGCTCTGCACGCTTTCTTTCCAAAGACGGAGCCGCTGCCGATCTCCATGGTGCCTGCGGAAATGCGGCGCAGCGACCCGGCGCTCGCGCTACAGCCACTGCTCCGCATGGAAGGAGAGCATCTGGCGGTGTTGGTAGGGGCGCAATCGCTCGCAGTGGGAATTCGCGGTGCATATCCTGGTTGGGCGACGCTGGCACCACGATTTCATGAGACGCTGACGCAAGCGGCAGCAAGCGGACTGATTGCCAAGCCGACCCGCTTTGGCCTGCGCTACATCAACTTCTATCCGGGCGACATCTTCCCAAAGCTTACGCTATCAGTCACCGTCGGTGGCGAACCAGCGAGTGGCGAAGGAACGTTCTTCAAGACGGTGCTCGCCGGGGATGGCTGCCAGTTGCTTCTCCAAGTGGGCAAAGGGCTGGATCTGGTGAATGAGCCGGGCAAAACCGGATCGGTAATCGATATCGATGCCTTTATGATGGCACCCGATACGACGGAAGGCTTCGACGCCGCACTGGCGGCCTTCCTAAACCGGGCGCACGCTGCGGAAAAACAGCTTTTCTTCAGCTTGCTGAAGAGTGACTTCCTACAAACCCTCCAACCGACCTACGCGGATGCCGGCTGAGTTTTACCGTCCTACTCCTGAATTGATCACCAGCGTCTCGCTTTCGCTGGCATCTTGTCTTGCCCTCGCAACGCCGCGCACTGCGGAACGACACCTGCATGCACTGCCAGCGATGTCTTACACCGCTGCAATGCCTGCATGGCGTAATTCCACGGCGGAATTTTATGTAGCGGCGACTGAACCGCCAGACGAAGACGCGCAGCTCGCGGTTCTGGAGGCATTTGCCGGCAAGCTGCTCGGCGAGGCGGTGGAGCCAACTGCGGCCGTTGTGGATCTGCTCAACGAGCGGTTCTGGGATCTGGTGTGAGCGACATGGCAGAGTGGTTTGAGGAGTTCCGCACTTATCTGCCGAAATACTTGGCGGCTGAGGCGACGGCCGACCTGTTCGATGAGCTGAAGCAATTTCCCGCGAATATCGACGGGCGGCTCTACACGGCAAAGCTGGAGGGCGAACCGCGGGTGTATCAGGGCGATGGGCTGGCGCGGGTCTGGGTTTCGAATCTACCCGATCCTACCGTGCGTGAAGCGCGAGTAATGGTGCTCTCCAATACCTGCGATGTGACAGCAGAAAACCGGTGTTGGCTCGGGCCGCGGCTGATGTATTGCCCGATCATCAGCCTCCCGCGTTATGAGGCGATGCTGCGGGAAGTTGGCCAAGCCGTGCCAGCGCAGCATCTCGACGACGTGCGACGGCAGCGCGTGACTTCGATGTTTTACCTGCCCAGCAACGGGCGCCTTGGCGAGGAAGGGATTGCGCTGCTCGACCGGACCAATAACTGCGACCTGCAAAAACTTGATGTGGACGAGCTCACGCACAGCCGTCTCTTCACCCTCAGCGATTACGGGTTCTACATGTTTCTCTTCAAACTCTCGATCCACCTGACCCGCATTCGGGAAGGAGTGCAGCGAAATTAATGCGCTTGAGCTGCAAATCACACGTCGGAGCGGCGTGCGCTCCCAACGCCCGGTCATTCACCGGGCGTTCTACTTCCTAGATTCAATTTAGGACGCCCTTCCGGCGCAGCAATTGACAGCGCGGGCAGCGAACCGCCATCCTGCGCGCCCGCAAAACCAGAAAGAATGGCCCTGATCGTCCAGAAATACGGCGGCACTTCCGTCGGCAATCCCGAGCGGATTCTCAATGTCGCGCGGCGCGTGATCGCCACGCAGGAGGCGGGGAATCAGGTGGTCTGCGTGGTGTCGGCGATGAGCGGGGTGACGGATGGATTGATCAAGCTGGCGCGCGAGGTTTCCACCGCCCCGACCGAGCGCGAGATGGATGTGCTCCTTTCCACCGGCGAGCAGACCACGATCGCGCTCACGGCGATGGCAATCAATGCACTCGGGAGAAAGGCGGTGTCGCTGACCGGGGCGCAGGCGGGGATCGTGACGGACGGTTTTCACACGAAGGCGAAGATCGCCAACCTCACGCCAAAGCAAATCCACCGACATCTCGACGACGGCTGCATCATCATCGTCGCGGGCTTTCAGGGCGAGACGGCGGACGGGCGGATCACCACGCTCGGGCGCGGCGGCAGCGACCTCACCGCCATCGCGCTCGCCTCGGCGATCAAGGCCGACCTTTGCCAGATCTTCACCGACGTGGATGGCGTCTATACCTGCGACCCGCGCCTTGTGCCGACCGCGCGCAAGATCGACCTCATTTCCTACGACGAAATGCTCGAGATGGCTTCCTCCGGCTCGAAAGTGATGCAGTCGCGCTCGGTCGAGTTTGCCAAAAAGTTTGGTGTCGTTTTTGAGGTCCGCTCGTCGTTCAACCAAAATCCCGGAACCATCGTGAAAGAAGAATCCAAGACCATGGAAGCGGTCGTCGTGCGCGGCGTCAGCGTGGAGAAAAATCAAGCCAAGGTGACGGTGACGAATGTCCCCGACCGGCCCGGCACGGCGGCGCGCATCTTCACGGCGCTGGCGGAAGCGGGCGTGATCATCGACATGATCGTGCAAAACATTTCCATGCAGGGAACGACGGACATCTCCTTCACGCTGAACCGGGATGAGCTGCCGAAGGTGCAGACGGCGATTGGCGCGGTAGTGAAAGAGATCGGCGCGGGCGGCATGGTCTCGAAGGAGAACATCGCCAAGCTCTCGATCGTGGGCATCGGCATGCGCTCGCACTCGGGCGTGGCGGCGCGGCTTTTCGAGACGCTCAGCGCCGGCGGGATCAACATCCAGGTGATCTCCACCAGCGAGATCAAAACCGCCGTGATCCTGGACGAAACGCGCATCGCCGAAGCGGCAAACCTCGCGCACGAAGCGTTCGGGCTTGGAGTTGCAAAAGGTTGAAGCGCGTCGCTGGCGAGCGGGTGGGAAAGTGCGCGAGTCTGCTTAGACGATCCGTGCGCTTTTGCTCCGTTCCGTTTACACGACGCCTTGTAGATTCACCCAAACACGTCCTCCAGAAATCCGCGCCACGCGGGCTGTAGGAAGTGAAAGCCGGCATCGAGTGCGCGGCGTGGCGCCACGCGCTGATCATCCAGCAGCGCGCGTGAAAATTCGCCTAGCGCGGCTGCCAGCACCCACGGCGGCACGCAGCCGCACAGCTTTGCGCCGGTGCGCTGCGCGAGGCTCGCGGCGAGAGTTCGCTGCGTGATGGCGTGGGGCGACGTCCCATTCACTGGCCCGCTCAGCGCGTCGTTTTCCAAGGCAAACGCGACGAGCCGCACGCAGTCCAGCAGCCCAATCCACGAGAGCGCCGCGTCCGGTTTCCCGAGCACCCAGCAACCGCCGACTCGATACGCGCGCAGCAGCTTTTCGAGAAAGCCGCCGCCCGGCCCGAGCACATTAGCAAGGCGCAACTGCACCACGCGCACTCCGAGCGCTTCGGCTTCCAGCGCAGCCGCCTCCCACGCACGGCAGACCTGCGCACGGAAGCGCATGCGCGGATCGAGCGCAGACGTTTCGTCCAGCATTTCGCCCGGGCGATGCCCGTAGATGCCGACCGCCGATGCGACGAGAAAGACACGTGGTCTCACCGGTGCCGCACGCATCGCGGCGACCAGCGCACGGGTGCTTTCCACGCGGCTCGTCAGGATCGCGCGACGCTTCCACGGCGTCCACAGCCCGGCGACGTTTTCCCCGGCGAGGTGGATCACCGCATCGGCTCCAGAGGGCGGCGCATCGGCCTTTGCGATCCGCACACCGCTCGCGCGATGTGCGCGGTCCGGGCGGCGGGTGAGCACCGTGCAGCCGTGGCCGAGCGCGCTGAGATGCGCCACCAGCGGCCGCCCGATGAAGCCCGTCGCACCCGTGATCGCGACATTCATCGCGCCGTGCGCAGCACCTCGCCGCGTCTCCATTCGTAGGCGATCGGCGCGACCTCCACGCACAGCTCGAAGTGCGCGTCGCGGCCCTCGAAAAACTCCCGCCGCACTTCTCCTACTCCGACCGCCTCGCTGCGCCACGCGCTCTCGTCGCGGACGATGCGCACGGCGTTCACCGCGTCGCCAT
>CAXSDZ010000042.1:0-591 GCA_964235505.1 uncultured Chthoniobacteraceae bacterium
TGCGAGCCGGGCATCGCGCACTTGCGGAAAGCGCATCCCGACGTGCCAATCTTCACCGCGGCGATCGATCCCGAGCTGAACGCGCGGGCCTACATTGTGCCCGGTTTGGGAGATGCGGGAGATCGCTATTTCGGCACGGTGGCGGAGGTTGGGGAGCGTTGAGCGTGGGGCGTTGAACGTCCGGCGCGGGACGCTTTTCCCACTTCTTCATCTTCATCTTCTTCCTGCGGCAACGGCGTTGGAGAAATGGATGAGGATGAAGAAAGGGACGAAGAGAAGCCCCCCGCCAAACGCCCAACGCTCAACGAACCCGCGCTGCGATCTCGCGCCGGAACGCCGCGTCCGCTTCCGCGCCGCTCATCGGGCTGAGCAGCGCAACCTCCAGCACCTGCTGGCTGAGATGCCGCTCGCGCCGGAGCACGGCTTGCACGCTGGCGCGCTGCGCGGATTGCGCCCAGTCGGCCACGGCCTGAGGCGCGCCGGGCGCGCGATTCTGCCAGAGGCAAAACCAGACGTGCGCTGTCGCGCCGGCCTTCCCGAAACGCAGCGCGCGAAACGGCAGCGTCCCTGAGCCGCTCGGCACGGCGAGCA